>NZ_KB898093.1:0-367500 GCF_000377425.1 Thioalkalivibrio sp. ALE28 | reverse complement strand
TGGAGCGGGTCGATCCGCCCGGTTTCTGCGGATCTCCGAAGCGGCGCTGCCGTTCGGTGAGCGCGCATTATAGGGGGTGACAGAAATCGGTCAAGAGGATTCGCGAAATATTTTTGCAACGCGGATCAGGCACCGCTTTCAGGCTCCAGGGTGACCCGCGCCAGACGGCGTTTTCCGACCTGCATCACCAGAGTCTGGCCCGGCTCCAGGCTACGTCCGGCGTCCTCCACGCGTTCGCCATCGATGCGGACTGCGCCCTGCCGGAGCATGTTGCGCCCCTCGGAGGTGGAGGCAACCAGCCCCGCCCCCTTGAGGACATTGGGCAGGAGCATGCCGTCGGGCGGGACCGCGACGGTGACCCGGGGAAGATCCTCCGGGACGATCTGCTTCTGGAAGCGCTCGACGAAGCGCGCCTGGGCCTTTTCGCCACGCCCCGGGCCGTGGAAGCGATCGACCAGTTCGCGGCCGAGCTCGAATTTGATGTCACGCGGGTTGCGCTCCCCGGTACCGGCCGCACGCCGAGCCTCGCGGATGTCATGCATGGGCCGCAGACTGAGCAGCTCGAAATAACGCCACATCAGGTCATCGGAGATCGACATCAGCTTGCCGAACATGTCGTCAGGAGAATCCTGGACGCCGATATAGTTGTTCAGGGACTTGCTCATCTTCTGGACGCCGTCGAGTCCCTCCAGGATCGGCATGGTGAGGATGACCTGGGGTGGCTGCCCTTCCTGCTTCTGCAGTTCGCGGCCCACCAGGAGATTGAACTTCTGGTCAGTCCCCCCGAGCTCCATGTCCGCCTTCAACGCCACGGAGTCGTAGCCCTGGATGAGGGGGTACAGGAACTCGTGGATCGCGATCGGCTGGTGTTCGGTGTAGCGCTTGTGGAAGTCGTCGCGCTCGAGCATGCGCGCCACGGTCTGGCGCGAGGCAAGCTGGACCATGCCTGCGGCGCCCAGCGGTTCCATCCAGGTGGAATTGAAGACGACCTCCGTACGCTCGGGATCGAGGATGCGGAACACCTGCTCGCGATAGGTCGCGGCATTGCGCTCGATATCCTCGCTGGACAGCGGCGGGCGCGTGGCGTTCTTGCCCGAGGGATCGCCAATGCGGCCGGTGAAATCGCCGATCAGGAACAGGATATGGTGCCCCAGATCCTGCAGCTGGCGCAGCTTGTTGATCAGCACCGTATGGCCCAGGTGCAAGTCCGGGGCGGTGGGGTCGAATCCCGCCTTGATCCGCAAGGGGCGGCCCGTCTTGAGACGCTCGACGAGATCGTCCTCGAGCAGGATTTCATCGGCGCCGCGACGAATCACGGCCAGCTGGTCTTCGAGTTCCATGTCGCCCCTTGTTCGAGATCGGAGAACCGGCCGGGCGGGCCGGACGCGCGCAAGGATACCGCGAGGCCCGGACAGACGCGAAACACGGCCGTGGTCCAGAATGGGTCCAACACGGCCTGAGGAACACGCGCATGACACAACGCTTTATCGGATTGATGTCCGGCACCAGCCGGGACGGCGTGGACGCCGTCCTCACCGAGATCCGCGAGGACGGGGCCGTCACCGTCGTGGATCACTGCCAGCTGGACTACCCCGACGACCTGGCCCTGGAACTGGCGACCGCCGCCACCAGCGAGGCCGTGCAATACCGGCACCTCGGGATGCTGGACGCACGTCTGGGGATGCTGTTCGCCCGCGCGGTCCAGACCCTGCTCGACCAGACCGGCCTGGCACCCGGCGCGATTCGCGCGATCGGCAGTCACGGACAGACCGTTCACCACGCCCCGGACGCCGAACCGCCCTTCACCTGGCAGATCGGAGATCCGTTCCGTATTGCGGAGGCCACAGGGATCGACACCGTGGCCCAGTTTCGCCCGCGCGACATCGCCGCCGGGGGCGAGGGTGCCCCGCTGGCCTGCGGCTTTCATGCGATGCAGTTCGGCGCACCGGACGAGACGCGCGCGGTGCTGAACCTCGGAGGCATCGCCAACGTCACCTGGCTGCCACCCGGGGCACCCGTGATCGGCTTCGACTGCGGACCCGCCAATACCCTGATGGACGACTGGAACCGGCGCCACCACTCGACCCCGTTCGACCGGGATGGTGACTGGGCACGCAGCGGAACACCCGACCCCGAGCTACTGGCCCGACTGCTGGAGGACCCGTTCTTCCGGCGCCCCCCGCCCAAGAGCACGGGACCCGAGTACTTTTCCCCCGCGTGGCTGCGCCATGTCGCGGGTGACCGCCTCGACCAGCTCCGGCCCGCGGACCTCCAGGCCACCCTGGCCGAACTGACGGTGGAAGGCGTACGCCGCGCCCTGACGCATCTGGATCCGCAGCCGCCCGCCCGCCTGCTGGTGTGTGGCGGCGGCGCGCACAACCGCTACCTGATGCAGCGCCTGGCGCAGGCTCTGCCCGATACCCGCGTGGAGTCCACCGAACGCCATGGCATCCCTCCGCAACAGGTGGAAGGCGCCGCATTTGCGTGGCTGGCGGCCCGCACCCTTGCGGGGGAGCCCGGCAATCTTCCCGAGGTAACCGGTGCGCGTGGGCCGCGGGTACTCGGCTGCATCATCCCCGGCCACGCCCGCCCCACCGACCCCGCGGACCAGGGCCGGTAACAAAAAAGGCCCGATCCACCGGATCGGGCCTTCGCCTGAGTCGCTTGCGGTCGGCTTCAGACCGAGAAGCTGGAGCCGCAGCCGCAGGTCGTGGTGGCGTTCGGGTTGCGGATGACGAACTGCGCGCCCTCCAGGCCCTCGGTGTAGTCGATCTCGGCGCCGGCCAGATACTGGAAGCTCATCGGATCGATCAGCAGGGTCACCCCGCCATTCTCGACCACGGTGTCGCCATCACCCACGGTTTCGTCAAAGGTGAAGCCGTACTGGAAGCCGGAGCAACCGCCGCCGCTGACGAATACGCGCAGCTTCAGGTTGTCGTTGTTCTCTTCCTCGATCAGCCCCTTCACCTTGGTGGCCGCGGCATCGGTAAAGATCAGCGGGCTGGGGATTTCGATGTCCATCTCCGCTTCGGACGTCATGGGCTCGGACATTCGGGGCCTCCTGTAATAATCATTTTCATTCACGCTACGGAAGACTGAGCCCCAGAGTCAAGAATGCCCACCTTCCGTGGGATTGGTCAGGGCCTGGGTCTCGCCAGGCCCCTCCAGTTCACCCTGGAGCGGGTGATCCACCCGCTTGAGCAGGCCGTCGATCTGCGCGCCTTCTGCCATCTGCAGCATGGTGTAGTAGAGATTGCCCACCAGACGGGCCGTCTCGCCGAGTTCCACATGCTCGCCTACATGGACATCGCCCTGCACCTCTCCGTTCATCAGCAGGTGCGGGACCGCGATATGGCCCTCGATCACGCCCCCGTCCGCCACCACCAGAACGGCGGAAGGATCGGTGGTGGCCCGGATATCGCCGATCACGCGACCCTCGATGTGCAACCCGCCCCCGAACTCGACATCGCCATGGATCACCGTATTGCGCCCAACCAGCGTGTCCACCTTGCCCGCCCGGCGGCCCTTCTTGCGTCCCATCATTGCATGCCCTCCAGCAGGCGATCCCAGTCGGCCCGTTCGGAAACCGGATCCAGTTCCTCGTCATCTTCGGCGCTCGCGCGCAACGTCAGGTGCTGCGGCTCGAAGCCCTCCGGCAGCCGGATCCGGACGCGCTGATGCCGCAGCAACCGCAGCTCTTCCAGCGTACGCCCGGAATCCAGCCCCAGCGCCTCGGCATCCAGGGTGCTCGGCTCTTCCGCGTCCGCCGCGAGGCCGTCCACCTCCAGCGACCAGCGCAGATCCACCGAGCGGCCCAGCCCCGGACGGTAAAGCTGAAAGCTGACATCGAACACACCGGACTGCCCGGTCGGCTGCAACCGGAGGGCCCGGATGCCCAGACCGTCCTCGCCCGAGCCTTCCGCGAGACGCTGATAAAACGCCAGTTCGTCGCGCAACGTCTGCAGTTCTTTCTCCTGGCGCTCGATGTCACCGGCATAGGCCGCCAGCTCGGCCTCCTTGATTGCCAGGTGCTGCTCGGCGCGGCGCAGCGCCTCCTCGGCGGTCTGGCGCGCGGCGACCTCCCGCTCCAGGTCCGCCCGCAGGGCGTCGATCCCTGCCTGCGGTTCCACACCCGCCGTCCCGTCGTGTCGCTCGCTGGCCAGCCAGCCCAGTCCCCCGGCGACCGCAGCCAGGACCAGCGCGATTGTCAGCAGGCCGGCCCACCACGTTCCGCGGCGCCGTCCGGACGCCCGCCGCCGAGCCGGGATCCGCGGCCGCCGGGGCAGACGCGGCACCGGAATACTCATGCGGCCAGACCCGGCATCAGGGGAAGACCGGCAGCGCGTCCAGGCCTGCGGTTTCCGGCTGGCCAAACATCAGGTTCATGTTCTGCACGGCCTGCCCGGCCGCGCCCTTCACCAGGTTGTCAATCACCGAAAGCACCATCAGTCGACCGGAATGCGGCGGCTGCGCCAGCGCCACCCGACAGACATTGCTGCCGCGCACACTGGAGGTCTGCGGATGGGCCCCGGGCGACAGCACGTCGACAAACGGCTCGTCGCGGTAGCGCTGCTCGAAACAGACCTGCCAGTCCGCATCCGCCGCCAGCGGGCGCAGATAGAGGGTCGCGTGAATCCCGCGCGTCATGGGCACCAGATGCGGCTGGAAGATCAGCCCCACGGACTGCCCGGCCACCCCGCTCAGCGTCTGATGGATCTCCGGCCAGTGCCGGTGCCCGCCGCTGGCGTAGGCACGAAAGTCCTCCTGCACCTCGGCGAACAGCCCGCCGATCTGCGCCTTGCGCCCAGCCCCGCTGACACCGCTCTTGGCATCCGCGATCACGTCCGCCGGATCGATCAGGCCGGCCTCCAGCAGGGGCAGAACCGCAAGCGTCACGGCCGTCGGATAACAGCCCGGCACCGCGATCAGGCGGGCATCGCGGATGAGCGTCCGGTTCAGCTCGGGCAGGCCGTACACGGCCTCGCCCAGATACTCGGGCGCGCCATGGGCCTGCCCGTACCACTGCGCCCACAGATCGGGATCGCGGATGCGGAAATCCGCCGACAGATCGATGATGCGCGTGCCCCGCTCCAGCAGGGGCGCGGCCAGCGCGTGGGCCACCCCGTGCGGGGTCGCGAAAAAGACCACGTCGCACTCGCCCAGGGTAGCCTCATCCGGCGCCTGAAACACCGCGTCGACCGCGCCACGCAGGCTCGGGAACAGTTCGGCCACGGGCGTGCCCGCCTCGCCCCGCGAGGTCACCACCTGCAGATCGGCCGCCGGGTGCCGCGCCAGCAGGCGCAGCAATTCCACACCGGTATAGCCGGTGGCACCGACAACCCCGATGCGGATGGGTTTGCTGTTGGTTGCATTCGTCATGCTGCGGCATGATACCGCCTTGGCCGGGGCCACGGAACGCACGCCCGCCCTGCCAGTCCACATTTGCAGGCTATTCGATCAACGGATCACACCTCATGAGCAAAGTCAGGATCGACCGCAAGGCCATCTTCGGAGGCATCTTCATCATCGCGCTGGTCGCCATTGCCGCGACCATCTGGCTGACCGACGACGGCATGCGCCCGGCGCCCGCCTTCGCCGCCACCACACTGGATGGCGAACAGGTGTCGCTGGAGGACTACGAGGGACGGCCGGTGATGATCTCGTTCTGGGCCACCAACTGTCCCTCCTGCATTCGCGAGATCCCGGAACTGATCCACCTGCACGAGACCTACGCGGACAAGGGATTCGAGCTGCTCGCGGTCGCGCTGTCCTACGACCCGATCAACCGCGTGGAGGCCATGCGCGAGGATCGCGGGATGCCCTACAAGGTCATCCACGACAGCGACGATGCCTTTTCCCAGGCCTACGGCGGCGTACGTCTGACGCCGACCACCTTCCTGATCTCGCCGAATGGCCGCATCGTCTATCAGAAGCTGGGCGACCCGGACTTCGAACAGATCGAACGCCACCTGGAACGCTGGCTCTCGTAAGCCCGGCACCGCCCGACGAGAAGGACCTCCATGCAAGCCTACAACTGGTTCCTCAGCCTGCACGTGATCTTCATGGTCACCTGGTTCGCCGGGCTGTTCTATCTGCCCCGCCTGTTCGTCTATCACGCGATGACCGAGGACGCCCTGGGCCACGAGCGCTTCAAGATCATGGAGCGCAAGCTGTTCTACGGGATCATGACCCCCGGCGCCCTGATCACCATTGCCTTCGGCGTGGCCATGCTGGTGGATCGCTCGTTCTATCTGGCCGAGCCGTGGATGCACTTCAAGCTGACCCTGATCGCAATCCTGGTCGCCTATCACGTCTGGTGCGGCAAGATCGTGCGCGACTTCCGCGACGACCTGAACCGTCGCGATCACACCTGGTATCGCTGGTTCAACGAGGTGCCGGTTCCCATCCTGGTGGGCGCGGTGGTGCTGGTGATCAACCGCTCGATCCCCGACGCCCTGATCGCCATCGGGGTGGTGCTCGGGATCTTCCTGCTGAGCGCGCTGATCGCGCTGTGGCGAGCCAGTCGCAACGGATAGCGGGTCCCCCGGACAACCGCGGGCGCCGGAACACGGACTCCCGGCGTCAGGTCTTGCCGGCGCGCACCAGACCGCCCAGCCCCGCCTGGACCAGGGCGTTATTGAGCAGCGAGCGGATCTGATCGGCGTTTTCCAGCAGCCGGCATTGCGCCAGCAGCGCCTCGGCGCGGTCGGTGGAGAAGCTGCGGATGACCCATTTCACCCGCGGGATCGAGGACACGCTGACACTCAGGCTGTCGATCCCCATCCCCAGCAGCAGGATCACCGCGGCCGGGTCAGCCGCCATCTCCCCGCACACGCTGACCGGCTTGCCGGCCCGGTGCGAGCCCTCGGTGATCGTCTCCAGCGCGTGGATGCAGGCCGGGTGCAGGGTGTCGTAGAGGTGCGCCACGCGGGCGTTGTTGCGATCCACCGCCAGCAGGTACTGGACCAGATCGTTGGTGCCCACCGAAAGAAAATCCACCCGCCGGGCGAGCATCTCCGACATGTAGACCGCCGCCGGCACCTCCACCATCACGCCGACCCGCGGCATCGGGATGCGGAAGCCCTCGTCCAGCAGTTCCTCGCGCGCCCGGTTGAGCAGGCTCATCGACCCCTTCAGCTCGTCCAGCGCCGAGATCATCGGGAACAGGATCTGCAGGTTGTCGTGCGACCGGCTCGCCTTGAGCATCGCCCGCAGCTGGGTCAGGAAGATCTCCGGGTGGTCCAGCGAGATGCGGATGCCGCGCCAGCCGAGGAACGGATTGTCCTCCTTGACCGGGAAGTACGGCAGGGCCTTGTCGCCGCCGATATCCAGGGTCCGCAGGGTCACCGGCATGGGATCGAAGGAGGCGAGCACCTGCTCGTACAGCTGGACCTGCTCCTCCTCGCCGGGGAAGCGGTCGCGGATCATGAACGGGACCTCGGTGCGGTACAGCCCCACCCCCTCGGCCCCGGACTCCAGCGACGGCTTGATGTCCGCCAGCAGCCCGGAATTCGCCAGCACCGGCACGGCGACCCCGTCCCGGGTCTCGGCCGCGTCCTTGGCCAGCGCACGCAGGTCCTCCGCCAGCTCGCGCTCCTCGCGCACCAGACGCTCGAACTCCGCGCGCAACTCGGCGTTGGGGTTCACGAACAGCCGGCCGCGATAGCCGTCGACCAGGGTCTCGCGCCCCTCCAGCCGGCCCACAGGGAGCTCGGACACCCCCATGACCGCCGGGATGTTCAGCGCGCGCGCGAGGATCGCGATATGCGAGGAACCGGTCCCCTTGGCCGAGACCATCGCCCCCAGCCGCTCGATCGGCACCTCCGCCAGGTGCGACGCGGTCAGGTCGTCCCCGACCAGGATGCCGCCCTCGGGAAACTCGTCCTGGCTGCGATCCGCCGGCAGCAGATGCGACAGCACGCGCCGACCGAGGTCCCGCACGTCGGCCGCGCGCTCACGCAGGTACGGGTCCTCCATGTCCTCGAACACCCGCACGCTCTCGCGCACCGTGTCGCGCAGCGCGGCGGGCGCCCACTGGCCGTTGCGGATGCGCGCCTCGGTCTTGTGCACCAGCGAGTCGGACCCCAGCAGCATCAGGTAGGCATCGAACAGCACCTGCTCGTCCGGCCCCAGGGCCTCGCCCATACGCTGCTTCAGGTCCTCGATCTCGGTGCGCGTCTCCGCGACCGCCTGCTTGAAGTGCTCCAGCTCGCCGTCCACCCCGGCACTCTCGCGATCCGGGATGGAATCGAGATCGGCCAGCCGGTAGGCCACCACGGCGCGCCCGATGGCTACGCCGGGCGAGCCGGCGATGCCGGTGGCCTCGACGTTCACATGACCGATCAGCGGGGTCTCGGAGGAGATCTCGTCGTTGAACTCGGCGTAGGCGATCGCCCCGGCCAGCTGCGCGGCCAGGGTGATCAGGAAGGAGACGTGTTCGTCATCGAACTTGCGCGCCTGGTGCTGCTGCACCACCAGCACGCCCAGCAGGCTGCGCTGATGGATGATCGGCACGCCCAGGAACGCGAGGAAGTGCTCCTCGCCGGTCTCCGGGAAGTAGCGAAAGCGCGGGTGATCCTGGGCGCTGTCGAGGTTGACCGGCTCGGCGCGCGAGGCGACCAGACCGACCAGGCCTTCCGACGGGTCCATCTCGACCTGCCCCACCGATTCCGAACGCAGACCTTCCGAGGCCATCAGCACCAGGCGCCCGGACTGTGGCGACTTCAGGTAAATCGAGCAGACATCGATCTCCAGCGCCGCCTTCACCCGCGTGACGATGATGTGCAGTGCTTCGAAGAAATCGGCCGCACCATTGACCTCCTGCACCACGCGGCGCAGGACCTCGAGCATCGAGGGCTGCTTCGGGACCGTCAACGCGACGACACCGACGGGCGGTTCAGCGAGGGTTCCGGGGTGCGGCTATCGGAACCGCGGGCGCGCCCCTGATCCAGCTCGGGGAACATCAGCGGCACCAGTTCGCACAGCGCCCGGCGGTAGACCTGGCGCTTGAAGTGCACGACCTCGCGCGCCGGGCGCCAGTAATCGATCCAGCGCCAGTCATCGAATTCCGGGGTTTCCATTGCATTCAGCACCACGTCGTTCTCATCTCCGACCATGCGCAGCAGGAACCAGCGCTGCTTCTGGCCGATGCAGACCGGGCGTTGATGGCGCCGGACCATGCGCTCCGGCAGGCGATAGCGCAGCCAATGACGCGTGCTGCCCAGCACCTCGACGTGCCGGGGGAACAGGCCGGTCTCCTCGCGCAACTCGCGGTACATCGCCTCTTCCGGCGTTTCTTCCGCGTGCACGCCCCCCTGGGGGAACTGCCAGGCCTCCTGACCGACCCGCTTGCCCCAGAACAGCTGTCTTTCCGCGTTGCACAGGATGATGCCTACGTTTGCGCGATACCCGTCACAATCAATCACTTGCATCAGCCAGACGCTTTTCTATTACTGGCATTGTTCCACAGCGGACGCCCTGGCGGCAAAGCCCCTACCCGGCCTCCGGTGCGGGCCCGACGGGGGATGCGAGGCTGCAGGCCGCCACGCCCGCCGGTACACTTTCGCCCGACTCATGCCAACCCGAGAATCACCCCATGGCCCTGGCCCTGTTCGACCTCGACAACACCCTTCTTGCCGGCGATAGCGATCACGCCTGGAACCAGTTCCTGGCCGAGGTGGGCGCCGTGCACCCGACCTGCCACGCCGAGACCAATGACCGCTTCTATCAGGAGTATGTCGCGGGCGTCCTCGACATCCACGAGTTCTGCCGCTTCGCGTTCAGCCCGCTGGCCGAGCACCCACGCGCGCAGCTGGAACAATGGCGCGAGCAGTTCATCGAGACGCTGATCCGGCCGATGATCGCCCCCGGCGCCCAGCGTCTGCTGGACAAGCACCGCGAGGCCGGAGACGAGCTGGTCATCATCACCGCGACCAACCAGTTCGTGACCCAGCCGATTGCCGACCTCCTCGGCGTGGACCACTTGATCGCCACCCTGGCGGAGGAACGCGAAGACGGGGAGTTCACCGGCGAACTGACCGGCGTGCCCTGCTTTCAGGAGGGCAAGATCGAGCGCCTGCGCCAGCACCTCGCCGATCACCCGGATCCCGAGGGCACCATCACGCAGGCCAGCTTCTACAGCGACTCGCGCAACGACATCCCCCTGCTGGAGCAGGTCGGCCGCCCGGTGGCCGTGGACCCGGACCCCACCCTCGCGGAACATGCCCGCAACAAGGGCTGGCCGGTCATCTCGCTGCGCGACCCCGACAGCGCAGCTTAAGGCGCTACCAGACGCTTCGTGCCCTTGGCACGGTGAGCTGATTTCACCACGAAGCACGCGAAGAAACGAAGAAACGAAGAAACGAAGAAAATCAAAGGAAGGCTCGACGGATCGAATTGATTGGACCGAGCGAAGGGTACAAGCCGCGCCCTGGGCCACGTTACCTGCACACACCCCCAGAAACCACCAGCCGCCAGCCCCCAGCGAAAACGCTCAATCTTCGTCGTGGCTTCGGTGCACTCTGTGGTGCAAACGCCCTGCGCCCTTTCTTCGTGTCTTCGTGCGCTTCGTGGTGCAACCGCCCTTGACCTTTACAGTGCTGACGCCGCCTGGCGCGTAGAGCGATCCGCGTTACTCAAAGACCGCCGCGATCTGCGCCAGGCGCTGGCCAGCCGGGGTATCCCCCTTGCCGGCGGCCACGACCGCATCGCGGTAGCCCGTCACCAGCTCCGGCACTACGGCTGTCACCTGCTTGCGGCGCAGACGCCCGGCGCCGGTGACCGGCCAGGTAGCGCGGAAGTCGCAGTTATCCAGCGCATCGCAGACCCACAGGCTCCATTCGTGCCGCGTCACGTCGATCTCGTGCTGGCGGATTACCAGGCGATAGACATGCTCGGCATTCATGTCCGCCATGCCCACCCCGGGACCCACGTGCTCCACCTGCAGCTCGGCGGCGATCCGGTTGATCTCCTGCTCCAGCGCGGCCAGGGCCTGGTCGACCTCCGCATTCAGCGTACCGCCGGCCTTGGCGGCGGCGACCAGGGGACGGATGGACTCGACTTCGAACTCGTGGCTCATGCTGCGTACACTCCCGGGATTCGGAACAGGAACGCCCCGGGGGTGCCGGGGCGCGCGCAACCTTAGCACGGGAGCCCCCATTCATGAATCATCCCCCGATCGCGCTGACCATTGCCGGCTCCGACCCCGGCGGCGGTGCGGGTCTGCAGGCCGACCTGACCACCTTCACCCGCCTCGGCGTGCACGGGGCCACGGCCATGACCGCGATTACCGTGCAGGACACCCGCAACGTGGTGGACTTTACCGTGCTGCCACCGGAGCAGCTGCGCGCCCAGATCGAGGTCACCCTAGCCGATCTCGAGGTGGCGGCGATCAAGATCGGCATGCTCGGCTCGGTGGAGAATGTCACCGTCGTCTCCGCACTGCTGGGCGCACACCCGCACATCCCGGTGGTACTGGACCCGGTGATGGTCGCCGGCGGCGGCGGGGCGCTGGCCACCGAGGCGGTCGTCGACGCCACGCGCGAGGCCCTGCTGCCGCGCGCCACGCTGATCACCCCGAACGGACCCGAGGCCGCGCGCCTGGCCCGCAGCGAGGACCCCGCGCAGTGGGGCCACCAGCTGCGCCAGCTGGGCGCGCGCAACGTGCTGGTCACCGGCGGGCACGAGGGCACCGAACAAGACCCGATCATCAATCGCCTCTACCGCGAGGACGACCACGTGCGCCCGTTCGAGCTGCCACGCCACCCGGCCGGCTTCCACGGCTCCGGCTGCACCCTGGCCGCGGCGATCGCCGCCTTCCTCGCCCGTGGCCGCGATATCGAGCCAGCCGTAATCGAGGCCCAGGCCTTCATGAACGATGCCATCGCCCGTGGCTACGCCCCCGGTCACGGCCAGCACATCCCCAACCGCTTGTGCCCGCATGACGACTGACAGCCGAGCGCCCCTGCGCGGGCTTTACTTCATCACCCCCGCGGTACCGGAGGGCGCGGACCCGCGCGCCACCCACCTCGCCCATGCCGAGGCCGCGCTGCGCGGCGGTGCGCGCCTGATCCAGTTCCGTGACAAGGAGCTCGCGGGCAAAGCGCGCGAGGCGATCGCCCGCGAGCTGGTCGCCCTTGCCCACACGCACGGTGCGCGCTGCATCATCAACGACGACACCGAGCTGGCCGCGCGCATCCAGGCCGACGGCGTGCACCTGGGCCGCGACGATCCGGACCCGAGCGCGGCCCGCACGCTCCTGGGGCCGGACGCAGTCGTCGGGGTCTCCTGCTACAACGAACTGGCACCCGCCGAAGCTGCCGCCCGGGCCGGTGCGAGCTATGTCGCCTTCGGCACCATGTTCGCCTCCCCGACCAAGCCAGAGGCCGCCTTCGCCGGGCCGGAGCTGATCCGCCAGGCGCGCGCGGCCCTGGACCTGCCGATCTGCGGCATCGGCGGCATCACCCCGGACAACGCGGCGGAAGTGGTCGCGGCTGGGGCAGACCTGGTCGCCGTGATCCAGGGCATCAGCGCCGCGCCCGATCCAGAGGCCGCCGCCCGGCGCATCAGCACACTGTTCGACTGACCACTTTGCACCGCCCGGCGGCCGCCGCTATGGTTGCCGGGCCTACCGAGATTCCATTGAACTACAGGGACACCGTCATGCAGGAAACCGAGCGTCTGTTCGAGGCCGCCAAGCAGCACATCCCCGGGGGCGTGAACTCCCCGGTCCGCGCGTTCAAGGGCGTGGGCGGCACCCCGATCTTCATGGACCGCGCCAACGGCGCCTACATGTGGGACGCCGACGGCCAGCGCTACATCGACTACATCGGCTCCTGGGGCCCGATGGTCGCCGGCCACGCCCACCCCGAGGTGATCGAGGCGGTGCGCGAGGCCTGCAACAACGGCCTGTCCTTCGGCTGCCCGACCCGGCTGGAGAACGACATGGCCGCGAAGGTCTGCGAGCTGGTGCCGTCGATGGACCTGGTACGCATGACCAACTCGGGCTCCGAGGCCACGATGAGCGCGATCCGGCTGGCGCGCGGCTACACCGGGCGCGACCGCATCGTGAAGTTCGAGGGCAACTACCACGGCCATGGCGACTCGCTGCTGGTGAAGGCCGGCTCCGGCGCCCTGACCCTCGGCCAGCCGAGCTCCCCCGGCGTGCCGAAGGAGCTGGCCGCGCTGACCAGCACCCTCACCTATAACGACGCCGACGGCGTGCGTGCCTTCTTTGCGGAGAAGGGCGACGAGGTCGCCTGCATCATCGTCGAGCCGATTGCGGGCAACATGAACTGCATCCCGCCGGAACCGGGCTTTCTCGAGACGTTGCGCGAGGTCTGCGACCAGCACGGCGCGGTGCTGATCTTCGACGAGGTGATGACCGGCTTCCGCGTCTCGAAGAACTGCGCCCAGGGCTATCTCGGCGTCACCCCGGACCTGACCACGCTGGGCAAGATCATCGGCGGCGGCATGCCGGTGGGGGCCTTCGGTGGCAAGCGCGCGATCATGGAACACCTCTCGCCGCTGGGTCCGGTCTACCAGGCCGGCACCCTGTCCGGAAACCCGATCGCGATGACCGCCGGGCTCAAGACCCTGGAGATCCTGTCCCGTCCGGGCTTCCACGACGAACTGGAGCAGCGCACGAAGAAGGTCGTCGCGGGCTTCGAGGACGCCGCGCGCGAGGCCGGGGTCGCCCTGACCACCAACCAGGTGCCGGGCATGTTCGGCCTGTTCTTCTCGGACCAGAAGGTCACCGACTTCGCCGGGGCCACCGCCTGCGACACCGCCGCCTTCGGCCGCTTCTTCCACGCGATGCTGGGCGAGGGCATCTACCTGGCCCCCAGTGCCTTCGAGGCCGGCTTCATGTCCAACGCCCACTCGGACGCGGACCTCGACGCCACCATCGAGGCCGCCCGCAAGTGCTTCAAAACGCTCTGAGCGCGCTTTCTCCCCCCTGAACAGTGGGCCAGCGCCCCAGCGGTTTGCCGGCCCACTGTTCCCTTACCCACCACCCGGCGCTACGCACGAATGATCGATACGCTGATCCAGTCACCGTTGGCGCTGGGGCTGCTATTTGTGCTTCTGGGGCTGGTCGCCGGCATCCCGGCCGGGATGTTCGGCATCGGCGGCGGGCTGATCCTGGTGCCGGTGTTCGTCGCGATCTTCAGCCTGCTGGCCTTCGACTCGGCCAGCCTGGTACAGCTCGCGGTCGGCTCCTCGCTGGGCGCCATCATCCCGACCGCGATCCTGTCGGCCCGCGCCCACCATCGCCGGGGCGGCGTGGACGGCGCGGCCGTACGCCGGCTGCTGCCCGGCATCATCGTCGGGGCCCTGCTCGGGGCCTGGCTGGCCACGCGCATCGACTCCGACCACCTGGGGCGCATCTTCGGTGCCTTCGAGGTCGCGATCGGGATCTGGATGCTGCTCAACGTTCAGCCGCCGAAGGCGCCCGTGCCGAGGCGCAGCGTCTGGCTGGGAGGCGGCACCGTGATCGGGGCCGTCTCCGCGCTGATCGGCATCGGCGGCGGCACGCTGACCACGCCGTTCCTGGTCAGCCAGGGGCTGGAACTGCGCCGGGCGATCGGCTCCGCCGCAGCCCTCGGCGTGCCGATCTCCATCGGCGCGAGCCTGGTGTTCGCCCTGCCGCAGTGGACCGATCCAACCTACCAGGCGCCGGAGTGGGCGCTGGGCTATCTCTATCTGCCGGCCATCCTCGGCGTGGTGATCGGGACCGCCATCAGCGTACGCGCAGGCGTCTGGCTGACCCACCACCTCCCGGTGGCCATCCTCCGCCGCGGCTTCGCCGGCGTGCTGATCCTCGCCGGCATCCTGATGCTCCTGCGCTAGCCCGCATTCCTCAACGCTCCCCCGTGCGTGAACGGGCGGTTGCACCATGGCGGTGACAGCGACTGTTTCGCCATTCGGTGTTTACGGCGCCTTCGGTCCACCGCCTGCCTGATGGTGGCTGGCCCTGGTTTAGCATCAGGTGTTTCCGGTGGCTCCGGTCCACATACTGCCCGGCGCTGACTCGCCAGCGCGCCCCGAGGTCCTTTCTTGCTTGCCCAAGAAAGGACCCAAAGAAGGGCACCCGGATTTCGCCCGGGAACCCTGCTCCAGGGCCCTCGGGCCGGCGGCGCTGAACTCGCTGCGCCTTCGGCTCCGCTCAGACATCCAGCGCCCCGAATTTATAGAAAACGGGCCGGCCCGAGAACCCTTCCGCAAGGGTCTTCATACGGGAAGGGAAGGTCAAAACAGAAGGTGCTCCGGCACCACGACACCACAACGGCCCTGGCGCTTGAAAGCCCCCGGCGCCCGCTGCGCGGGCGCGGCACGCAACGGCCGCAGGCCGAGGGTGCCCAAGATGCTCGAAGACCTAGCCTTCATCCACTGGCAAGACCGTCGGGATGGCCGGTGTCTTGACCTTGACCCCCCGTTGTCGTCGCGCCGAGCGGAGAGGGTTTTCGCGGGACGATTCAAAATAGAAACGGGGGCGCTGGATGTCTGAGCGAAGCGCAGCGTAGCGAGTTCAGCGCCGCCCGCGAAAACCCTCGGAGCGAGGGAAACCCCGGCCCGCGAAGCGGGCCGGGGTCGCGGCAGTCGGGCGTGTTTCTTGGTGACTTCTTTGCACGAGCAAAGAAGCCCGTTCTTGATCAACAACGGGCGGGGCGCGCTGGCGAGTCAGCGCACGGCAGTATGCGGACCGAAGGCACGTAAACACCGGAGGACGAACCAGGACCAGCCACCACGAGGCGGGCGCCGGACCGGAGGCACCGTAAACACCGGGAGACGAACCGGGACCAGCCACAAACCGAAGATCAGGCGATGAGATGAGTGGCGAGGGCAAACCACAGCGGCAGGGTGATCAGCGACAGCGCCGTCGTCAGCGTCACCGCCGCCGCATAGAGCCCGGTATCCAGCCGGAACCGATCACAGAACACCAGCCCCAGCACCATCGCCGGCATCGCCGCCTCCAGTACCGACCCGACACCGGGCACCCCCTCGAGCCCCGTCCACAACACCAGCCCGAGGGCAAAGACGGGAGCCAGGACCAGCTGGACCACGGCCACCACCGCCAGCGGCCGGGCATCGTGCCCGCGAAAGCGGTTGAACACCAGCGCCAGCCCCAGCGAGAACAGCATCAAGGGCGCCACACTGTCGGCCAGAAACCCGAGAAAGACATCCAGCCAGTCGACCAGCGGGACACCGGCAAGATTCAGCACCACGCCGACCACCGCCGCCCAGATGGACGGCACCGCCGCCAGGGCCCGGAGCGGGCTGCCGCCCCCGTACAGGCGCACGGCCTCGGGATCCCCGTAGCGCCGCGCCAGCAGCACCCCCAGGGTCAGTACCAGCGGCAGACAGGCGAACAGGTCGTACTGGATTGCCACCGCGCGCCCAGGGTCGCCAAACAGGCTGTCGAGTACCGGCAGGCCCAGATAGGTCGCGTTGGGCCAGGCTGCCGCCAGCAGCATCGCGCCAATGGCAGCCCGTTCGGCCATGCACACGCGGCAGGCCAGCAACGTGACCCCGACCATCGCCAGGACCGTAAGGCCCGCCACCAGCGCGATCCGCAGGGAGTCGAGGCCCAGCGGCGCGACCCACAGCACCTGCAGGACGAGCGCCGGCAGCAGCAAGTAGTAAACCAGGGTGGTCAGGACCCGGCGGGTGTTGTCGGCGTCCAGGCCGCCGGGCTGCAGTGCGCGCCATACCACGCCGGCGACGATCAGCGCCCCCATCTGGGTCATCACGCTCAGCATGACGGGCCGGCATCCTGGGGAGAGGAGGGCATGGTGAAGGCATCCTTTCGCGCCTGGAGGCGGGGTCGGGGCGGTCAGCGCCCATTCTACGGCGCCGGCACACGCCCCACACGAAAAAACCCGGCGGGGCGGGCACCCGGCCGGGTTCGGTCCTGCGGGCCAGGGCCCGCAGACGGCAGTCGTCCGGGGCGGTTTACGCGCCGCCGGCCTGCTGCTGTTCCTGCTGCTGGCGCTCGACGTCGGCGCGCACCTGTTCCATGTCCAGCTCGCGGACCTTGCCCAGAACCTCGTCCAGCTGGCCGGCGGAGAGCACGCCCGGCTGCGAGAACACGATGATCTGCTCGCGGAAGATCATCAGGGTCGGGATGGAACGGATCTGGAAGGCGCCGGCGATGCCCTGCTCCTCGTCGGTGTTCACCTTGGCGAAGACGACGTCGGAATGCTTGCCGGAGGCCTCTTCGAAGGTCGGGGCGAACTGCTGGCACGGGCCGCACCACGGGGCCCAGAAGTCCAGGATGACGATGTCGTTCCCGGTGATGGTGGATTCGAAGTTGTCCTGCGTGAGTTCCTGAACGGCCATGATGGCGGGCTCCGGTTAAAAATGTACCGGAACCTTACCAGCCTCGCCGCCGGCTTTCAGGATTTCGATGCTGCGAGCATGGCCGCTCGCAGGCGCTCCAGGCGTTCGATCGGGTCGTCCGCCTCCAGCAACTGCTGCTTGATCTCGAGATCGATCGGCAGCAGCTCGGTCAGGCGGGCGGCCACCCAGGTCGAGTCGTCAAAGCGCCGTTCCAGGTGGGACCAGGGCGTTCCCAGCTGGTCCAGCAGGCGCTCCAGCAGGTCCGCCAGCGAGGCATAATCGACCGGGAGGCTCACCTCGGGGTATTCCGGCAGCGACTCCACCTCGCCCAGCCACAGGCCGTCGTCGGCGCGGCGGGCGTTGTGGATCACGCGGCGACCCTCGCCCTTCACCAGGATGCCCAGCAGGCCATCCGGCCGCTGATCCCAGTCCACGATGGCCGCCTCTGTCCCTACGCCGTAGAAACCCGCGGAGGGATCGGTCTCGGCCGGGAGCGCCCCGGATTCCGGGGCGGGCTCCGTCGCGACGATCACGAAGCGGCCATCGTCGCGCAGGCAGCGGCGCACCATGTCGAGATAGCGGGTCTCGAAGATGCGCAGCGGCAGCAACCCCTCGGGGAACAGCACCGTGTTCAGCGGAAACAGCGGCAGCGTGGTCATGCATCCTCTCCCGGCGGGACGGCGGCGCCCCAGCGCGGCACCAGGGCATGCTCGACATCGAGATGGTCCAGCACGCGGGCCACCATGAAGTCGATCAGGTCGTCGATGGACTGGGGCCGGTGATAGAAGGCCGGGTTGGCCGGCATCACCACCGCGCCCATGCGCGCCAGACGCAGCATGTTTTCCAGATGGATCTCGGAGAACGGGGTCTCGCGCACCACCAGCAGCAGCCGGCGCCGCTCCTTGAGGACCACGTCGGCGGCGCGCTCGATCAGGCCGCGCGAGGCCCCGGTCGCGATCGCCGATACGGTCGCCGTGGTACAGGGGCAGACCACCATCGCCTCCGGGACGGCGGAGCCGCTGGCCACCGGTGCGGTCCACTGCTCGGCCCCGTAGCAGTGGATCTGGTCCGGGGCCGCGCCGTAGAGTTCGGTGAAGTAGCGCGCGATCTCCACCGGACGGCCCGGCACGTCCAGGTCCGTCTCCAGACCGAGGACGACCTGGGCCGGCTTCGACAGCATCAGATGCACCTGAACCCCGGACTCCACCAGACACTGCAGCAGGCGCAGGCCGTACGGGGCCCCGGAGGCACCGGTCAGGGCCAGAGAGATGCTGCACGGGCGTTCACTCATGCGGGCGTTCCCTGCAGGGCTTCGATCAGGCGCAGGTGCAGCCCGTCGAAGCCTCCGTTGCTCATGATGACCAGCGTATCGCCGGCGCGCGCCGTGGCAAGAATCCCCTGCAGCAGGGACTCGATATCGCGCGCCACGGACAGCCGCTCGCCGAGTTGCCGCTGCAGCCCCTCGGTGGACCAGTCGATCTCCGGGGCATGGTACAGGTGCACCGCATCCGCCTTTTCCAGCGCGGTGCCCAGAGCCTCCGCGTGCACCCCCATGCGCATGGTATTGGAGCGCGGCTCGAGGATCGCCACCAGGCGCCCACCCGGGGCCACCTGTCCGCGCAGCCCCTCAAGGGTCAGGCGGATCGCGGTGGGGTGATGGGCGAAGTCGTCGATCACCCGGATGCCGTCGATCTCGGCGCGGACTTCCTGGCGCCGCCGCACCCCCCGAAACTCCGGAAGCGCTTCAATCCCGGCGGCCAGGGGCACACCGGCATGGCGCGCCGCGCCCAGGGCGGCCAGGGCATTGGCCAGGTTATGCCGGCCGCTCATGGACCAGGCGACCCGCCCGATCACGGCGCCATCCGCCAGCACCTCGAACTCCGATGCATCGGCCTTCAGCGGGCGCGCGGCCAGCGCGGCGGACACCCCCGAATCGGGATGGGTGCTCAGGTACTCCACCGGGGTCCAGCAGCCCATCTCCAGCACCCGTTCCAGCGCGGCATCGCCGGCCGGCAGCAGGATGCGCCCCTGGCCCGGCACGGTGCGCACCAGATGATGGAACTGCCGCTCGATCGCGGCCAGATCCGGATAGATGTCGGCGTGATCGAATTCGAGATTGTTCAGCACCAGGGTCCGCGGGCGGTAGTGGACAAACTTGGCGCGCTTGTCGAAGAAGGCGCTGTCGTACTCGTCCGCCTCGATCACGAAGAACGGCGCATCCCCCAGGCGCGCGCTGACCCCGAAATTGCCCGGCACCCCGCCGATCAGGAAACCCGGGGCCATGCCGGCGTATTCCAGAATCCAGGCCAGCAGGCTGGCGGTGGTGGTCTTGCCGTGGGTACCGGCCACCGCCAGCACCCAGCGGTCGCGCAGCAGGTGTTCGGCCAGCCACTGCGGCCCCGAGGTGTAGTCCAGCCCGCGCTCCAACAGCGCCTCGACCACGGGCATGCCCCGCCGCATCACATTGCCGACCACGACCGGGCCGCGGTCGGGCAGGGTGTCCGGATCATGGCCCTCGTGCCAGGTGATCCCCGCCTGCGCCAGCTGGTCACTCATGGGCGGATACAGCTTCTGGTCGGAGCCGGTGACGGTGTAGCCACGGGCCCGGGCGAGCTGGGCCAGCCCGCCCATGAAGGTCCCGCCGATGCCCAGGATGTGCAGGTGCCCGGCGCTCACTGGAACAGCCCGATCGCGGTCTGGGTGAGCACACTGGAGATCACGATGTAGCCCAGCGCAATGAGCATACCCACCAGTCGCATGCCCAGCCCGAGCGCCTGCTGCAGGATGTGGCCGAACACCAGCAACAGCCAGGCGAAGAGCACCAGCATCCCGAGCACGATGCCGGTGGCAACGTCCTCGGGCTCGCGCGCCGGATCAGGGCCGCCCGCCAGCAGCATCAGCAGCGCCATCAACAGCCCCAGCACCGCGCCCGTGCCTGCCATGGCGGTGAAGGTCTGGCGCCAGCGGTCCGGCACCCCGCGCAGACTGAGCACGATGACGACAAAGGCGTACAGGACCACCAGGTCCATCACGTTCAGCGCCAGCGCCTGGCCGAAGCCGTACAGCGGGATGCCGATCACCATCCCGGCGATCAGCGCGATGCCGACCCAGAAAGTCAGGGTGCCGTTGTCCGCCGGCAGGTCCTGCGGCCCGCTGTGCAGGCGCAGGATGTTCAGCATCGGGGTCAGACCGTTCAACGCCCCTGCTCCTCGGCCTCCATGGCCTCCAGCGCCTCGAGCTCTTCGAGCTCGTCCAGCATCGCATCGGCCTCCTCATCGCCCATACCGCCGCGCACCAGGAAGTCGCGGCGCTGCAGGTAGCCCTGGCGCATCGCGATATAGGGGTCATCGGACAACTGCGCCAGCATGCGCTCGGTGGAGATCAGACCGGCGCGCATGTCGACCACGTCCAGCGCGATCAGGCCGATCCACCACCCCGTGTGATCGTCGCGCAGGTTAGTGTGATAGAGCGGGCTGGTGTAGCCATCCACCAGCCGCGCCGGGGCATCCCGCGCCGTGCTCGGTCCGAGGAAGGGCAGTTGCAGGTAGGGGCCACGGGCCACGCCCCAGGCGCCCAGGGTCTGACCGAAGTCCTCGTTGTTCTTGTCCAGTCCCATTGGCGACGCCACGTCGATCAGTCCGAACAGCCCGAAGGTCGTGTTGAACATGATGCGCCCGGTGTCCGACGCGGCATTCTCCAGGTTGCCCTGCAACAGGTTGTTGAACAGGACCGTGAAGTCGTTGAGATTGGAAAAGAAGTTGCCAACCCCGGTCTGTACCGGTTGCGGGAGGCGCCGGTACTGCACCGCCGCGGGCCGCAGCAGGGACTCGTCGAAGTCCTGATTGAACTCGAACACGGCGCGGTTGTAGGACTCCCAGGGATCATCCGGGTGACGGTCCTCGCTGGGCACCGTGGCGCAGCCGGTCAGGCCAAGAAACATCAGGGCCAGCAGGCCCGGTCGCAAGCGGGAGACAATAGACATGTAATTCCTTTCTTTCGAACCGGCGCCGCACCGGTGTCGCAGGGACCGCGCCGGCACGAAGCCGTTCCGCGCAGGCCGGGACCGGATCGCCCTCAGGATCCGGCAATCGGATGGATATCCGCCTTGCGCGCGAGCCCGACCTGGCCGCGACCCTGGTCCTTGGCGTGGTAGCAGGCCCGATCGGCGGCGACGAACGCCTCGTCCACGCCGGGAATATCGGGCCCCAGCTCGACCACGCCCACCGATGCGCCAATGGTGACGTCACGTGCTTCGACCTGCAACGGCCGGTCGCCGAGGGCCGAACAGATGCGCTGACCAAGAATACGCCCATACTCGGCGTTGGTGTCACGGGCAATGATCGCAAATTCGTCGCCCCCGATCCGGGCCACGGCATCATGGCCGCGGGTCAACTGGCGCAGGACATGGGCCACCTGACGCAGCAGGTCGTCGCCCACGCGGTGTCCATGACGGTCGTTGACCTCCTTGAAGTAGTCCAGATCCACCAGCAACAGGCTGGCCACCGCGCGATTCTCGCGGGCCGCGTGCATCGCGATCTCCAGTTCACGCTCGAAGGCGCGCCGGTTCAGCAGGCCGGTCAAGCCATCGTGGCTGGCCTCGTGCACCAGGCGGTCGACCAGCCGGCGCTCCTCGGACACGTCCGTCAGCACCAGCAAGGTACGGACCGAACTGCCGGCGACCGGATCCAGGGCCGTGCGGGCGATGCGCACGATCAGTTCATGCCCGTCGCGCCGGACCAGGCGCGCATCCGAGCGTTCTCCCAGGGCCTGGTCGAGCCGTTCGCCCCGGGCATTGTCCGGTAACAGCGGGCGGCCCGTCCCGAGCTCGCGCAGGTCGAGGAGCTGGTCCAGCGAGCAGCCCAGGACCTGATCGCGGGTCAGTCCGGCCAGATCCCGGGCCGCCGGGTTCACGTAGGAGATGCCACCATGCGCATCGAGGGTGATCACCGCATCGGGGATCGCGTCCATGCTGCGTTCCAGGTTGTGCCCGGAGCGCCGCACCCGGGCATGGACCCGGGACACATACAGCAGTGCCAGCAGCGCAACCGCCGCCAGCACCGACACCAGCCACAGGAGATGGCCGCGCAGCCAGGCCAGGACATCAAACGGCTGCGGGGCGTACAGACCCACCCCTAGTTCGTACATCAGGCCGTGCACGTCCTCGTAGGAACGCGGCGCGGCCCAGCCCCCGATACCGGCCGCCCGACTGGCCGGGTGCCCCTCGTCCAGCGAGAGGCTCGCCAGCAGGATCGCGTGGGCGAGCCCGGCGTCCAGGTCACCGCGCATGGCCAGCGGCCACTCGGGATACAGCCGAGTGCTGGCGCGGTAGGTAAACGAGGGAAAGGCGCGTTCGCCGACCACACGGACCTGGTCCACCCGCGGATCCCCGCGGGCTGCGAGATCTTCCAGGATGCCGGTGCGAAAGGTCGCGGCATCGACCTCGCCCTGCAGCACCCAGTCGAGCCCGCGACCGACCGGGAAGCCGGTGAACACCAGCGCCGCCAGGTCGCTTTCGACATCCAGACCGGCCGCCTGCAGCTCGCGCCAGGTCATCCACCAGCCCCCGAAGGCATCGGGGTGCACGGCCGACAGTCGCTGCCCCCGCAGGTCGTCCAGCTCTACCAGGTCCTCACGATCGGCCCGCGTGATCACCACCGCGCCGAAACGATCCTCGTCACGGCCGACCTGGCGCGGCTGCATGGTAGCGATGCGGGAGATGCCGTGCTGCTGCTCCAGCATCACGTAGGAGCCGCTGTTGGTCAGAACCAGGTCAAAGCGACCTTCCGCTACCGCCGCCTGCAGCCCATCGTTGTCCACGGGTTCAAGTTCGAAGGACGCGCCGTCCACCTGCTCCGACAGGTACTCGGCGAACGGGGTCCAGCGGCTGCGCGCGACCTCGTCCCCGCGGTGCGCGAGGATCCCCAGCACCAGCCGCTGTTCGGCGGGGGCGTCGGCGTCGCCCGCTCCCGCGGCCGGCAGCGCACCGGGCATCCACCACCCGAGCAGCACAAGAAGCAGCAGGCCCGCCCCTCCCAGCCCCCACGCCACGCCGGTGCGCCCTGCCAGGGTACATCGGGACCGCGGAGGCTGGTGGTCGCGGTCCGTCATCTCATGTGGGCTTCCGATTGCGGCTGGCGGCGATGCGCAGGCGCAGTGCGTTCAGGCGAATGAAGCCCTCGGCGTCCTTCTGGTCGTAGGCGCCGGCATCGTCCTCGAAGGTGGCGATCGCGTCGTCGAACAGGGTGTCCTCGGAGCGGCGGCCGGCGACGATCACGTTCCCCTTGTACAGGCGCAGGCGCACCTCGCCGTTGACCACGCCCTGGGTGTCATCGATCGCGGCCTGCAGCATGCGCCGCTCGGGGCTCCACCAGTAGCCGTTGTAGATCAGGCTGGCGTAGCGCGGCATCAGCTCGTCCTTCAGGTGCGCGGCCTCGCGATCCAGGGTGATCGACTCCAGCGCGCGGCGCGCCTTGAGCAGGATGGTGCCGCCCGGGGTCTCGTAGCAGCCACGCGACTTCATGCCGACATAGCGATTCTCGACAATATCCAGACGGCCAACACCGTGGGCCCCGCCACGCTCGTTCAGCTTCGCGAGCAGTTGCGCCGCACTCAGGCGCTCGCCATTGATCGAGACCGGGTCGCCCTTCTCGAAGCCGATGGTCAGCGTCTCGGATGCATCCGGCGCCGCCTCCGGGGAGACCGACCAGCGCCACATGTCCTCCTCGGCCTCGGTCCACGGGTCTTCCAGCGGCCCGCCCTCGTAGGAGATGTGCAGCAGGTTGGCATCCATCGAATACGGCGACTTGGTGCCCTTCTTGGCATAGTCCACCGGGATACTGTGCTGCTCGGCGTAGGCCATCAGGCGCTCGCGGGAATTCAGGTCCCACTCGCGCCAGGGGGCGATCACCTGGATGCCCGGCTTCAGCGCATAGGCCCCGAGCTCGAAGCGCACCTGGTCGTTGCCCTTGCCGGTGGCGCCGTGGGCGATGGCGTCGGCGCCGGTCTCCTCGGCGATCTCCACCATCCGCCGCGCGATCAGCGGCCGCGCAATCGAGGTGCCCAGCAGGTACTCGCCCTCGTAGATGGTGTTCGCGCGGAACATCGGGAACACGTAGTCGCGCACGAAGGTCTCGCGCAGGTCCTCGATGTAGATCTGCTTGACCCCCAGGGCCTCGGCCTTGGCGCGGGCCGGCTCGACCTCCTCGCCCTGGCCCAGGTCGGCGGTGAAGGTGATCACCTCGCAGCCATAGGTCTCTTCCAGCCACTTGAGGATGACCGAGGTATCCAGACCGCCGGAATAGGCGAGGACGACGCGATTGATCGAGGAGCTCATAAAAATGCCAATCCTTGTCTTAACGTGAAGATATAGTCGTTTTGGTGAACGGCGTCACTACCACGCCGGGGTACCGGAGGGCGCCGACGGCGCGGATACCGGGCGTTCGAGCGCTGCTGGGGCCGCCTCCGCCGAGGGCCCCTCCAGGCCCTGGCCCGGCTCCTGGGGCGCGCGATCTCGATCCAGCCACCAGATATCGCTGCGCCGCGACGCCGGGCGGGCACCTTCGGCGACCGGATCCACACCGGCCGCTTCGATCTCGATTCCCCGGGCCGGCACACCCGCTTCCACCAGGGCGTCCCGCACGGCCTCGGCCCGGCTGCGGCTAAGGCGACGGTTGAACGCCAGCGGCCCCGTGGCATCGGTCCAGCCCACGACCCGAACCCGGGGATTCTCTTCCGCCGTCAGGGTCCGCGCGGCCGCCTCCAGCTCCGCGCGTGCCTCGGCATCCAGACGATCACTGGCGGTCTCGAAGTAGACGCGCCAGCGATCCAGCGCAGCCATTTCGGGGGCGGCGGCCGGGTCGGCCTGCCCCGCGCGGCAGGCGCGAAAGTCCTGTGCGCGCAGGGCAAACCGGATGCCGCGGAAGTGGACCGACCCGTCACCATCGGGAAAATCGATACGGACGTCGTGCCCCGCCAGCAAGCGTGCCTTCAGGGGCTGGACCATGCCCTGAGGGACCCGGAACAGCCGGGCTCCCCGGGCCTGCAGACGCAGATCCAGCGGGGCATGTGTAGCCGGCCGCAGCCATTCCGGAGCACCCGTGCGCAGACGCGGCGCGGCATCCTCCGGCATCGCATACGGGGCCTGCCAGAAGGCCGCGGTCACCAGCCCGGGGCGCTGATCGAGACGCAGCACCCCTCCGTGGCGCACGGTCTGCTCGATACGACAGGTGGCATCGTCCTCGACGAGTTGCCAGTCACTGCGCTCCAGCGGATCGCTGTAGGGTTCGGCGCCGGCCGTCGCCACGCCGACACCCAGCGCCAGGATGGGGAGCGCACGACGCAGCCACTGGCTCGGGCCGGCCATGAAGGTCTAGCGCTTCTTCGGCGGCAGGATATCGGTGATCGAGCCGTGCGCGACCTCGGCGGCGAAGGCCACCGTCTCGCTGAGGGTCGGGTGCGGATGCACGGTCAGGCCGATATCTTCCATCTCCGCCCCCATCTCCAGCGCCAGCATCGCCTCGCCGATCAGATCGCCGGCGGAGGGCCCAACCAGGCCGGCACCGATCACCCGACCCTCGGCGTCGAACAGCAGCTTGGTCATGCCGTCCTCGGCGCCCAGCGCGATCGCGCGACCGGAGGCGGCCCAGGGGAACACGCCCTTGGTGTATTCGATGCCGTCGGCCTTCGCCTGTTCCTCGGTCACGCCCATCCAGGCGACCTCCGGATGGGTATAGGCCACCGACGGGATCGCGCGCGCGTCGAAGTGCACCTTGTGCCCGGCGATCACCTCGGCCGCCACCTTGCCCTCGTGGGTGGCCTTGTGCGCCAGCATCGGCTGGCCGACCACGTCACCGATGGCGAAGATGTGCTCGACATTGGTGCGCTGCTGGCTGTCGACCTCGATAAAGCCGCGGTCGGTTACCTGCACGCCCGCCGCCTCGGCCTTGATCTTCGCACCGTTCGGGCTGCGCCCCACGGCGACCAGCACGCGGTCGAAGGTATCCTCTTCCGGCAGGCCCTTGGCCTCGCCCTCGAACTGGCAGACGATGCCGGCCTTGGTGGCCTTGGCCTCGGTCACCTTGCTCTTGAGGAAGATGTTCTCGAAACGCTTCTTCGCGCGCTTCTCGAACGGACGCACGATGTCGCGATCCGCCCCCGGCATCAGGGTGTCGGACAGCTCGACCACAGTCACCTTGCTCCCCAGCGCCTCGTACACGCAGGCCATCTCCAGACCAATGATGCCGCCGCCGACCACCAGCATGCGCTCGGGGATCTCCGCGAGATCCAGGGCGTCGGTGGAGTCCATCACCCGCTCGTCGTCCCAGGGGAAGCCGGGCAGCTTGATCGCCTGTGAACCGACCGCGATGATCGCGTGCTCGAAACCGATCACCTCGCGACCGTCATCGCCCTCAACCGCGATGCTGTTGGCGCCGACAAACTCGCCGACACCCTGCACCACGCGCACCTTGCGCTGCTTGCACAGCTGCTTGAGCCCGCCGGTCAGCTTCTTGACCGCGTTGCCCTTGTAGCCACGCAGTCCGTCGAGGTCGATCTCCGGCTCGCCGAACTTGATGCCCAGCGCGGCGAAGCGCTCGGCCTCGTGCAGCACCTCGCCGGCATGCAGCAGCGCCTTGGACGGGATGCAGCCAACGTTCAGGCAGACCCCACCGATCTGCGGGTAGCGCTCGACCATCACCACGTCCAGCCCCAGGTCCGCCGCACGGAAGGCGGCGGTGTAGCCGCCGGGGCCGGAGCCCAGCACCAGCACCTGGCACTGGCTGTCGGTATTCGGGTCGGCGGCCGCCTTGGGCGCGGCCTTCTGCGGCTCGCTCGCGGCGCCGGATTCCGCTTTGTCGGACTCGGTCTTGTCGCCGCCGGACACGGGGGCGTCATCGCTTCCGCCCGCGGCCTCGCCGCTGGCCTCAAGATCGAGGAGCTTGCTGCCCTGGGACACCTTGTCGCCGACCTTCACGTGCAGCTTCTTCACGGTGCCGGCCTCGGGGGCGGGAACGTCGATGGTCGCCTTGTCGGACTCCAGCGTGATCAGCGGGTCCTCCGGCGCAATCTCGCTGCCCGGCTGTACCAGGACCTCGATGATCTCGACGTCCTTGAAATCCCCGATATCCGGGACCTCGATGGTCTTGGTCTGGCTCATCCAGTCACTCCGGTTCGAATTGGCTTACAGCAACATGCGGCGCATGTCGGACAGCAGCGCGCTCAGCGTGGTGGCGAAGCGGGCGCCCAGGGCGCCGTCGATCACCCGGTGATCGTACGACAGCGCCAGCGGCAGGATCAGGCGCGGCTCGAACTCCTTGCCGTTCCAGACGGGCTTCATGCTGGAGCGCGACACACCGAGGATCGCCACCTCGGGGGCGTTCACGATCGGCGTGAACTGGGTGCCGCCGATCCCGCCGAGGCTGGAGATGGTCAGGCAGCCGCCCTGCATGTCCGCGGGCTTGAGCTTCTTGTCGCGGGCGCGCTGGGACAGGTCCATCAGCTCGGCGGCGATGTCGACCAGGCTCTTGCGGTCGACGTCGCGCACGACCGGGACGACCAGGCCGTCCGGCGTATCCACCGCGATGCCGAGGTTGTAGTACTGCTTCAGGATCAGGTTCTCGCCGGTCGCATCCAGCGAGGCATTGAAGCGCGGGTACTGCTTGAGCGCGGAGACCACCGCCTTCATCAGGAACGGCAGGAAGGTGACCTTCACGCCCTTCTTCTCGTACTCGGCCTTCAGCGACTTGCGGAAGTCCTCAAGCTCGGTGATGTCGGCCTCGTCGAACTGCGTCACGTGCGGGACGGTGACCCAGTTGCGATGCAGGTTCTTGCCGGTGAGCTTGTTGATCTTCGACAGCGCCTGGGTCTCGATCGGGCCGAACTCGGAGAAGTCGATCTCCGGCATCGGCTCCACGCCCAGGCCGCCGCCGGCACCCTGGCTCAGGGCGCGCTTCACAAAGCCCTGCACGTCCTCACGCAGGATGCGGCCCTTGCGCCCGGAACCCTCGACCTTGCTGAGGTCCACGCCCAGCTCGCGCGCGAACTTGCGCACCACCGGCGAGGCATGGGCCTTGCGGAAGGCCGACTCGTCACGGATGTGTTCGGTCGGCGACGGCCGCGGATCGGCCCGGTCGGCGGCCTTCGGGGCAGGCTGCGACTTCTCAGCCTCGGGGGCCGGCTCGGCCGGGGCTTCCGCGGAAGACGACGCTTCCTGCTTCGGTGCCTCGTCCTTGGCGGAGGTGTCCTCGGCGGCACCCTCGTCGGAGGGCTCCAGTTCCAGGATCGGGTCGCCCTCGTTCACGCGGTCGCCGGCCTTTACCTTCAGCGCCTTCACGGTGCCGCCCTGCGGGGCGGGGATCTCGATGGAGGCCTTGTCGGACTCCAGCGTGATCAGCGGATCCTCGGGGGCCACGGTGTCGCCGGGGCTGACGATGACCTCGATGATCTCGACGTCCTTGAAGTCGCCGATATCCGGGACGTGCACAGTAGTCGTGTTGCTCATGTCTGCTCCTGCCTCGGGTCCGGCGGCCTCAGGCCTGCAACGGGTTGGGCCGTTCGACGTCGATCTTGTACTTCTTGATCGCGTCACTCACGGTCTTGACCTCGACGGTCCCGGCATCGGCCAGGGCCTTCAGGGCCGTGACCGCGATGTGGTAGCGATCCACCTCGAAGTGGCGGCGCAGCGCGGCGCGGGTATCCGAACGGCCGAAGCCGTCGGTCCCCAGCACGCGGTAGTCGGCCGGCACAAAGGCACGGATCTGGTCGGCATAGGCCTGCACGTAGTCGGTCGCGGCGACCACCGGCGCATCCAAATCACCCAGGCATTCCTCCACCCAGGATGTGCGCGGTTTGGCGTCCGGGTGCAGGCGCGCATGGCGCTCGGCATCGCGGCCGTCGCGGGCCAGTTCGTTGAAGCTGGTCGCGCTCCAGACCTCGGCGGCCACGCCGAAGTCCTGGTCCAGCAGTTCGGCGGCGGCAATGGCCTCGCGCAGGATGGTACCGGAGCCCAGCAGGCGCACCTTCTTTTTCTTGCGCCCGCCCGCCTGCAGCCGGTACAGGCCGCGGCGGATGCCTTCCTCGGCGCCCTTCGGCATGGCCGGCTGCGGGTAGTTCTCGTTCATCACGGTGATGTAGTAGAAGACGCTTTGTTGCTCCGCGTACATGCGGCGCATGCCGTCCTGCACGATCACCGCCAGCTCAAAGGCGAAGGTCGGGTCGTAGGCGATGCAGTTGGGCACGTTGGCGGCCATCATCAGGCTGTGGCCGTCATCGTGCTGCAGGCCCTCGCCGGCCAGCGTGGTGCGCCCGGCGGTCGCCCCCATCAGGAAGCCGCGGGCACGCATGTCGCCGGCGGCCCAGATCAGGTCGCCAACGCGCTGGAAGCCGAACATCGAATAGAAGATGTAGAACGGCACCATCGCCACGCCATGCGTGGAATAGGACGTGGCCGCCGCGATCCAGGAGGACATGGAGCCGGCCTCGTTGATCCCCTCTTCCAGGATCTGGCCCTTCTTGTCCTCCTTGTAATACATCACCTGGTCCTTGTCCTGCGGCTCGTAGAGCTGGCCGACCGAGGAGTAGATCCCCAGCTGACGGAACAGCCCTTCCATGCCGAAGGTACGCGCCTCGTCGGGCACGATCGGGACGATGTTCTTGCCGATCTTCTTGTCGCGCGCGAGCAGGGTCAGCAGACGCACGAAGGCCATGGTGGTGGACATCTCGCGCTCGCCGGAGGCCTCCAGCAGACCATTGAAGGCATCCAGGCCGGGCACTTCGAGCGGGGTGGCCAGCGGGCGGCGCACCGGCAGATGGCCGCCGAGGTCCTTGCGCCGCTCGTGCATGTACTTCATCTCGTCGGAATCGGGGTCCGGCTTGATGTACTCGGCCTTCTCCACCTGCTCGTCCGACAGCGGGATATTGAAGCGGTCGCGGAACTGCTTCATGTCGTCCGCGTCCATCTTCTTCTGGCTGTGGGTGCGGTTCTGCGCCTCGCCCGCCGCGCCCATGCCGTAACCCTTCACCGTGTGCGCGAGGATCACGGTCGGCTGGCCCTTGTGCTCGGCCGCCGCCTTGTAGGCCGCATAGACCTTGACCGGGTCATGGCCGCCGCGATTCAGGCGCCAGATGTCTTCGTCGGACATGTTGGCCACCATGCGCTTGAGCTCGGGGTACTTGCCGAAGAAGTGCTCGCGCACGTAGGCGCCGTCGCGCGACTTGTAGTTCTGGTAGTCGCCGTCGACCGCCTCCATCATGCGTTTCTGCAGCAGGCCGTCGGTGTCCTTGGCCAGCAGCGGGTCCCAGTAGCGACCCCACAGCACCTTGACCACGTTCCAGCCGGCGCCGCGGAAGATCGCCTCCAGCTCCTGCACGATCTTGCCATTGCCACGCACCGGGCCGTCCAGACGCTGCAGGTTGCAGTTCACCACCCAGGTCAGGTTGTCCAGCTTCTCGCGCGAGGCCAGGGTAATCGCGCCCAGGGTCTCCGGCTCGTCCACCTCGCCGTCACCGACAAAGCTCCAGACGCGACGGTTCTCGGTCTGCGCCAGGCCGCGATCCTGCAGATAGCGCATGAAGCGCGCCTGGTAGATGCTCATGATTGGTCCCAGACCCATGGACACGGTCGGGAACTGCCAGAAGTCCGGCATCAGCCACGGATGCGGGTAGGAGGACAGGCCCTTGCCATCGACCTCGCGACGGAAGTGGTCCAGCTGCTCCTCGCTCAGGCGGCCCTCCATGAACGCGCGGGCATAGATCCCCGGCGAGGAATGCCCCTGGGCAAACAGCAGGTCGCCACCATGATCGTGCGACGGGGCATGCCAGAAGTGGTTGAAGCCGACGTCATACAGCGTGGCGGCGGACGCGAAGGTCGCGATATGCCCACCCAGCTCGGCCGAGGCGCGGTTGGCCTTGACCACCATGGCCATCGCGTTCCAGCGGATGTAGGAACGGATGCGGTGCTCCACCGCGCCGTCGCCCGGATACTCGGGCTCCAGGTGGGTGGGGATGGTGTTCACATAGGCGGTATTGGCGGAGTACGGCAGGTAAGCCCCGCTGCGGCGCGCCTTGTCGACCAGCCGTTCGAGGAGGGCATGCGCCCGCTCGGGGCCATCCGTCTCCAGCACGGAGGCCAGGGCGTCGATCCACTCCTGAGTCTCCTGCGGGTCGATATCGTGTTCGGTCGCGTTCGGGTCCATGCGCTCTACCCCTGAAAACGGGTTGGAAGTCGGGTTGCCACTAAAGGGCCGGGCCACCGGGCGGTCGGGCATTTGCTACCATGCGCCGGTGTCGGGCGGGCATAAAAGGCGCAAGTATCCCGACTGTGCCGCCAACAGGTCAAGCGAAAGCCTTCTATGGCGCCGATCGTCGGGGAAAACTGAGGGAACGTGCGCAATCCGCCCCCCATTCCGACCGGCCCAATGGAATCCGGACCGGCACCCGACCCGACACCGCCCACATCCCGAACCAACGCCCCGCGCGAAACCGAGTACCCCAATGCCCGAATCCCTGCAGCTGGACCCCAACCACCGCCCGATGGCGAACCGCTTCCGCGGCTTTCTTCCGGTGGTCGTCGACGTGGAAACCGGTGGTTTCGACTGCCGCCGGCATGCCCTGCTGCAAATCGCCGCGGTATTCCTGCGTCGCGACGCGAACGACCACCTGGTGCGCGATCGCACGGTGAGCCTGCATGTGCGCCCGTTCGAGGGCTCGGAACTGGACCCGAAGTCACTGGAAGTAAACGGGATCGACCCCTACCACCCGCTGCGGGCGGCCTGGCCGGAGGATCAGGCCATGGGCAAGCTGTTCAGCGAGGTGCGCCGGGAGGTCAAGGTGAACCACTGCAAGCGCGCGGTCCTGGTCGGGCACAATGCCCACTTCGACCTGGGCTTCGTGCACGCGACGGCGGAACGCTGCGGCATCAAGCGCAACCCGTTCCACCCGTTCTCCAGCCTGGACACGGTATCGCTGGCGGCCCTGGCCTTCGGCCAGACCGTTCTGGCGCGCGCGGCCGATGCCGCGGGGCTGGGATGGGATACGGAGGCCGCCCACAGCGCCTCCTTCGACGCGGAAAAGACGGCGGACATCTTCTGCCAGATCACGAACCGCTGGCAGGACGGGGTCGGCGTACCGGCGAACGCCCTGCGTCTGCCCGATCCGGAAGAACTGCCACCAGGCAGCTGAGCCCGACGTCGCCCCCGTCATGACGAGGCGCCGCAGGGTCGGTGGCACAAAAGCGCGAAGGGCATTGAAAGGCCGCGGGGCCACCCGAGGAGATCGCCACGCCGCTGCGCGGCTCGCGATGACACAACCGCAACCCCGTCATTGCGAACCCCGCAGGGGTGAAGCAATCTCCCGGCGCGCGGGCACGAAGCGGGGGCAGGTGGCCACGTCAGGAGATCGCCATGGCCCCGGACGGGGCCTCGCGACGACGGATCTCGGGTGTGCCGCAGCCAGCGGCTGCGGCACAAGCCGCTTTAGCTCGCGGCGCGCTTGGCGTGGGCCTCGTCGACCATCTTCTTCAACTCGCCGCTCTCGAACATCTCGAGGGTGATGTCGCAGCCGCCAATCAGTTCGCCGTCGATATAGACCTGGGGGAAGGTCGGCCAGTCGGCGAAACGCGGCAGGTTCTGCATAACCTCCTGGTCCGCGATCACGTTCACGTAGCCGAATTCCTGGTCGCAGCGCTTCAGCGCCTCCACTGCACGGCTGGAGAAGCCGCACATGGGGAACTGCGGGGTGCCCTTCATGAAGATCACCACCGGGTTGTCTTCCACCTGCTGGCGGATACGATCCATTACGTCCATTACTGTACTCCGAGATTGGGTGCCGAACAGGGCGCCAGGCGGCAGGGCCCGACGCCCCCGGGTCAATTCCTAGTATAACGCTCAGACATTGAAGCGGAAATGTACCACGTCGCCTTCCTTGAGCACGTATTCCTTGCCCTCGAGGCGCCATTTCCCCGCGTCCTTCGCGCCCTGCTCGCCATTGTGGGCCACGAAGTCCTCGTACCCCACCACCTCGGCACGGATGAAACCGCGCTCGAAATCGGTGTGGATCACCCCGGCCCCCTGCGGCGCGCTGGAGCCCTGGCGCACGGTCCAGGCGCGGACTTCCTTCTCGCCGGCGGTGAAAAATGTCTGCAGGCTCAGCAGGCGATAGGCGGTGCGGATCACCCGGTCCAGCCCCGGCTCTTCCAGCCCCAGATCGGCCAGAAATTCCGCGCGCTCCTCCGGGTCGAGCACCGCGATCTCCGCCTCGATGGCAGCGCAGACACTGACTACCTCGGCACCCTCCTCGGCCGCGCGGGCCTGCACTGCCTCCACCATCGCGTTACCCCCGGCAAGCGAGGCCTCGTCGACATTGGCGATGTACATCAGCGGCTTGAGGGTCAACAGATGCAGGTCGTACAGTGCCCGGCGCTCGTCCTCGTCCAGATCCTGGGCCCGCGCAGGAATCCCCTGATCCAGGCCGGCCCCGACCTTCTCGGCGGCCTTGAGCTGGGCGATCGCGGTCTTGTCCTGCGACTTGGCCGCCCGTTCCAGACGCTTCAGCGCCTTGTTCACGGTCTCCAGATCCGCCAGCATCAACTCGGTGCTGATGGTCTCGATGTCGGCGATCGGATCGACCTTGCCGGCGACATGCACAATGTCGTCGTCCTCGAAGCAGCGCACCACCTGCGCGATGGCGTCGGTCTCGCGGATGTGCGCCAGGAACTGGTTGCCCAGCCCCTCGCCCTGCGCCGCCCCTGCCACCAGCCCGGCAATGTCCACGAACTCGACCGTGGTGGGAAGCGTGCGCTGGGGCTTCACGATCTCGCTCAGCCGGGTCAGGCGCGGATCCGGGACCTCCACCACGCCCACGTTCGGATCGATGGTGCAGAAGGGATAGTTCTCCGCGGCGATCTCCGCACGCGTGAGGGCATTGAACAGGGTGGACTTGCCGACGTTCGGCAAGCCCACGATCCCGCATTTAAGACTCATCGGGTTTCCTCGGAATTCGTGGCCGGCTTCGAGTTGCCGCCATGCAGATTGCGCACCGCCTCGTCCCAGCGTCCGGCCACCAGCGCAGGCACCTGATCCAGCGCCTTGTCGATGGCTTCCTCGATCGCCTGCGTGTCGGCCTTGCCGGGACGATCCAGCACGAAGGGCACCACATCATCGCGATGCCCCGGGTGGCCGATGCCGACCCGCAGCCGAGCGTAGTTCGGGCCGCCCAGGTGTCGATGCAGATCCCGCAGGCCATTGTGGCCGCCATGCCCGCCACCCATCTTCAGCCGCACCACGCCCGGATCGAGGTCCAGTTCGTCATGGACGACCAGGATGGCCTCGGGGGGTATACGGTAGAAATCGGCGCACTTGCGCACCGGCAGGCCGCTCTTGTTCATGAAGCTCATGGGCTTGAGCAGCCAGCAGTCGCCCGTGGGCAGGCTGAGGCGGGCCGCCTCGCCATCGAAGCGGCTCTCGGGGCGAAAGTCCACGCCATGCCGGCGGGCCAGGGTGTCCACAAACCAGAAACCCGCGTTATGCCGGGTTTCGGCATAACGCGGGCCCGGGTTGCCCAGCCCGACCACCAGACGGATCGGTTCGGGTTGGATCGCCATCGTTCAGGCGGCAAGCCGCAGGGGCTTACTCCTTGTCCCCGGACTCCGACTCGTCGCCGGACGCCTCTTCGCCACCCGCGGCTTCCTCGCCACCTTCGGCCTCGGCAGCCTCGCCTTCCCCGACCTCTTCTTCCTCGGTCTTGGCGGCGCGCGGCAGCAGGACGCTGACCACGGCGTAGTCGTATTCCTCGCCATGCATCAGCGCGACACTCTGCACGCCTTCCGGCAGCTTCAGCTCGGAGATATGCAGGGTGTCGCCGACATCCATCTCGACGACATCGATATCGATGGACTCGGGCAGATCGCCCGGCAGGCACTCGACCTCGAGCTCGTTGATCATGCGGCTGACCATGCCGCCGCCCAGCTTCACGCCCTTGGCCTCTTCCTCGTTATGGAAGTGCAGCGGCACGCTGACGCGGATCGGCTGGTTGGCGCTCACGCGCATCAGGTCGACGTGGTAGATGGTCGGCTTGAACGGATGGCGCTGCACGTCGCGCAGGATCGCCTTCTCGGTCTTGCCGTCCAGCTTCACGCTGAGGATGTGCGAGTAGAACGCGTCTTCCTTGAGGTTATGGACCATCGCGTTGTGATCCAGCGTGATGGCCACGGCGTCCTTGTCCGCCCCGTACAGGATGGCGGGCAGCTTGCCGGCGCGACGCAGGCGGCGGCTCGCACTCGAACCCTGTTCGTCACGCTTCTCGGCTTCAATGGTAAAGCTCATGCTCATTGCTACGGTCTCCAAAATGAAAGGCGCTTCACCCGAAGCGCCCTGAACACACCCCGCCCGCGACCAGGCGGGGCGCTGAAGGGAGGCGAACCTCCCGAAATCGTTTTCGGCCCGACGCTCTCGCTAGTCCATGAACAGCGAACTGACGGATTCCTCGCGGTTGATGCGGCGGATGGTCTCGGCCAGCATCTCCGCCACCGACAACTGCCGGATCTTGTCGCAGCTCTGCGCGTTGGGCTGCAGGGCCAGCGTGTCGGTCACCACAAGCTCGTCAAGCGCCGAACCGTTTATGTTATCAATTGCCGCGCCAGAAAGCACGGGGTGCGTGGCGTAGGCCATCACCGAGTGCGCCCCGTGTTCTTTCAGGGCCTTTGCGGCCTGGCACAGCGTGCCGGCGGTATCCACCAGGTCATCGATGATGATGCAGGACTTGCCGCGCACGTCACCGATGATGTGCATCACCTCCGACTCGTTCGCGCGCGGGCGGCGCTTGTCGATGATCGCCAGGTCGGCGTCGTCCAGCCGCTTGGCGATCGCGCGGGCGCGCACCACCCCGCCGACATCCGGCGACACCACGGTCAGATCGCCCGAGACATGCCGCCAGACATCGCCCAGCAGGACCGGCGAGGCATAGATGTTGTCTACCGGGACGTTGAAGAAGCCCTGCACCTGGTCGGCGTGCACGTCAATCGTCAGCACGCGGTCCGCGCCGACCGCCTCGATCATGTTCGCGACCACCTTGGCCGAGATCGGCACCCGCGCCGAGCGCACGCGCCGATCCTGGCGCGCGTACCCGAAATACGGGATCACCGTGGTAATGCGGCCGGCCGAGGCGCGGCGCAGCGCATCCACCATGATCACCAGCTCCATGATGTTCTCGTTGGTTGGCTGGCCGGTCGGCTGGATCAGGAACACGTCGCGACCGCGGACGTTCTCCAGCAGCTCGACCTGCACCTCGCCATCACTGAAACGTCCGACGATGGCCTTGCCCATGGGCAGCCCCAGGTGCTCGGCAACGGCCTGGGCGAGACGCGGGTTCGCATTGCCCGCGAAGATCATCATGCGATTCTTGTCGACCACGGTTCGTCCCGGTCTGGATGGAGTGGGGCGGGCTGCGATATCGCCCGGGCCCCAGTATAGACCCCGGTGCTGGGCCGGGGTCTTGGTAGCTGATGACCCGTACCAACGGCGCGGATCAGGTTGTATGGCTGGGCCGGCAGGATTCGAACCTGCGCATGGCGGGATCAAAACCCGCTGCCTTACCGCTTGGCTACGGCCCAATAACTCGCTGGACTCTATTGTACTGCCTGGCCGGCATCGTGCCCGGTCCATCCCGCGGATCGGCGTTGCCGATCCGGGCCGGCAGGATGATGGCGCTGCGCGCCACCCTTACGGGCCGTCACCTTCGGCGACGGTCGGTCGCGGCTGCGCCGCTCGCGTCGAACCTGGCGCTTAGCGGGATCAAAACCCGCTGCCTTACCGCCTGGCTACGGCCCAATAACTCTGGACTTATTCTGTCTCGACACCGCCTGGCGGCAGCCAGGCCCGCAGGGGCGACACGTTTACCAGCGGTGTCACCCAGCTGCGCCACGGAGCCGGCTGCGCGGACTGCGCCGCCCCAGCGGCCGCTTCGTCGGGGAACACCCCGAACACGCAACCGCCACTCCCACTCAGGCGCGCCCGCGGCGTCTGCTCCGCCAGCCAGTGCAGCGCCCGATCCACCTCGGGATAACGAGCCCGCACCACCGGTTCGAACACGTTGACGAACCGGCTGGCGTCGACGGCGGACGAAATTGTCTCGGTGGGGCAGTCGCGTGTCAATTCCGCACACCCGAACATCGCCCCGGTGGCGACCGAAACCCCGGGGTCGATCAGCAGGATCCAGCCGGTATCCGGGGCCACGGCCGTGAGCCGCTCGCCCACACCCTCGGCCCAGGCTGCCTGGCCGACCACGAACACCGGTACGTCGGCACCCAGCTCCAGGCCGATCCCCACCAGCTGCTCGACATCACACCCCAGCTCGAACAGGGCATTCAAGGCCACCAGCGTGGTGGCGGCATCGGAACTGCCGCCCCCCAGGCCACCGCCCACCGGGATCCGCTTGTCGAGATGGATACGCACGCCAAATGGGGTCTTCGCCACCCGGGCCAGGCGCCGGGCCGCGCGCAGGCACAGGTTGTCGGCCCCGTCGATGGCCGCGCCCGCCATCTCGAAGCGCCCCGCCGGCAGGGGCTCGAAGCGCAGGCGATCCTCCAGCCCGAGGAACTGGAACACCGTCTGCAGCTCGTGATAGCCGTCCGCCCGCCGGCCGGTGATATGCAGGAATCGATTGATCTTGGCGGGCGCGGGAAAAGTGGTGTCGAAGGCCCCGCCCGCGACGGCAGCGGTCATGACGGATCACCACCAAGCTGCCAGCGACCGATGCGGGCCCGCAATTCCACCCCTTCGCGCTCCAGCACCATGGTGACCGGCATCGCCAGGCCGTCGATTTCCTCGAACTCGTTGTACTCGATGGTCCAGCCGGACTGGTGGATCTCCAGTGGCCGCCCGTCCGCGTCGATATCCAGCTGGTACGAGGCCTCGGGGTGGAGCAGGCCACGCACCCAGTAGACCATGCCGCTGACCGGGATCGACTCGCCCAGGACCCGCGCAACGAGCGCATCCGGGTCCTGCGCCTGGAAACGCTCGCCGGACCGGGTCACCAGCAGCGCGCGGCCGTTCTCCGACAGCGTCAGCCGACCACCACCGCGCCCCATCGGGCCGGACAGGTCCAGCACGTGCTGACCTTCCTGCACCCGCCAGTTGAGCTGGGCGGACCAGTATTCCTCGCCGGAGGCCAGCCCCAGGCGCGCGACCAGTCGCCAGCTGTCCAGCGCCTCCAGCTGTGCGGTGCGGGCCTCGAAAGCGGCCTCGGCGGCCGGCGAGGTATCCGCCTCTGGCAGGGGCGCGGCACAGCCACCCAGCAGAAGACCCAGGCCGACCAGCAGACCGGCCAGCCTCGCCCCGCCCGCAAGATCCCCGGGCTTCCGCATCCCCGCAGCCCGGATCATTCGATCAGGTCGTTGCGTACGCGCTGCAGGCGTTCATGATCGGGCTCGCGCTCCAGCGCAGCCTCGAGGATCTCCCGCGCCTCGTCGCGCGCACCACGTTCCCAGAGGACGACGGCCAGATTGCTGGCGATCTCGCCGTCGTCCGACAGCGAGTACGCCCGGCGAAGCTGCGTCTCGGCCTCCTCCAGCCGGCCCAGGCGGTACAGCACCCAGCCGTAGCTGTCGATGATGGCGGCATCGTCCGGCTCCTGCTCGTAGGCACGCAGGATCAGGTCATAGGCCTCGTCATACCGCTCGGTGCGATCCGCCAGGGTGTACCCCAGCGCGTTCAGGGCCGCGACGTTCTCGGGATCGGACTCGAGGATCGTGCGGAAATCGGCCTCGGCGGCCGCGATGTCGTCCTCGCGCTCGTGGACCAGACCCCGCAGGTACAGCAGCCGGGTATCCCCGGGGAACTGCACCAGCCCGCGATTCAGCCGGGCGCGTGCCTCGGCATAGTCGCCGATCTCGCGCAGTGCGTTCGCCTCCGCCAGGTAGGCGCGGCGGGCCAGATCGTCGTCCACGCCCTGCTGCATCGGCGCAAACAAGTCACGCGCCGCCTCCTGGCCCTCGTGCCGGAGCGTCAGGCGCGCACTGCGCAGGCGCGCATCGTCGGCGTGATCACCCCCCTCTACGCGGCCATAGGCGGCCAGGGCGGCGTCCGGCTCGTCGGCCATCTCGTGCAGCCGACCGAGGTAGTACGCGACATCGTTCTCGCGCTCCCCCAGTGCGTCCAGGCGCTCCAGGTAATCCCGGGCCGGCCCCAGCTGCTCTGCCTCCAGGTTCATCAGGGCCAGCGCCAGCAGGAGCTGGGTATCCTCCGGCGCCAGCTCCACCAGGCGATCCATCTCCTCGCGGGCGAAGGCGTCATCCTCCATTTCGGTCAGGACGCGCGCATAGCCCAGCCGGGCCTCGCGGCTCTCCGGGTGCGCCTCCACCGTCGCGCGCAGGGTCTCGATTGCGGCGTCCTCCTGCCCGGCCTCGCTCTGGGCCCGCGCATGCAGCAGCTGCAGCGGCACCGAATCCGGGAAGCGCTCGCGGGCCGGCCCGGTCACCGCCAGCACCTCCTCGCCCGGCTCGCCGAAGCGGAGCGCGGCCTCGGCCAGTACACGGTGGACACCGACATCGTCGCTGCGCCGCTCGGCGAGCAGCCGCATGGTCTCCAGGGCGGCGGCCTGATCCTGGGCCTGGCCGATCACGCCGCCCAGCGTGGCGTTGGGGTCGCCACCCTGCACCACCACCCGATTCATCAGCGAATCCAGCTGTTCGGCCGCCTGTTCGGCATCCCCCGCATTAATCCGCAGCACCGTCGAGACCTGGCTGGCCTCCATGCTCTCCGGCGCGAGCCGCAGCCAGCGGTCAGCCGACCGCTGGGCCTGCTCGTGATCGCGCGCAAACAGCGCGATGCGCGTGGCGCGTTCGGCAATGGCGGGGTCGTCGCTCAGCAGAGCCGCCGCCCCGTAGTAACGCGCGGCCTCGGCATGCTCGCCGGAACGCACCGCGATCTCGGCGGCCAGCACGCTGAACATCAGCGCGGCCTCCGGATCCTCGGTCTGCATCAGCGGGAGCACCTCGGGGCGATCCGACTCCGGCGGTTCCGAGGCATCCAGTTGGGTGTGCGCGCAGCCCGCCAGGGAAAGCACGGCGGTCAGCGCGAGCAGGCTTCGAATCATCTTGTATCCAGTCGGCATCAGCACGGGCATACCGGGTGGGACGGGCCAGGCAGCTGCGGGGTTCCATCCCCGCCGCAATCCAACGCAAGCCTACAGCACAGTACACTATCGGGAAATTCGGCCACGCGCCCGCGTTTTCCGGCACAATACGCGCCAGCATGCTGTTCACTCTCGGGATCAATCACAAGACGGCACCGGTCGCCATTCGCGAACGGCTTTCCGTCAACGAGCACGAGCTCGGCGAGGCCCTGCACTCGCTGCGCTCCGGCGTGCTGCTGCCGGAAACCGCGATCCTGTCGACCTGCAACCGCACCGAGGTCTACTTCCGCGAGGGCGACCCCCACAGCGAACAGCGCGTGCTCGACTGGATCGGCGGCTACCACGGCATCGACCGCGACGAACTGAAGCCCTACCTCTATCTGCACCACGACGGCTCCGCCGTGCGCCACACCCTGCGCGTGGCCAGCGGGCTGGACTCCATGGTCCTGGGCGAGCCGCAGATCCTGGGACAGATGAAGACCGCCTACCAGCATGCCCACGACGCCGGCACGCTGGGGCGCTCGCTGGAACGGCTGTTCCAGCACGCCTTCGCCACCGCCAAGGACGTACGCACCCAGACCGCCATCGGCCAGAGCGCCGTTTCAGTCGCCTTCGCCGCGGTCTCGCTGGCACGCCAGATCTTCGGCGACCTGAAGCCCCTGACCGCGCTGGTCATCGGTGCCGGCGAGACCATCGAACTGGCCCTGCAGCACCTCTCCGGTGGCGGCATTGGCAACGTGATCGTGGCCAACCGCACGGTCGAGCGCGCCCGCGCGGTGGCCGGGCGTTTCGACGCCGAGGCCATCAGCCTCGACCAGCTCCCGGACCGCCTGGCCGATGCCGACATCGTGATTTCCTCCACCGCCGCGCCGCTGCCCATCCTGGGCAAGGGGGCGGTGGAACGCGCCCTGCGCAAGCGGCGCCACAAGCCGATGTTTATGGTGGACATCGCCGTGCCGCGCGACATCGAGCCCGAAGTCGGCCAGCTCGAGGACGTCTACCTCTACACCGTCGACGACCTGCAGGAGGTCATCGACGAAAACATGGCCTCGCGCCAGGCCGCGGCCGAACAGGCCGAAGAGATCATCACCCAGCGCGCCGGCGAATTCATGCGCTGGCTGCGGGCCCGCGACTCGGTGGACAGCATCCGCCAGCTGCGCCAGCGCGCCGACAGCGTGAAGGCGGAAGCCCTGGCGAAGGCCGAGGCGATGCTGCGCGCCGGCAAGTCGCCGGAGGAGGCGATGCAGCTCCTGGCGCACAACCTGACCAACAAGCTGATGCACGCCCCCTGCAAATCGCTGAACACCGCGGCCCACGAGGGCGACGCCCGCCTGCTGGAGGCCGCGCACCGCCTGTTCCAGCTACCGGCCCCGGAAGACGACCCCGGCAACGATCCCGACTCCGGCACCCATTCGTGAAGGCCTCGTTCCGCACCAAGCTCGAGGGCCTGGCCGAGCGCCACGCCGAGATCGCGCAACTGCTGGCCACCCCGGATGCCGCCGAGGACCCGGACCAGCTGCGTCGTCTGTCTCAGGAATACAGCCAGCTGGAGCCGGTCGCCGAGGCCTGGAAGGCCTGGCACGAAAACCACGCCGCACTGGACGAGGCGCGCGCGATGCTCGCGGAGGACGACCCCGAACTGCGTGCGATGGCCGAGGCCGAGATCGAGGCCCTGACCGAGCAGACCGAGGCCCTGGAGGCCGAGCTCTACCGCCACCTGATCCCGAAGGACCCGCACGACAACGCCAACGTGTTCCTCGAGATCCGCGCCGGCACCGGCGGTGACGAGGCCGCGCTGTTCGCCGGCGACCTGCTGCGCATGTACACCCGCTACGCCGAGCAGAAGAACTGGAAGCTGGAGATCCTCAGCGCCAGCGAAGGCGAACATGGCGGCTACCGCGAGGTGATCGGGCGCCTGGCCGGTCAGGGCGCCTACTCGCGACTCAAGTTCGAATCCGGCGCCCATCGCGTGCAGCGCGTCCCCGAGACCGAATCCCAGGGCCGCATCCACACCTCCGCCGCGACCGTCGCCATCCTGCCGGAACTGGAGGAGGTCGAGATGCCGGAGATCAACCCGGCCGACCTGCGCGTGGACACCTTCCGCGCCTCCGGCGCCGGGGGCCAGCACGTCAACAAGACCGACTCCGCGGTGCGCCTGACCCACCTGCCCACCGGCATCGTGGTCGAGTGCCAGGAAGAACGCTCGCAGCACAAGAACCGCGCCAAGGCCATGACCTACCTGGCCGCGCGCATGTTCGAGGCCGAACGCGAGGCCCAGGCCGCCGCGCAGAGCGCGGAACGCAAGGGCCTGGTCGGCAGCGGCGACCGCTCCGAGCGCATCCGCACCTACAACTTCCCGCAGGGCCGCGTAACCGACCACCGCATCAACCTGACCCTGTACAAGCTGGAACAGGTGATGGCCGGTGATCTCGACCCGGTCATCGACCCGCTGATCCACGAATACCAGGCCGAGCAGCTCGCCACCCTCTCCGAAACGTAATGGAAACCCCGGCCACGCTGGACAGCCTGCTGCGGGACCTGCGTGCCCGCCTGGAGGCCGCCGGGATCGAGGCGCCCGGACTCGAGGCCCGCATGCTGCTGGGCGCCGCCACCGGCCTGGACACCGCGCAGCTGATCGCCCACGGCACCGACCCCGCCACGCCCGAACAGGCCGCCCGCGCCGACACGCTCTGCCAGCGCCGCTGCGCCGGCGAACCGATGGCCCACATCCTCGGCCGACGCAGCTTCTGGACACTGGACCTGGGCGTCTCCCCCGCCTGCCTGATCCCGCGCCCCGAAACCGAGCTGCTGGTGGAACAGGCCCTCCTGGCCATCGACACGCTCGCAACCGACACCCCCTGGGTGCTGGACCTCGGCACCGGCCCCGGTACCATCATCCTGGCACTGAAAAGCGAACGCCCGCGCATCCGGGCCTTCGCCAGCGACCGCAGTCATGCGGCGCTGCAACAGGCGCAGACCAACGCGCGCGACCTGGGGCTGCCGGTCGGGCTGTGGCAGGGCGACTGGCTGGACGCGCTGACGCCAACGGCAGGGCTGGACATCATCACCTGCAACCCGCCGTACATCGACCCGGATGATCCGCACCTGACCCGTGGCGACCTGCGCTTCGAACCGCGCTCGGCCCTGGCGGCGGACGCCCATGGCCTGGCCGACCTGTACCGGGTGATCGATACCGCCCGGCCCCACCTGAATCGCGGCGGATGGCTGCTGCTGGAACACGGCTTCGATCAGGGCCCGGCCGTGCGGGACCGCCTGCAACAGGCGGGCTACCGGGCGATCCGGACCTTGAGGGACCCCGCCGGCCACGAACGGACCACGCTGGGGATGCACTGACCCGGGGCGACCGCTGAATCAGTTGGCGCTTGCAACCATCACAAAAAAGCCCCGGCCATAAGCCGGGGCTCGCAGTGCGTCGGGGGCGCGTCCGGATCAGAGCGGCAGGCGCAGGTGCAGGTTGACCGAGCCGCTGGGCGAAGAACGGTGGCGGTAGCGGCTCGAGCGGTTGTCATAGTAGTGGTAGTGATGATGCTCGTAGCTGCGCGAGCGCTTGTGATGGCCGCGGCCGCGCTGTTTCGCGCGCTTGGCCTGCTTGTGGCCGTGGGCACCCGGGTGGCCGCGGTAGTGCTTGTGCCCCCGAGAATGTCCATGCCGCACAGGCTGCAGCGCGGCGGCATCGAAGCTGGCGCCGGCCACCGCCGGCAGCGCGCCGGTGACCGGCTGGGCCGCGTGGGTGGGGGCGGCCAGGGCAAGCGCCAGCAATGCCGCAGGTACCAGAATCGTGAGTCGCTTCATGAGTGATCCCTCCTTCCATTCGGGTCGTCCGCGCGTTCCTCAGGAGCGTCGACCGACCCGTGGTTGTGGCAGGATTGCCAGGATTCAGCCTATTCCGCGTTCCTGAACGGTACCCAACTGAGGCCGCCGGCGAGCGTGACGCCGGTTACAATTTCGGCCTTTCTCCGGAGACCTGCTCCATGGATGACGACCAGCTCCTGCGGTACAGCCGCCAGATCATGCTCCCCGGCGTGGGGGTGGAGGGTCAGGAGGCCCTGCGGCAGGCGCATGCGGTGATCATGGGACTGGGCGGACTGGGCTCTCCGGTCGCCGCCTACCTGGCCGCAGCCGGCGTGGGCCGCCTGACCCTTGTGGACCCGGACCACGTCGAGGTGACCAACCTGCAGCGCCAGATCCTGCATACCGATGCCGACATCGGCCGCGACAAGGTCGCCTCGGCGACCGACCGCATCGCCGCGATGAACCCCGCCTGCCGGGTGGAGGCGCGCGCCGAACGTCTCGACGACGCGGCCATGCGCCGGCTGTTCGCCGACGCCGACGCGGTCCTGGACGGCACGGACAACTTCGCCGCCCGCGGGGCCATCAACCGGGCCGCGCTGGCAGCCGGCACGCCACTGGTCTCCGGCGCCGTGATCCGTTTCGAGGGGCAGCTGACCACCTTCGACTACCGCGATCCCGAGGCGGCCTGCTACCACTGTCTCTACGGCGAAGGGGGCGGCGACGAGGACACCTGCGCCGCAAACGGGGTGCTGGCCAGTCTGCCCGGCGTGGTCGGCAGCCTGCAGGCCACCGAGGCGCTGAAGCTGCTGATGGGCCTGCCGACCCTGAGCGGCCGGCTGCTGATCCTCGACGGACTGGCCATGCAGTTCCGGGAGATTCGCCTGCGGCGCGACCCCGGCTGCCCCGCGTGTGGCCACCGCCACGCCCCGTCCTGAACCCGGGGCAACCCCGATTCAGGCGCAGGAGCGCGGATTAAACGGCAGGACCTTGCCGGAGGCCGCCGGCGGCCCGGCCTCGGCCAGTGCGGCCGCGAGCTCCGGCTCCATCGCCGACAGGGTGCGGTTCATCACCATGCTGGCCATGGCGTGGAACAGCAGCAGTTCGCAGGCCACTGGGCGATGCAGGCTGCGCCGCCCCCGGGAGTGAAAGGCGGTCCAGGCGACCACCGGCATATCGTTCAGCACCCGGTCGACCACAATCCACGCATCGCGCTGGAGGATCAGGTCGAGATGCTTCAGCCCCGGCGGCGACAGGCGCACCTCCGGCCCCAGACGGGCCAGGGCACGCCGCACCTGGTTGAAGTAACGCGCCTCCACCAGCCAGCCGGGGCGGACATCCAGGGTCGGGATTTCGGTATGCCGGGAATACATTGCGCCCCCGTCTGCGAACGCTGCTAGATCAGTCCTGCTTCTATAGCAAGACCACGGGCGCTCGGGGGCTCGGCCCGCGCCCGGCCGGCGACCGGGGGTCACGGCGGGCTAACGAGAGGGTGCGGCGGGAGGGCCGCAAAGGGCTGACTACTGACGGGTGTCCGGGGTCGGGGGCTGGGTACCCTCGGCGGCGCAGAGGGCCTCGGCATCGACCGGGTCGAAGTGGTAGTGGGCGTTGCAGAATTCGCAGGTCACATCCACCGCGCCCTGCTCCTCGATGATGCCGCGGATCTCGTCACGGCCGAGGCTGCGCAGGGTCTCGCCGATACGCTCGCGGGAACACGGGCAGTGAAAACTGACGCCCGTGCCGTCGAACAGGCGCACGCGCTCTTCGGCGAACAGCCGGCCCAGCAGCGTGCCGGCATCCAGCTCCAGCAACTCCTCGGCGGTGGTGGTCTCGGCCAGGATCGTCGCGCGGTTCCATGCCTCCGAGTCCCGCGTGACCGCATCGCCGCCCTCGCCCGGGAGCGCCTGCAACAGCATGCCGGCCGCGGACTCCGACCCGCTGGCCAGCCACAGCCGGGTCGGCAGCTGCTCCGAACGCTCGAAGTAGACATTCATGGCATCCGCGAGGGTCTCGCCCTCCAGCTCGACCACACCCTGGTAGCGCTCGCCACCGTCGCCGGGGTCCAGCGTCAGCATCAGCCGCGCGTCCTCTCCGGCGCACTCGGCCAGTGTGGCGCCCTCGGGCGGCGTCTCGCGAAAGCGGGCGAGCCCGCGCAGCCGGCCCTGGCCATCGGCCTGGGCCACGATCATGTGCACGGGGCCGGGACCGGTCACCTGCAGGATCAACGAGCCATTGAACTTGAGCGTGGCCGCGGTCAGGGCCACGGCCGCATAGGCCTGGCCCAGCAGATCGCGCACCAAGGGCGGGTACTCGTGGCGCTGCAGCAGGGCCTGCCAGGCGGCGTCGAGGTGCACCCATTCACCACGCACCCCGGCCTCCTCCAGCATGAAGCGATGCAGGGTGTCGGCCTCACGCATGGGATCGCGGTCCGCGCATCAACCGTCCAGCTTCGCCTTCAGGCGCTCGTTGACCTGGGCCGGGTTGGCCTTGCCCTGGGTGGCCTTCATCACCTGGCCGACGAAGAAGCCGAACAGCTTGTCCTTGCCGCCGCGGTACTGCTCGAGCTGCTGCGGGTTGTTGGCCATGACCTCGTCGATGATGGCGTCGATCGCGCCGGTGTCGGTGATCTGCTTGAGGCCCTTGGCCTCGATCACCGCGTCGGCGTCGCCCTCGCCGTTCCACATCGCCTCGAAGACCTCCTTGGCGATCTTGCCGGAGATGGTCTCGTCCTGGATGCGCGCGATCAGTCCGGCCAGGCCGTCGGCGTTGACCGGGGCCTCCCCCAGTTCCACCTCGGAGCGGTTGAGCGCGGCGGAGAATTCGCCCATCACCCAGTTGGCGGCCAGCTTGGGTGCATCGCAGCCGGCGGCCACGGCCTCGTAGAAGTCGCCCATCTCGCGGGTCGCGGTCAGCACGCCGGCGTCGTAGTCCGACAGGCCGTACTGCTCGACGAAGCGCGCGCGCTTGGCGTCCGGCAGCTCCGGGAGCTTTTCGCGCACGGTCTCGATGAAGGCGCTGTCCACGACCAGTGGCAGCAGATCCGGATCGGGGAAGTAGCGGTAGTCGTTGGCCTCTTCCTTGCTGCGCATGGAACGCGTCTCGTCGCGGTCCGGGTCGTATAGGCGGGTCTCCTGGACCACCGTGCCGCCACTCTCGATCACGTCGATCTGGCGTTCGACCTCGAAGTTGATCGCGCGCTCGACGAAGCGGAAGGAGTTCAGATTCTTCAGTTCCGCGCGGGTACCGAACTCGGTCTGTCCCTTCGGTCGGATCGAGACGTTCGCGTCACAGCGGAAGCTGCCTTCCTGCATGTTGCCGTCGCAGATATCGAGATAGCGCACCAGCGAGTGCAGCTTCTTCATGTAGGCGACGGCTTCCTTCGCGGAGCGCAGCTCCGGCTCGGAGACGATCTCGATCAGCGGGGTACCGGCGCGGTTGAGGTCGATACCGGTCATCGCCTCGAAGCCCTCGTGCAGGCTCTTGCCGGCGTCCTCCTCGAGGTGCGCGCGGGTCACCCCGATGCGCTTGGTCGTGCCGTCTTCCAGCTCGATATCCAGGTGCCCCAGGCCCACGATCGGCAGCTCGAACTGCGAGATCTGGTAGCCCTTGGGGAGATCCGGATAAAAGTAGTTCTTGCGCGCGAACACCGAGCGCGGGGTGATCTCGGCGTTGATCGCGAGCCCCAGCATCACGGCCCGTTCGACCGCGCCCTGGTTCAGCACCGGCAGCACGCCCGGCATGCCCAGATCCACCGGGCAGGCCTGGCGGTTGGGCTCGGCGCCGTAGGCGGTGGGCGCCCCGGAGAAAATCTTGGAGACGGTATTGAGCTGGGCATGAATCTCCAGCCCGATGACGGTTTCCCATTCCATGCGGCGATCCTCAGGCGAAGGCCGCCGGCACACGCGTGTGCCAGTCGGTCTCTTGCTGATACTGGTGGGCGACGCCGAGCAGGCGCGCCTCGTCGAAGTAGTTGCCGATCAGCTGCAGCCCCACCGGCAGGCCGTCGATCTCGCCGGCCGGCAGGGACATCGCCGGCAGCCCGGCGAGGTTCGCGGCGATGGTGTAGATGTCCGACAGGTACATGCTGACCGGATCGGCCTTGGCACCAAGTGCGAACGGCAGCTCCGGGGTGGTCGGGGCCAGCAGCACGTCCACGTCCGCAAACGCGCGGCGGAAGTCATCGGCGATGATACGGCGGACCTTCTGCGCCTTCAGGTAGTAGGCGTCGTAGTAGCCGGCGGACAGCACGTAGGTGCCGACCATGATGCGGCGCTTCACCTCGTCGCCGAAGCCCTCCCCGCGCGAGCGGGTGTAGAGGTCCATCAGGTCCTCGGGGTTCTCGCAGCGATAGCCATAGCGCACGCCGTCGAAACGCGCGAGGTTGGAGGAACACTCCGCCGGGGCGACCACGTAGTAGGCCGGCACCGACAGGTGGCTGTTGGGCAGACCGACCTCGCGCACCTCGGCACCGCGGCCCTTGAGCACCTCGATGGCCGCGTCGATTACGCCGCGCACGCGCTCGTCGAGGCCCGCCTCGCCGAAGAACTCGGTCGGCAGCCCGATGCGCAGGCCCTTGAGGTCCTGGTTCAGACCGGCGGTGAAGTCCTCGGCCGGGCGTTCGACGCTGGTGGAGTCGCGCTCGTCGAAGCCCGCCATCGCGTTCAGCATCCGGCCGCAGTCCTCGGCGGTCGCGGCCATCGGCCCGCCCTGGTCGAGACTGGAGGCGAAGGCGATCATCCCGTAGCGCGAGACGCGGCCGTAGGTCGGCTTGAGCCCGGTAATGCCGCAGAACGCGGCCGGCTGGCGGATCGAGCCGCCGGTGTCGGTGCCGGTGGCCCCCGGCACCAGGCGCGCGCCCACCGCGGCGGCGGAGCCACCGGAGGAGCCACCCGGGACCCTCTCGGTATCCCAGGGATTGCGCACGGGCCCGTAGAAACTGGTCTCGTTGGAGGAGCCCATCGCGAACTCGTCCATGTTGGTCTTGCCCAGCATCACCGCCCCGGCGGCGTTCATGCGCTCAACCACGGTGGCGTTATAGGGCGAGACGAACGGATCCAGCATGCGCGAGCCGCAGGAGGTGCGCACGCCCTCGGTGCAGAAGATGTCCTTCTGCGCGATCGGAACACCCAGCAACGGCGCTTGCTCGCCCTGGGCCAGACGCGCGTCGGCGGCGTCGGCCTGCGCCAGCGCCTGCTCGGCGGTCACGGTGATAAAGCTGTTCAGTTGCGGATCGAGGCGCTCGATCCGGTCCAGATACAGCTGGGTCAGTTCGCGCGAACTGATCTCGCGGGCCTGGAGCTTGCGCACCCAGCCGGACAGGGTTTCCTGGGCCATGGTTTCGGGGACTCTTGCTGGCTAGAAGCGTGACGGATTCAACAGAACGGCGACAACGTGGATCACGCGCGGGGGATCACTCGATCACGCGCGGGACAAGGTACAGCCCGCCCTCGACGGCCGGGGCGATCGCCTGGTAGGCCTCGCGCCGGTCCGGCTCGGTGACCGCGTCCGGGCGCAGGCGCTGCTCGGCGTCCAGCGGGTGGGCCATCGGCTCGACACCCTCGATGGCCGCCCCATCCAGTTGTTCGACAAAGGCAAAGATATCGCTCAGCCCTCCCGCGAAATCCCGGGCCTGATCGTCGTTCATGGCCAGACGGGAGAGATGGGCGATGCGCCGGACTTCGGAGGTATCGACGGACATGGCGGGAAGGGTCCTGTTGCGTTCAGATTTTAGGGGAACACTGATCAATGAACACGCTCGCGCTCGAGTCGCTTTTGTGTGCGAACAAGGCGCGGCGACTGCCGTGCAGTCATTCTGCACAAGGGAACCGCAACGCCGTTCCCGCGCCCGTTTTCGACAACAACGGGCGGCCGAGCCCCTCGGGGTTGGCACCCCAGGTTCCCCGATCCGGCGTTGCGCCGCTTGCGGGTAGAACCACTACCCGCTGCGCGCCGCGCCTGGTCTCGGAAAACCTGGGGTGCCAACGCGAGCGTGTTCATTAATCAGTGTTCCCCTGAGGGCAAAACGGAGCGCAAACTTACCACAAAGCCGTTGTTGCCCAAACCCCGGGCGCTTGCTAGAGTCGACGGCTTTCCCGCCCGCCCACTCAAGCAGGTTTCTTCTTCATGTTCAAACGCCTCCTGGGGTTGTTCTCCAACGACATCTCCATCGATCTCGGCACCGCCAACACCCTTATCTATATGCGCGGCCAGGGCATCGTCCTGAACGAACCCTCCGTGGTCGCCATTCGTCAGGACCGCGGCCCGGGCGGCCCGCGCTCCATCGAGGCCGTGGGGATCGAGGCGAAGAAGATGCTCGGCCGCACGCCGGAGCACGTGGTAACGGTGCGCCCGATGAAGGACGGCGTGATCGCCGACTTCACCACCACTGAGAAGATGCTGCAGTACTTCATCAAGAAGGTGCACGAACGCCGGATCTTCCGGCCCAGCCCGCGCGTGCTGGTCTGCGTGCCCTGCGGGGCCACCCAGGTGGAACGCCGCGCGATCCGCGAATCGGCCTTCGGCGCCGGGGCGCGCAAGGTTTACCTGTTGCAGGAACCGGTGGCCGCGGCCATTGGCGCCGGCATCCCGCTGGACGAAGCGGTCGGTTCGATGGTGCTGGACATCGGCGGCGGCACCTCCGAAGTCGCGGTGCTGTCGATGAACGGCATCGTCTACTCCGAATCCGTGCGCATCGGCGGTGACACCTTCGACGAGGCCATCATGGCCTATGTGCGCCGCAACTACGGCGTGCTGATCGGCGAGGCCACGGCCGAACGCATCAAGCACGCGGTGGGCTCCGCCTACCCGGGCAAGGAACTGCTGGAGATCGAGGTCAAGGGCCGCAACCTGGCCGAGGGCGTGCCGCGTTCCTTCACGCTGAACTCCAACGAGATCCTCGAGGCCCTGCAGGACCCGCTGTACGGCATCGTCTCCGCCGTGCGTACCGCGCTGGAGCAGACCCCGCCGGAACTGGGCGCGGACGTTGCCGAGCGCGGCATCGTGCTGACCGGCGGCTCCGCCCTGCTGCAGCAGCTGGACCGCCTGCTGATGGAGGAAACCGGCATTCCGGTGGTCATCGCCGACGACCCGCTGACCTGCGTCGCCCGCGGCGGCGGCCGCGTGCTCGAGATGCTCGACGAAAAGCGGGTCGACTTCCTGGCAATGGAATAACCCCCACTCCGGCCACGGGGCCCCGGCTCTCCCGCGGCCGGTGACTCGGGTTACACTCCGGACCGCAACTGGTCGGCAGGATCGCGGGTACAACACTCCGCAACCCTGCCTCGTCGACGCGATCCGCAACCGGAGGTCACGCCATCAGCAAGCCGCTGTTCAGACTGGGTGTCTCGCCCACTCTGCGCCTGCTCGCGGTCATCCTGCTGGGCCTGGCGCTGATGGCGCTGGACCACCGCGTCAATGAACTGCAGTTTGTCCGCAGCACCCTGGCCACCGTGACCTACCCGCTGCAAGTCGCAGTGGACACACCGGTCCGTGCGGTCAGCCGGGTGTTCGAGTCGTTCACCCGCCGCGAGGACCTGATCACCGAGAACCGCATCCTGCGCAGCGAGAACGCGGAACTGCGCGCCCGCCAGCTGCGTTTCGAGGCCCTGCAGCAGGAGAACGACCGCCTGCGGGCCCTGCTCAATACCGCGCAGCAGGCCGAGGAACGCGTCGAGATCGCCAAGCTGCTGGCCGTGGACCTGGACCCCTTCCGCCAGCAGATCGTGCTCAACAAGGGGCGCGCGGACGACGTCTACGCGGGCCAGCCGGTCATCAATGCCGACGGCGTGATCGGGCAGGTCCTGTCCACCCGCCTGACCAGTTCCGTGGCCCTGCTGATCTCCGATCCCAGCCATGCCCTGCCGGTGCTCAGCGCGCGCACGGGCCTGCGGGGGCTGGTGGTCGGGACCGGCAACCCGCAGCGCCTCGAGATGCGCCACGTCCCGCTGCAGGAAGACGTCGAACCCGGCGACCTGCTGCTGACCTCCGGGCTGGGCGGCCGTTTCCCGGCCGACTATCCAGTCGCCCGGGTCACCTCCGTCGAGCGCCCGCAGGGCCAGCCCTTTCTGAGCATCCAGGCCGAGCCGCTGGCGGCGCTGGACCGTTCCCGCGAGGTCCTGCTGCTGTGGACCGAGGGCATCATGCCGGGCATCGCCCCCCTTGAACTGGATGAGGATGCGGAGGCAAGGCCGGGCGCATTCACGCCGGAACCCGAGCCGGACGACAACGCGCCGGCAACGCCATGACCCGCGCCATCGGCATCCCCTGGCCGGTGGCGCTGACCCTGCTGGCGGCCCTGGCCCTGGCCATCGTGCCAATCCCCGAGACCCTGCGCCCCGCGCGGCCGGAGTGGCTGGCACTGGTCCTGATCTACTGGGCCATGGCGTTTCCGACCCGCGTGGGCATCCTGACCGCCTTTGTCGCCGGCTTGCTGCTGGATACCCTGATGGGGCAACTGCTGGGGCAGAATGCCATCGCCCTGGCGGTGATCATCTACATCGTGCTACAGATCCATCCGCGCCTGCGGGTGTACCCGGTCTGGCAGCAGATGATGGTGGTCGCGATCCTGATCGCCCTGTACAAGCTGCTGGCCCTGTGGCCCCAGGGGATTACCGGTTTTCCACCGGACCGGATTACGTACTGGGCCCCGGTGATCACCAGCGCCTTGCTCTGGCCGCTGATCTTTTTCCTGCTGCGCGACGTGCGCCGGCGCTGGCTCCTGCACCTGACCTGAGGGAGACGCCGATTCGTGCACATACCCGCGCCCGGCTCGAAGCAGCGTGAACGGTCACGCATACTGTGCCCCGCCAACCCGAAACAAGGAGCCCTGCCATGGACACGAACAAGCAAACCGAGATCGAGGCCGCCGTATTCCGCCGCCTGCTGCAGCATCTGGACGAGCGCAAGGACGTGCAGAACATCGACTTGATGAACCTGGCCGGCTTCTGCCGCAACTGCCTGTCCAAATGGTACGTGGCCGCCGCCGAGGAACGCGGCGAGTCGATCGACTACGAAGGGGCGCGCGAGATCGTCTACGGCATGCCCTACAGCGAATGGAAGGCGCGCTACCAGAAAGAAGCGACCCCCGAACAGAAGGCGGCATTCGAGGCCAGCCAGAAATCGCACGATGCATGATCATGGCCTGATCGAGACCCCGGAGGCCCTGCAGGGCTTTCTCGACACCATTGCCGGGACCGACTGGATCGCGCTGGACACCGAGTTCATGCGCGAGAAGACCTACTACCCGCGCCTGTGCCTGATCCAGCTGGCCACCCTCGACCAGATCGCCTGTGTCGACCCGCTGCGGCTGGATATGGGCCTGCTTGAGCCCCTGCTGTTCGATGCCGGCGTGACCAAGGTCTTCCATTCGGCATCACAGGATCTCGAGGTCCTGTATCGCGAGCTCGGGCGCGTCCCCGCCCCGGTATTCGATACCCAGATCGCCGCCAGCATGCTCGGCTACGGCGAGCAGATCGGCTATGCCAACCTGGTCAAGGCAATCCTCGACCGCGACCTCGACAAGAGCCAGACCCGCACCGACTGGTCACGCCGCCCGCTGAGCGAGCAGCAGATCCGCTACGCCGCGGACGACGTGCGCTTTCTGGCCACGGTGTTCATGCGCCTGCTGCATGAACTGGAGAGCCACGATCGCATGCACTGGCTGCGCCCGGAGATGGAGGCGCTGAGCAACCCCGCCCTGTACGAACCGGATCCCGACGGTGCCTGGCAGCGCGTCTCCGGCGTCAAGCGGCTCAAGCCGCGCGAGCGCGGCGTGCTGAAGACCGTGGCGGCCTGGCGCGAACGCGCGGCACAGGCGAGTGATCGCCCGCGACGCTGGATCCTGGCCGACGATATCCTGATCGACATCGCCCGGCGCACCCCTCAGGACACCGCGGCCCTGCACCAGCTGCGGGGCTTTCCCGACGGCATGAAGCCGCCGCGTCAGGAAGAACTGCTGGAGGCGATCCGCGAGGGCCAGGCCCTGCCGCGCGAGGAATGGCCACAGCTCCCGGAGAAGGCGAAGCTTACCGAGGCCGAGGAGGTCCTGGCCGACATCGGCATGGCCCTGCTGCGCGAATGCGCGCGGCGCAACCAGATCACCGCCGCCGCGATCGCCCAGCGCAAGGATGTCATCGAGTTGCTGAAGGGGGACGGCACAACCGGCCGCCTGGGCAGCGGCTGGCGCCACGAGATCGCCGGAAAGACCATCGCCCGCTGGTTTGCGGGCGATGGCGAACTGGCACGTACGGAGGAGGGCTTGCAGATCCGCCCGTGAGCATCGAACGGGCGGATCTGCGGGGCGGTCAGGCCGCCTTGTAGATCCCGCGACGCGGCGAGGTCAGCCGGCCCTGGCGCTTCAGGTAGGCCAGGGTCTGGCTGATGTTCTTGGTATCCAGACCGATCTTCTCGGCCTCGGCCTTGATCTCCTTGATACCCATCTCCGGCTTTTTCGCGACAATCTCGCACAGCTTCTGGCTGATCGACTCGCCTCCGGCGCGCCGCCCGCGACGACCACCGCCGGTGCTGGCGGCTCGGCCCACACGGCCGCCCAGTTCGCGGATCTGGCGCTCCAGCTCGTTGAGCTCCTTGCGGTGGCGCGCCAGCATCTCCTTGCGCTTTTCCATCAGCTTCTCGCGCTTCTGGCGGCGCTCGGCCTCCTTGCGCTCGGCCTCTTCCTTTTCCCGCTGGCGCGCGAGGGCGTAGAGTTCTTCGGCTGAAAGATCGGAGGCCTTCTTGTTATCCATGCTCATGCAACACTCCCGGATTCTGAAAATCGATTCAATGACAGGTCTGGGCCACAGGGGGTTCATAACCCCGCCCCATTCTCTAAAACTAGGGAAACACTGGTTAATGTACACGCTCACGTTGGCTCCCCAGGTTTTCCGAGCCAAGGCGCGGTGTGCAGCCGGTAGTGGTTCTACCGGCAAGGGCGGCAACGCAGGATTGGGGAACCTGGGGTGCCAACCCCGAAGGGGCTCGGCCGCTTTTGTGCGTGAACGGCGTTGCGGCTCCCTTGTGCAGAATGACTGCACGGCAGTCACCGCGCCTTGTTCGCACACAAAAGCGACTCGAGCGTGAGCGTGTACATTAACCAGTGTTTCCCTTGGCCACGGCAGAATAATACGAACCCATGGAACGATGCCAGAAAGATTATAAGAATGCGCAGGAAATACAAGCGTCCGCTCGCACTCTTTCTCCTCAAAAGAGAAAGCAGATATGTGACGAGGTGGCACGGCTGTATCATTTGATCGAAGGCACACCGGACAAAGACCTCCCGGCCATTCGATTTGATCTGAAAGGCCGGGCAGCCGGGCAATGGCGCCTGAGAAAGAATGCGGAAACCCTGCGCTTCAATCCGGAAGCCTTCAGCCTGGAATGGGATCAGCATTTTCCCGAAACGGTGGCGCACGAGGTGGCCCACTCGCTGGTCTACCGCGCCCACGGCACACGAAGGGTTCGGCCCCATGGCCCCGAATGGAAAGGGCTGATGCGGGCGCTGGGTTTCCCCAATCCGAGTGTCACGCATGCGACGGCGCTGACCACTCGCACGATGCGCCAGTACGACTATGTATGCGGATGCGGTCCCCAGCCCCTGAGCGCTCGCCGACACTTTCTCATTAGCAAGCGCGGCTATCGGTACCAATGCCGCCAATGCGGCCAGTGGCTGCGACGCTCCGGCAGCGGTTGCAGCTGATACCGCGCGCACCCCCGATCAAGCACACGCATCCGGGCGCGCCGGGATCATATGAAAACCCGGCACCCCGCCGTCATCATCCCGGGAAGGAATGTCGGTTCAGATACTCCAGTAAACGCGCCGTTGCACCCTGATTCTCTGCAATAAAAGCGGCTGCGCGCTGCCGGATAATCTCGCGTCGGGACTCATCCTCCCCCAGCCACGCAGCCATCCGCGCGACCGCCTCCTCGGCATTCCTTGAACGCCATAGCAGATCCGCGGCCTCCATGCGTTCCACCAGAAGTTCAAAGTTGTCGACATGCGGCCCCATGACGACCGGACAATTCCACAATGCGGCCTCCAGCGGGTTGTGGCCGCCAACGGAGACCAGTGAACCCCCAACAAAGGCGACATCGGCCAGACCAAAGAAACGTTTCAACTCTCCCAGCGTGTCCAGCAGCCAGTAATGCGTGGCGGCGTCCGGCACCCCTTCGCTGCGGCGAACGAAGCTTTGCCCGGAACGTTCCAGCAGGTCTGCCACTTCGGGAAACCGCTGCGGATGGCGTGGTGCCACGATCACCAGAAGGCGTGGATACTCAGCGCGCAAGGCGTGCAGCCCCGGCAGCAATTGGGCCTCTTCGTCGGCATGGGTACTGGCGAGAATCACCACCGGGCGCCCGTCAACCACCGGACGCAGAGACCGGACCTCCTGGCGATCGTCCTCCTCGATGTGGATGTCGAACTTGATATCGCCATTGACCGTCACGCGATCGGGCACGGCCCCAAGGGCGACGAAGCGCTCCCGGTCCAGCGCATTGCGACAGGCAATCCAGTCAAATCCGCTCATGGCCGGCGCGATCAGCCGCGGGATCCGGGCATAGCGTCGGGCCGAACGTCCGGACATCCGGGCGTTCGCCAGCACGACCGGCACCGCGGCACGCCGCGCCTCCGCCAGCATGTTCGGCCAGATCTCGGTCTCCATGACCACGATGGCGCGCGGTCGCACGGCACGCAGGAATCGGCGCTGCAGCCAGGGCAGGTCCAGTGGCAGGAAACGATGCATGACCTGACCGCCGAGCCGCTCCGTCAGCATGGCGGCACCGGTCGGCGTCGTGGTCGTCACCAGAATGCGCCGCGGGCCGGCGTCCAGCAGCCGGCGAATCAGGGCTTCCGCCGCCAGCACCTCGCCGACCGATACCGCATGAATCCAGATCTCGGCCGGCTCCGGCGCGCGCGCCCAGCCCATGACCTCGCCCAGCCGGACACGCACCGAAGCCCGACGGCTGCGCAAGCCGTGGCGGATCAGCAACAAGGGGGTCAGCAACGCAAGCAGCGCCGTGTAGACTACGCGGGTCATTCGCAGGGAGACTCCGATCCGTGACGGCACGGCCCGAACCATCGAGCGCGACCGAACGCCCACCCCGCGGTCCCACCACCTGGCCCATGTGGGCGGTCATCGGCCTGGCACGGCTGGTCATCCAGCTGCCCATCCGCTGGCAGCAGGCACTCGGCCGCGGCATCGGGCGACTGTTCTACCGCTTCGGCCGCGAGCGTCGTGCGATCGCCCGCACCAACCTCGAACTGTGCTTTCCCGACCAGTCCACCGAGCAGCGCGAACAGTGGCTGCACGAGCACTTCGAGGCGGCCGGAATGGGGATCCTCGAGATGGCCATGGCCTGGTGGGGACGCGACACGCAACTCAAGGGACATTACACAATCCACGGGCTGGAACATCTGGACAGGGCACTGGAGCAGGGCAAAGGGGCCCTGCTGGTCAGCGCCCATTTCACCACACTCGAGCTCTGCGGGCGCCTGCTGGGCCTGCACCGGGACTTTGCCGCGATGTACCGGCCCAGCGAGCGCCCGCTGATCAATTACCTGTTCAAGGTCAACCGCGACCGACACACGGCGGGCGTGATCGCCCGCGACGACGTGAAGGGCCTGCTGCGCACCCTGCGCAACAACATGCCCGTGTGGTACGCGCCCGACCAGGCCACCAGCGGGCGCCAGACCGAACTGGTCCCGTTCTTCGGCGAACCCGCCAACACGCAAACGGCCACCCATCGCATCGCCCGGGTCAGCGGCGCCCCGGTCCTGCCCTTCTTCGGCTACCGCCGGGACGACGGCCACTATGTCGTGACCATCCACCCCCCGGTGGAAGACTTCCCTACCGAGGACGCCTACGCCGACACCCTGCGCATCAACCACATCATCGAAGAAGCCGTGATGGACGCCCCGGGCCAGTACTTCTGGACCCACAAGCGCTTCAAGAAGCGCGCGGGCATGCCCGATCCTTACGCGGGCTGAGGCTCGCGCGCGATCAGTCTTCCAGACCCAATTCGCGGCGGATATGCGCAGCCACCTTCGGCGTATCGTTGACCGGCGCGTAGGACCACTGATCGAGCGCCCCGCTAAACGGTCGGGTCACGCCTTCCGCCTCCAGGGCAGAGTGAAAGGCCTGCAGGCGACGGCCGAGCGGCCCCAGGGCCACCGTGTATACGGGGACACCGGTCGCCGCCGCCTCCGAGACCATGGACACGGAATCGGCACTGACCACGATATGGTCGGCTGTTGCCAGCATCGCCATAAAGGGGTTCTCGCCCTGCCCGTCCCAGACAAACCCGGGAACATCCGCCAGCCCCTCGACCAGTCGTCGCGTGCTGGCCGCGCCCGTCCGCCGCGAGGGCGTGACCAGCACACTTCCCCAGGAGGCTTCTGCGGCCGAACGCAGGTCACGGATCAGGGCATCCAGTCGCTCCTGCCCCAGATCACCGCGCTGCGTAGCACCCCCGATCAGCACCGCGATCCAGGGACGGGGAAACGCCGCCCAGGCGTCACCCAGCCCCCTGCGCGCAGCCTCCAGCCGCTCGGCTGTCACCCGGTGCAGGGCGCCACGCGTCGCAATCACGTTGGGGCCGGCCAACCCGTCGTGACGCGGCGGCACCACCCAATCGAAGTGGCGCGGAGAGATCTGCGGGTCCTGCACATGCACGGTCATGATGGCGCCACCACTGGCGCGCTTGAGAGCGACCGCGACCGCAGCGCTCCGCCGCCCGCAGGAGATCAGCAGGCGCGGCCAGGGTGGCGCCAGGGAATCGCTATCGGCAGTCAATCCTCGCAACACGCCGGGGGCAAAGGAGCCGCGCATCCAGCGCCAGGGCGCGCGCAGCCCCACCGTCTTGTGTTCATAGGGCAGCCCAACAGCCTCGGCCAGCCCACGGACCTGACTGGTCATCCCGGCCTCGCCGGTCGTCAGAGTCCAGCAATGCGGCACGTCAGTCATAGCGTAAGACTCTGAAGCGAATCAGGCAGCATCGATCCCTCTTTTGGCACTCATCCCTTGATCCCGCCTTCGGCTTTCCCAAGTCAGCCTCCCAACGCGGGCAAGAACCGCTATCGCCGCGCGACCCCGCAAGCCGAATACGCTTCAAGGACTCGAGAGCTCTTCGCCACCATCCTGCCCAACACTCGCAGCCGCCAGCATATCGGCGTACAGATCGACAACTCGCGGCAGCACGACCCCCTCGAAATAGCTCTCGCGGTACCGGACCAGTGCAGACTGGGCACGTTCCCTGGAGTCAGCCGGCGACCCAGCTGCACTACGCATTGCCCGCAACAGATCTTCCATGCTGTCGACTTCACACATAAAGGCATACGGTTCACCGAGAATCTCGAGCGGCCCCTTCGTTTTCGTCGAGACGATCGGGACACCGCATGCCATAGCCTCCAGGATGGCAATGCCGAATGGCTCATCACGAGATGGCAGTACGAAGACATCCGCCTGTTCAAGAAAGCCCCTGATGTCTGTCACCCACCCCGGGAACTCGACAGACCCTTCGATACCCAGATCCAGAGCCAGCGCTTTGAGCCGTTCTGCCTCTTCGCCGTCTCCAGCCAGCACTAATCGTGCGTCGGGATACTCGGTGAGCAAACAGGCAAAGGCCCGCAATAGCAGGTCAAACCCCTTTTTGTGTACAAAACGCCCAAAACTTGCCCAAACCTTTAGCCGAGAATCCGTCTTACCTTCTACACAATCCTTTGGTGGAAACGACGAGAAGTTCGGAATCACCCGAATGCGGTCCGGTTCGATCCCATGGCTCAGGAGGTAGTCACGCTGGCTGCAGGTGGTCACGTTGAACCAGTCGATGTGTCGGTAATACTTGAGTTTTACATAGTTGTGAAGCTTCGTGACGACAGGAAGGCCCAGCTCCCGTGCCGCATTTCCGCCCAGCCAGGCACCCCGAGCCATATGGGTATGCACCAGATCCGGCCCGAAGCGGCCGACCACCCGCCGAATCACTCGCCGGGCCAGTGGGTCCCAGGCTCCCAGAACACGAACGGGTTCGACGGCGATAGCCGCGTGCTTCGTCAATTCGCCATGGGCGACCGATCCGTGCCTGCAGACAGCCAGCACGGAATAGCCGCGATCGGCGAGAGCGCGACAAAGGTCCACGTAGTACCGCTCCGCTCCACCAAATCCCTGACTCAGCATAATCTGAGCGATCTTCATCGGCGCCCCCAACAAGACAGGCGTCGACGTAGAAGAAATCGCCGCCTTGAGCCTTCCAGTCTTAAAAAGCGATCAAGCTGGTACACCCCGCTGAACGGGAGTATCCGGCGAGGCCAGCTCGTGGCGATTGCGCCAATCTTCGGTCACATAGTTGATGATCAACGAGCGTCGCACGCCTTTCAGGGGACGAAGGTGGTAGCCATGCCAGGTGTTGTCCGCTGGCACGAATACCAGCGCGCTGTTGTAGGTGCCGGGCGCCGTCTCGTAATGCGTGTCTGCGTCCACGTACACGTCCGTGCCCCAGGCCTCGTAACCGGGGTCGGTGGACAGGTACAGCAGCATGGTGAATTTCTTTACACCCAGGTCCGTGTGCGGTGCCAACCAGAAACCCTCCGTATCCAGGCAGTGCTCAATGCGCAGGTAATTGCCGCTCACGTCCACGCCGCACACATCAAAGATCGCATCCAGCACCTGCGGACTCTCGAAGGCCGCCGCAACGCTCTCGCAGACCTCGAAGGCCTTCCGATTCTCGGCGTCGAAGAAGCGGCGGGAGCTGTTGTGCGTCTCGCGCTTGCCCTCGGTATCGCCGATCGCCGGCGCTTCGAACGGCAGTGCCTCCACCGCTCGCGCCGCCGCCTCGGGCAGCACCGCCTGCGGATACCACCGCCGATACGGATACGGCTCGGACAGCGCCCCGCGCAACGACGCCTCAACCTGCTCTGCCACTTCGACCGCTGAATTCATTCAAGACACCTGAGGTTCCACTGGGATCATTGTATGCCCTTCGGAAGAGACGCCCAACCGCACCCATCCCTCGGCCGCCTGATAGACTCACTGTTTTTCTCCACCCGCGTGCGCCATGGCTACCGTCCTTCAGATCGTGCCCGCTCTGGAATCCGGCGGCGTGGAACGCGGCACCCTCGAGGTCGCGCAGGCCCTGGTCGAAAACGGGCATCGCTCCCTGGTGATCTCGGCGGGCGGCCGCATGGTGACCGAACTCGAGTCCCGGGGAAGCGAGCACTTCGCCTGGCCGATCGGGCAGAAGTCCCCCTGGACTTTCCGGCTGGTGCGCCCACTACGCCGCTTTCTGCAACAACAACGCGTGGATGTGATTGATGTTCGCTCGCGCATGCCGGCCTGGGTCGTCTGGCGGGCCTGGTCGCGAATGCCCGCAGTCACGCGCCCCCGGCTGGTGACTTCGGTGCACGGATTCAATTCCGTTAACCGCTACAGCGAGATCCTCACCCGGGGCGAACGGGTCGTGACAGTATCCGAGACCCTCAGAGAATTTTTGATCGCTCAATATCCACGGCTTGATCATGAGCGCATTGAAGTGATCCATCGCGGAATCGACACACGCGACTATAAACCCGATTTCCAGCCCGCAACTTCCTGGGTCACCCAGTGGCAAACCGCCTTCCCGCAGCTTCAGGGGCAGTACATCCTCACGCTTCCGGGCCGCATTACCCGACTGAAAGGGCACTTCGACGCCCTGGACATACTGCAGGGCCTGCTACAGCGGGGCATCCCTGCACACTTGCTGATGGTAGGCGGCACCGATCCGCGCAAGCAGGCCTATCATCGCGAACTGGAAGGCCGCATCTCGCAACTCGGACTTGAGCCCCGTGTGACCTTCACGGGCCAGCGTTCCGATCTACGCGAAATCCTGGCGGTTTCGGATGTGGTGTTATCACTCTCCACCCAACCCGAGTCTTTCGGGCGCACTACCCTGGAGGCGCTTAGCCTGGGGCGCCCTGTGCTCGGTTATGATCACGGCGGCGTTGGCGAACAACTCACAGAACTGCTGCCCGAAGGGCGCATACCCCCTGGACAAACCTCGACCGCGATTGAGCGTCTTGCCGACTGGGCGGGAGGAGATGCCCCGACACCTCGATGGCCCCACGCGTGGGACCTGGACACCATGCGCCGCCGGACGATCGATCTCTACGAGGCACTCGCCGGCCGCTGACCGGCTGGTCGGCCCTGGCGGGCCGCCGCCTCCCCTCGCACCAGAGGCGCCAGCGCGAGCGCGACCACCAGCCACAACACCGCTGTCGTGTAGGAACTGTAGATTGTCCAGTGGACATTGACTGGATTCAGTGCCACGAAGATCGCCACGCCTCCAACGACGTAGAGCGGAAGAAGGTCTCGCTCGCTTCTCCTCGCGCGTCGCCACAATGCCAGGAGGATCGCCAGCAACACCCCCAGGTAGGCCACCAGCCCGACGATCCCGGTCGAAACCAGCACATCCAGGAAATACAAATGGATGTGGGCAAAGGCCATATCCGTATAGCCGCGGGCTTCGGCCACAGGCTCGACACCGCGCACCCCCACACCCAGGATCGGCTCGTCCATCGCCACGCGCCAGGAAGCAAGCCAGATCGTCCCGCGCTTCGCCGTCGCCTCATCGATGGCTTCGATGCTGAGCTCAGAGGCCTTCGGGACGACCGCCAGACGATCCCGAGTCTCGGGCGACACCCACAGCGCCACGACAATCCCTAGTACGAGGATGCTCAGGAACGCGCTCACCGTACGCATACGCAGCTGGTAATACCCGACGAGGAAGAGACCGTAGACGAACAATACGATCAAGGTCGCCACCATGGCCGCCCGGGAACCCGAGAGGAGTATCGCGACGATCACGATCAGAGGCAGCAGGGCCGCCAGCCGATTGGTATAGGTCAGGCGCCGCGACGCCTCCAGAACAAACGGCAGGAAATGCGCCAGCACGATGCCTAACCGCATGTTCGGATGAAACAGCCCGTCAATACGGCGTCCGTTGTACGGGTACCCCAATACGTTCGCGCCGGTGACAAACTGAAAGATCCCGTCCAGCGACCAGAAAACGGCCAGCGCCAGCACAACGTATAGCAGGGGCGTACCCACATCACGGCGACGCGCGAACCACAGCAGGGGGAGGATCGCGATGGCAAACAAGGGGTAAGTAAGGGCTGTCCGTAGCGCTCGGTCAAAATCGACCGCCACGATCAGCGATAGTAGTTGCGGAACCCAGAGCGCCAGCAACAGCAACAACGCCCAGCGAATCCAACGCTCCGCCCACAATCCAGGCAGTCCGACGGCGAGCAAGACAAGGCCAGCGAGAGAGAGCGCCGCCAGGGGGAAAAAAACCCCTGTCCCAAACGGCAGCACAAAAAGGGCCAGCCCCGCCAAGGCCAACACCAACATCAGACTGAAGGACCAACGCTCTTGCGCGCCCCCTGCCGAACCGTGCCTGGATTCCTTGCCTAGAAAAATCATGCCCACCCCATTCGCAGGCGCGTGATATTAACCCAAAGTAGCGTGGTCGTTAGCCGACCACACCAACTCCAGCTCCGTGCCATGACACGACATCCAGCCCTGGGGGATAATCACGTCAGCACATCAATCGGGGGCCCCATGCAAGAACAACCAGGTTCAGTAACCATTGAGGTCGGTGCCGGCGAACTGCTGGACAAGATCACGATCCTGAAGATCAAGAACGAGCGCATCAGCGACACTGAGAAGCTCCGGAACATTCGCCATGAGCTGAATGTACTTCAGGAAACCTGGATTCAGGCCGGTCTGGACGGCCCCGAGGTTGAAGGTCTAGAGCGGGACCTGCGCGAAGTGAACTCGAAGCTCTGGGAGATCGAGGACGAGATCCGCGAGTGCGAAGCGAAGAAGGACTTCGGCGAGCGTTTCGTGGAATTGGCGCGTTCGGTCTACATCACCAATGACGAGCGCGCCCGCATCAAAAAGGCCGTCAACACGCTTTGCAACTCGGCGATCGTCGAGGAAAAGTCGTATTCGGACTACGAGAGCTAGCCAGGCCGAAGATCCGCAATCACCTCGCGCAACACAGTCTCCACCGGGAGACCCTTCAGGTCGTCCGCCTCGATCGCCCGGAAGTGGGCGCGGGACAGCCCGGTTCGAACGGGCGACGCATGCGGCCCGAACAGGGCCAGTCCCGGCTTGCCGAGGCAGGCCGCAACATGCGTCGGCCCCGTGTCGTTTCCGACCACGTATGAGGCGCCCCGGATCGCCCCCGCTAACCCGAACCAGTCGAGCACCTCGTCATGGGCGCCAAACAGGGGCGTCGCAGGGATTGCCCGACAGAGCTCGATCTCGTCGGGCCCCGGTACGGTGACCACTTGATACTCCGTCTGGTTAGCGATTGCTGACGCAAGGGCCGCGTAATGGGGCCAGCGCTTCTCGGGGTGACGGGCCGAGGACCCCGGAATCAAAACGATGTACTTTTCGGTCACACCGCGGGCCTGAAGGATGGGCGCGACATCCTCCGCCATCCATCCCACATCAGGATCCAGGGTGTGCGTGGTTTCCAGTCCGGCAGCCGCCAACTGCCTCTGGAATGCCGAAAGGGGGGACTCCTCGCCTCGCCTGCGCTCGCCACAGATCCAGGTCGGTTGCCTCAGGATACGGCGCCGATAGAACGATGTTCGGCTCGAATTCTGCAGATCGTAGACACGATCAAACCGTTCGGACCGAAGCACCCGCGCCAGACGCCACCAGAGTACGAGCTTCCAAGCCTTCGGACGTGTCTCCGTCAGGACGCGATCCACATGCGGGCAACGCTCGAAGATCGAACGGTATGGGGGCGTTGTAAGAATCACCAGTTCATCATCCGGGTGGTGCCGGCGGATATCGCGTAACGCACCATCCGTTTGCACGACATCGCCGAAAGCGCCGTGCTTGATTACCAGAATCTTGCCCATTCCGCTCCCTCGTGGAAGGCGGCGGCTTCTCGCCAGGCGGCCAACTTCGGCGTCGCCGAAGCCAGGTTCAGCCGTCGTCCTTGAGGATGAACTGGGTGCCGCAGTAGGGGCACTGGTAGCGGCCGTCCGGGGTCTCGTCGATCGGGAGGAAGACACGCGGGTGCGAGGCCCACAGGGCCATCTTGGGCGTGGGGCAGTGCAGCGGCAGGTCCTTGCGCGTAACCGTGATCTCGGTCTGCGCGTTCGGTGTCTGGTACTGGTCCTGATGGTGGGCGGTATCGGGATTCACCATGATTCTTCTCGCATCCGGTTGACGGAAAATTCGGGCGCCTCAGACGAAGGTCAGCCAGCCCTCGTGGCGGCTGTCGCGCCCCTGCACCACGTCGAAGTAGCGTGACTGCAGGCGCTCGGTGATCGGGCCGCGGGTGCCGGTGCCGATCGGGCGATCGTCGACCTCGCGGATCGGGGTCACCTCGGCGGCGGTGCCAGTGAAAAAGGCCTCGTCGGCAATGTACACCTCGTCGCGGGTGATGCGCTTCTCAATGACCTCCAGCCCCTCCTCACGCGCCAGCTCGATCACCGTGCGGCGGGTGATGCCGTCCAGCGCGGAGGTCAGGTCCGGGGTAAACAGCACGCCGTCGTGCACGATGAAGATGTTCTCGCCACTGCCCTCGGCCACGAAGCCCTCGGTATCCAGCAGCATGGCCTCGTCGTAGCCGCAGCGGGTGGCCTCCTGCAGGGCCATCATGGAGTTCATGTAGTTGCCGTTGGCCTTGGCCTTGCACATGGTCACGTTCACGTGGTGGCGGCTGTAGGAAGAGGTGCGGATGCGGATTCCCTTCTCGATCCCCTCGTCGCCCAGGTAGCTGCCCCAGTGCCAGGCCGCGACCATCGCGTGCACCAGCAGGTTGTCGGCGCGCAGCCCCATGCCCTCGGAGCCGAGAAAACACATCGGCCGCAGGTAGGCGCTTTCCAGCCCGTTGTCGCGCACGGACGCGATCTGCGCCTCGTTCAGCGCCTCGGCGGTGTAGGGGATGGTCATCCCGACGATCTTGGCCGAGTTGAACAGCCGTCGGGTGTGATCCTGCAGCCGGAAGATCGCCGGGCCCCGCGCGGTCTTGTAGGCGCGCACGCCCTCGAACACCCCCATGCCGTAGTGCAGGGTGTGAGTCAGTACGTGGGTCTGCGCCTCGCGCCAGGGCACCATCTGCCCGTCCAGCCAGATCACCCCGTCGCGGTCGGCCATCGACATCGTCTTGTTCCTCTATGCGTTCTGGTTCGCGGCCGTTTGCGGCTCGCCGAACAGGTCATTCCAGGCTTCGATCACGCGATCGCGCACGGCGCAGAGCGCGTCGTCGGGCGCCTCGACTCGGGCATCCGACCCCGCCAGCGTGAGGCGGTGGATGCGATTGCGCAGATCCCGGTAGGCATCCGCCAGCGCCTCGCTCAGGCTCGCGTCGATCACACCCTCGCGCCCGAGCGCCTCCAGCGTGCGGATCTTGTCCGGCCAGTCGCAGACGGCGGGGTGCTCGTGCGCGGATACCAAAACCCAGTATTGAACCATGAATTCAATATCAGTGATACCGCCACGGTCGCGCTTGAGATGGAAGCCCTGGCCCTTCTTCGAGGCGTGTTCCGCCAGCATGCGATCGCGCATCTCGACGACCTCGGCCCGCAGCGCCCCGGCGTCGCGCTCGCGGGTCAGGACCTCGCGGCGCAGGGCGTGAAAGCGCTCGCCCAGCTCGGCATCCCCGGTCACGAAGCGGGCCCGCACCAGCGCCTGGTGTTCCCAGGTCCAGGCGGACTCGTCCTGGTAGCGCCGGAACGCCTGCAGGCCACTGACCAGCAACCCCGCCGTGCCACTGGGCCGCAGCCGGGTATCCACCTCGTACAGGCGGCCCGCCGGGGTAAAGGCCCCCAGCAGGTGCACCACCCGCTGGGCCACCCGCGCGAAGAACTCGGTGTTGTCGATCACCTTCGGGCCCGCCGTCTGGGCTTCATCGCCTTCACTGTCGTGCAGGAACACCACGTCCAGATCCGAACCATAGCCCAGCTCGAAGCCGCCCAGCTTGCCGTAGCCAATCACCGCGAAGCGCGCCACCCGCCGCGCGTCCGACGCCCCGCACTGCGGCTCGCCGTGGCGCTCGACCATCTTCTCCCACGCCAGTTGCAGCACCCGCTCCAGCAGGACCTCGGCAAGCCAGGTCAGGTGATCGGAGACCTTCATCAGCGGCAGGAAGCCCATGATGTCGGCGGCCGCCACGCGCAGCGTCTGCACCTGCTTGAACTGCCGCAGGCGGTCCAGCATCTGTTCGTGGTCCTGCTCGGGAAACTGCGCCAGTTCGGCCTCCAGCTCCTCGCGCAGCCCGTCGCGATCCGGCGGTGCGTAGAGCGCACGCGGATCCAGCAGCTCGTCCAGCAGCACTGGATGCCGGGTCAGCTGTTCGTTGATCCACGGGCTGGCGGCCACCAGCTTCACCAGCTGGGACAGCGCCAGCGGGTTTTCCACCAGCAGCGACAGGTAGACCGAACGCCGGGCGATGGTGCGCACCATCTGCAGGGCCCGGGGCAGCACCGCATCCGGGGCCTCCATCTCCGCGATGGCCCCGATCAGCAGCGGCATCAGGCGGTCCAGCCGCTGGCGCCCGGTCACGCTCATCGCACGCACGCCCGGGCTCTCGCGTAGATCGGCGATGCCGCGCAGGGCCTCGTCCGCATGCTGGAAGTCCATCGCCTCCAGTACCGCGCGGGCATCATCCTCCGGGAGCGCCCCCTGCCAGAGACGATTCAGCTGCTGCTCGCGATCCGCCTCCGGCGAGGCCTCCATGGCCGCCCCGTCCGCGCGCTGCGGGGCGCTGAAGACCTGCTCGAAGTGGGCATGCACCCGCCGCTGCTCGCGCAGCAGCGCCATCTCGAACGCGGCCTCGTCGTCGAAACCCAGCGACAGCGCCAGGCGGTGGCGATCATCCCCGTTGGAGGGCAGGCGGTGCGTCTGCTGATCATTCAGCATCTGCAGGCGATTCTCCACGCGGCGCAGGAAGCGATAGGAACGCTCCAGCTGCTCGACCGCGTAGGCCGGCAGGAGCTCGCGCTCGCGCAGCACCCCCATCACGCCCAGCAGGTCGCGACGCTGCAGCGCCTGGTCGCGTCCGCCCCGGATCAGCTGGAACGACTGCGCGATGAACTCGATCTCACGGATCCCGCCCTCGCCGTGCTTCACGTCCTCGAACCGGCCGCGCCGCGCCGACTCGTCGTTGATCATCTGCTTCAGCTCGCGCAGGTTGGCGAGGGTGCCGTAGTCCAGGTAGCGCCGATAGATGAAGGGGCGCAGCCGCCGCATCAGCCGCGCGCCGGCCTCGGGGTCGCCCGCCAGCGGGCTGGCCTTGATCAGGGCATAGCGCTCCCACTCGCGCCCGTGCGCCTGGTAGTAGTCCTCCATGGCGTCGAAGTGCATCACCAGCGGGCCGGAATCGCCGAAGGGACGCAGGCGCATGTCCACGCGATAGCAGAAGCCATCCGCGGTCACATCCGACAGCACCGCGATCAACTGCCGCCCCAGGCGCTGGAAAAACGCCTGGTTCTCGATCACCCGTTCACCATCGGTCTCCCCCGCCTCCTCGAAGGCGAAGATCAGATCGATGTCGGAGGAGAAATTGAGCTCGCCGCCGCCCAGCTTGCCCAGCCCCAGGACTACCATGGACTGGGCCTCGCCCTCCGGCCCGCGGGGCTGGCCGTAACGCTCCTGCAAGTGCCGGTCCAGCCACTGCAGCCCGCCCTCGATCAGGGATCGGGCCAGCCGGCTCAGGTCGTGCATCACCTCGTCGAGGTCTGCCTGGCCCGACAGATCGCGCCAGGCCACGCGGATCATCTCGCGATGCCGGGTCTCGCGCAGCACATGCCGCAGCGCGGCCTCGTCGGTGGCACCTTCCAGTCGCGCCTGGAGGGTGCGTTCGAAAGCGGCATCGTCGCAGGCCGCCACCCGGCCCTCCGGGTCCAGGGCCTCGAGCAGGTATTCCGGGTGCTGGCGCACCGTCTGCGCCAGGTAATGGCTGAAGGCCAGCGCCACGGGCGTCGCCGCGAGGAAGGTATCCGGCCAGGCGTATTTCTCGTCCAGCTCGGCCAGCAGGTCGCGAACCTCCTGCTGCAACGACACGGGCAGGGACGCGGGGGATTCGGGCAGAGGCTTGTCCATGTGCCAAGCCTATCAGCGTTGCACCCGATTGGGTGCCCGGCCCAGCGCGCCGCCGACCCAATGGGTATTGACACGGGATGAGAACACAAATAACAATCGTTCTCGTCTACTAGATACCAACACCTGACCATTCTTCAATGAGGAACCGCACCATGACGCTTCGTCCACTTGCCTGGCTGATCGGCACCGCCGCGGCCATCGCCGTCAGCATGCCGCTGGTCGGCTGCAGCCCCGCCGATCAGGACGAGGTCAACCTCTATTCGGCGCGCCAGGAAAACCTGATCAAGCCGCTGCTCGACGACTTCACCGATCAGACGGGCATTCAGGTCAACCTGGTGACCGGCGGTGCGGACAGCCTGCTGCAGCGCCTGCGCCACGAGGGCCGCAACTCCCCGGCCGATCTCTTCATCACCGTAGATGCGGCGCGCCTGCATCAGGCCCGCGAGGCCGGCGTGCTGCAGGGAATCGAGTCCGAGGTGCTGCACGAGAACATCCCCGAACGTTATCGCGACCCCGACGGGCTGTGGTTCGGCCTGTCCTCGCGGGCCCGCCCGATCCTTTATCACGAGGATCGCGTCGACCCGTCCGAGCTGTCGACCTACGAGGCCCTGACCGATAGCCAATGGGAAGGCCGCATCTGCATCCGCTCCTCCAGCAACGTCTACAACCAGTCGCTGGTGGCCGCGATGATCGCGACCGAGGGCACCGACGCCGCCCAGGAGTGGGCCAACGGAATCGTCGCCAACATGGCGCGCCAGCCGCAGGGCGGGGATCGCGACCAGATCCGCGCGGTGGCCGACGGGGTCTGCGACATCGCGATCGCCAACACCTACTACCTGGGCCTGATGCTGGACGGCGAAGGGCGTGACCGCGAAGTCGCCGAACAGATCGGCGTCTTCTGGCCCAACCAGGACGGCCGCGGCACGCACGTCAACATCAGCGGCGCCGGTGTCACCGCGCACGCCCCGAACCAGGACAACGCGATCCGCCTGCTGGAGTTCCTCTCCGCCACCGAGGCCCAGGAGTGGTACGCCGAGGTCAACCAGGAGTACCCGATCCGCGACGACGTCCCGGCGAGCGAGATCCTTCAGGGATTCGGCGACTTCAAGGCCGACGACATCGAGCTCTACCGGCTGGGCAACCACAACGCCGAGGCCGTGCGCGTGATGGATCGGGCCCGCTGGCGCTGAGCCTGAACCATCACACCATGCACCCCACTCGCCCCCGGCCCTCCGGGGGCGTTTTGTTTGCACTCCGGAAGACATCGGAGATTCGGATGCAAAGAAGCCGCCATCGCGCCGGCGTCAATCCGCCAGTCCTGAAGCGGCCATAGTGGTATTCGAAACAAGAACCTTTACTATTCGCACTCCATGAGCGCACAGACGACCAGCACGGCCGCCCCAGCGGCACCCCACGCGACCCGCCGGCGCCTGCCGTCGAGTCCGTGGACGGCGATCGCCCTCGTCGTGGCGCTGACCCTCGCCCTGCCGATCCTGGTCATCTTCGGGCACGTATTCATCCCCGCCGGGGAGGTCTGGACCCATCTGCGCGAGACTGTCCTCGCGGATTACGTGTTCAATTCCCTGGCGCTGCTGATCGGGGTTGGTATCGGGGTCCTGCTGATCGGGGTGCCGGTGGCCTGGCTGGTCAGCGTCTGCGACTTCCCCGGGCGCGGCATCTTCCAGTGGGCGCTGATGCTGCCGCTGGCCATGCCGGCCTACATCATTGCCTATACCTACACCGGCATGCTGGATTTCAGCGGCCCGGTACAGGTGCTGATCCGCGACCTGACCGGCCTGGGCTACGGCGAATACTGGTTCCCCGAGATCCGCTCGCTCGGCGGCGCCATGGCCATGCTCACACTGGTGCTGTACCCCTATGTCTACCTGCTCAGCCGGGCCGCCTTCCTGGAACAGTCGGTGTGCGTTCTGGAGGTCTCCCGCACCCTGGGCGCCGGCCCGTTCGGCGGTTTTCGCCGGGTCGCCCTGCCGCTCGCGCGCCCGGCCATCATCGCCGGACTGACCCTCGCCCTGATGGAGGTCCTGGCCGACTACGGCACGGTCGCCTACTTCGGCGTCAGCACCTTCACCACCGGGATCTTCCGCACCTGGTACGGCCTGGGCGACCCGGCCGCCGCCGCCCAGCTGTCGGCCGTACTGCTGACCTTCGTCTTCGTGCTGATCGTGCTGGAACGCTGGTCCCGGGCCCGGGCACGCTTCCATCACACCAGCCGCCGCTATTCCACCCTGCCGCGCTATCAACTGCGCGGCTGGAAGGGCGCCGCGGCCTTCGTCGGCTGCCTGCTGCCGGTGCTTCTCGGGTTCCTGCTGCCGGCCCTCCAGCTCGGCCTGTGGACCGTGCAGACCACCGATCACTGGATGAACCCGGCCTTCGGGCGCCTGGTGTTCAACAGCTTCTGGCTGGCGATCGCGGCTGCCGTGATCGCCGTCGCCCTGGCCCTGCTCCTTGCCTATGCCCGGCGCATGGAAGGCGGTCGTTTCACGAACGCCGCCGTACGCGTCGCCGGGATGGGCTATGCGGTGCCCGGCATCGTGATCGCGATCGGGGTGATGATCCCGTTCGCCGCGTTCGACAACGCCCTGGACGGCTTCATGCGCGACACCTTCGGGCTGTCCACCGGATTGCTGCTGTCGGGTACCGTCTTCGCCCTGCTGTTCGCCTACACCGTGCGCTTCCTGGCGGTCTCGCTGCAGACGGTCGAGGCGGGGCTGGGCAAGATCCAGCCGAGCATGGATGACGCCGCCCGCTCGCTCGGGATGCGCCCCCTGCAGACCCTGACGCGGGTGCACCTGCCGATCATGCGCGGCACCCTGCTGACCGCGCTGCTGCTGGTGTTCGTCGACGTGCTCAAGGAGCTGCCCGCCACGCTGATCCTGCGCCCGTTCGACTTCAACACCCTCGCGGTGCGCGCCTTCGAGCTGGCCGGCGACGAACGCCTGGCCGAATCCTCCTCCGCCGCACTGGCGATCGTGCTGGTGGGCCTGGTTCCCGTTATCCTGCTGTCCGTGACCATCGGCCGCTCGCGCCCCGGCCAGCAGGGCCCGACCCGCGCGGCGGACGAACAGCCGCCGCAGAAACCCCTCGCCATGCCCGCAGGCACGACGAATTCCCCATGACCCAGCCCGCCATGACCCAGCCCATCGACACCAGCCTGCAGGTGCCTCACACGCCGCTGATCGCCCTCGATCAGGTCGACATCGGCTACGACGGCACCGCCGTGGTCCACCAGGTATCGCTGGCCCTGTCCAAGGGCCAGATCGGCTGCCTGCTGGGCCCCTCCGGCTGCGGCAAGACCACGCTGCTGCGCGCCATCGCCGGGTTCGAGCCGCTGATGGCCGGCCGCATCCAGCTGGACGGGCGCAGCGTCAGCGACGCCCGGGGCACGGTGCCGCCGGAGAAGCGCGGGGTCGGCATGGTGTTCCAGGACTTCGCCCTGTTCCCGCACTTGAGCGTGGCCGACAACATCGCCTTCGGCATTCGCCACTGGGGCCGCGAGGATCGCGACGAGCGCATCCGCTCGCTGCTCAAGCTGGTGGGCCTGTCGGGCTATGGCGAGTCCTTCCCGCATGCCCTGTCCGGCGGCCAGCAGCAGCGCATCGCGCTGGCCCGGGCCCTGGCCCCGCGGCCCAAACTGCTGTTGCTGGACGAGCCCTTCTCCAGCATGGACGTGGAGCTGCGCGGCGAGCTCGCGCGCGAAGTGCGGCGTATCCTGCGCGCGGAGAACACCACCGCCATCCTGGTCACCCATGACCAGCACGAGGCCTTCGCCTTCGCCGACCGCATCGCGGTCATCCACCAGGGCCGCGTGGCCCAGTGGGATACCGCCTACAACCTCTACCACCGCCCGGCGGATCGCTTCGTCGCCGACTTCGTCGGCGAGGGCACGCTGATCCCCGGCATGGTCTGCGCCGAGCATGTGGTGGATACCGCCTTCGGCGAGATCGAGGGCACCCTGTCGGAGCAACTGCCGCCCGGCACGGCCGTGGATGTCCTGGTCCGCCCGGACGACATCGCGATCGACAACGAGGCCGGCACCATCCGCACCGAGATCCTCGACAAGGCCTTCCGCGGAGCGGACTTCCTCTACACCCTGCGTCTGCCGGACGGGCTCAGCGTGCTGTGCATGGCCCCGTCCCACGACAACTTCGTGATCGGCGAACACGTACGCCTGCGTCTCGATTTCACCCACCTGGTGGTGTTCTCGCGGGGCAGCGGGGTGGACTGCCCGGCGACCTGATCCGCCGCCGGCGTAACGCAACGGCCGGTCGGGCGGGAACTCGCGTGAGTTGGCGCGTTCCGATCCTCACACGCGCCCCGCTTCGCAACCGCTATCATCGTTCCATGACCCGTCTCCGCGCCCTGTTCATTCGCCGGTTAGCCCTGTCGCGCGTCGGCGGGGTCGCACTGGTAATGCTGGCGCTTGCGGGCCTGGCAAGCCCGGCCGGCGCCGAGAACGGCGTCACCCCGGGCCTGCAGATCGAGGGCGGGACCGACGCCCAGCGCGAGAACATCCGCAACAGCATCAACCTGGCGCGGCACCCCTGCGACCTGCCGGGGTTTCGCGAACGCCGGGTGCTGCGCGACACCGAGGAACGCGCCCGCAACGCCCTGCGCGCCATCGGCTTCTACGACGCCGAGCTGGAGCTGGACTTCGAGCGCGGCGAGGACTGCTGGGACGTCCGTATCACCCTGGACCCCGGGCCACCCACCACGGTCGAGCGGATCGATATCCAGATCACTGGCGAGGGGGCCGACGACCTGGGCTTCGAGGCCGTGCGCAGCCAGACCGAGATCCGCGTGGGTGACACCCTGCGCCATGATCGCTACGAGGCCCTGCGCAACCGTATGACGCGGATCGCCGCCGATCGCGGCTACTTCGACGCCGATCTCCACACCCGGCGCCTCGAGGTAGACCGCGCCGCGCGCGCCGCCACCATCCGCCTGCACATGGAGACCGGGGATCGCTACCGCATGGGCCAGGTCCGTATCGACCAGGACATCCTCGCCGACGACTTCGTCCAGCGCATGGTGCCCTTCGAGGCCGGCGACCCGTACAGCTCGGCACAGATCATCGCACTGCAGCGCAACCTGAACGACAGCGGCTACTTCGGCGGCGTCCGCGTGCGCCCGCAGCGCGATGCGGCGGTCGGTCTGGAAGTCCCGATCCTCGCGGAGCTGGAACCGCGCAAACGCCACAGCTACGAGGCCGGCATCGGCTACTCCACCGATATCGGACCGCGCATCCGCCTGCGCTACGAACATCGCTACGCCAACACCCGGGGCCACCGCTACCAGGCCGAGATCGAGGCGTCCCCGGTGCGATCCGGCATCGGCTATAACTACGAGATCCCGCTGCGCGACCCGCTGCGTGAACGCCTGAACCTGTTCACCACCTACCGCACGGAAAAAACCGACACCCAGGAATCCGACCGCTTCCAGATCGGGGCCAACCGTATCCTCCAGCGCCGCAGTGGCTGGCAGACCACCGAAGGGCTGCGCTACGAATACGAGGAATACACCGCCGGCGAGGACGACAGCGGCCGCAGCCAGCTGCTGATCCCGTCCTACCGCATCAGCCGCATGGATGCGGACGATCCGATGACCCCGCGGCGCGGCTACCGCTTCGAGGCCACCGTGCAGGGCGCGCGCGAGGAGATCCTGTCCAGTACCTCGTTTGCGCAGGTACTGGCCAGCGGCAAGATCGTGCGCGGCCTCGGCCCCGGACGGGTACTGGCGCGCGCGGACGCCGGTTTCACCGAGGTCGACGCGGTGCAGGAGCTCCCCAGCTCCCTGCGCTTCTACGCCGGCGGTGACGCCAGTATCCGCGGCTACGGCTATCAGCGGGTCGGCCCGCGCAACGAGGACGGCGATGTGATCGGCGGGCGCCACAAGGTGGTTGGAAGCCTGGAGTACGACTACCCGGTCGTCGGCAACTGGAGCGCCGCGGCCTTCGTGGACGCCGGCAACGTGGTCAACGAGTGGGACGAATTCGACCCGGTCTACGGGGTCGGGATCGGCGTGCGCTGGCGCTCCCCGGTCGGCCCGATCCGGGTGGACCTGGCCCACGGCCCGGATTCGGACGACGACTTCCGCATCCACTTCTCCATGGGGCCGGACCTGTGAAGTCCGTTCTGCGCGCCAGCCTGTGGGGGCTGTCCACGCTCCTGACCCTGGTGATCGTGCTGCTGGGGACCCTCGGCGCCCTGCTCGCCACCGAGTCCGGTACCCGCTGGCTGGCCGCCCAGGGCGAGCGCCTGGCCCCGGTCGAGCTGCGCATCGACCGGGTCGAGGGAACGCTGTTTACCGAACTGCGGCTGCACGGCCTGTACCTGGCCCTCCCCGACGGCCCGGTCATTGATCTGCCCACGGGCCGCATCGGCGTCAGTGCCCGCAGCCTGCTGCGCGGGGAACTGAACATCCAGGTGCTGGCCGCCACGGGCATGCGCGTCGATCTACCGTCGCCCGACCCCGAGGCGGCCTCCGACGATGAACCCTTCGCACTGCCCGAATCCATCCGGCTACCGCTGGCCGTGCGCCTGGGCCAGCTACTCGTCGAGGATCTGGAGATCCTTCAGACCGGTGAGCCACTGGCTACCATCACCCGCCTGACGGCCGGCGCCCGGGCGCGCGGTTCGCGGGTCGGGCTGCAGACGCTGGAACTGGATATGCCAGAGATCCGCGCCCGACTGACCGGGGAGATAGAGACCGACGGGGACTATCCGCTCGAGCTGCGCGGCCAGTGGCAGGCCCCCCTGCCCGAGACGGCTGCCGAGGGCCTGGGAACCGACGAGGCACACGGCGAGCTGCGGGTCACCGGGGCCCTGCGGGAACGCGTACAGGTGGACCATGACCTGCGCGCCGGCATCGAGCTGAGCCTGCATGCCAGCGCCCGCGAACTGTTCGCCACGCCGGAGCTGGAACTGACCGCGCAGTGGCAGCCCTTCGCCTACCACATCGATCCGGAACAGCACGTCGACATGGAGGCCGGGCGCCTTGAGGTGCACGGCACACCGGAGGCCTGGGCCCTGGAGATCGACACGGCCGCCACCCTCGCACCCTGGCCGCGCATCGCCGTGAGCACCCGTGCACGGGGAGACCTCGAATCGCTGCAGCTTGAAGGCCTCGAGATCGCTTCCGAAGCCGGTCGGATCGCCCTGTCCGGCCCGGTCCGCTTCGACGACGCCCTGGACTGGGACCTGGCCCTGGAGGCCCATCAGCTGACGCCGACGCCGCTGGGTCTGGACGTGGATGCCGGGATCGAGCATCTCAAGGCGGAGCTGCAGGGTCACCTGCCGCTGGGGACCGACGCCCCGCCCCTGGCCGCCCTGGAGGCACGCGCGAGCGTCACCGAACTGGAAGGACATTTCGAGGATCAGCCGCTCAGCGGGAGCCTGAACGCATGGGTGGCCGATGGCGAGGCCGGCATCGAGGACACCCGCCTGGCCATCCGCGACCTCGCGCGGCTGAATCTGGCGGGTGCGGCCACGGGCCTGGCCGGCGACCTGACCGATCCCGATCACCGCATCGCCTTCGACCTCGGGCTGGACCTCGCGGCCCCGGAACTGGCACGCCTGCACCCGGAGCTGGACGGCCGCATCGAACAACTGCGCGTGGCACTGGACGGCGACTACGCACCCGCCAGCGGTGGCCTCGCCGCGCAGCTCGAGCTGGCCCCGCTGCAGGCCCGCCTGCGCGGGATCGACATCACGGGTGACGCCCGGGTCGCGCTGAGCGAGACCGGTGGCCAGATCGAACGGCTGCAGCTCGCTACCGACACGGGTGCCCGGCTGGCCCTGAGCGGCGACCTCGACTGGACCGAAGGCCTGGCGTGGGATCTCGCGCTGGACGGCGAGAGGCTGGACCCGTCACTGGTGGCCGCCGAGCTCCCCGGCCAGCTCACGCTGGCCCTGACCAGCGAGGGACACCTGGACGCCGACGGCCGCCCGCGCCTCCAGGCCCGACTACAGCGCTTGGAGGGCCGCCTGCGCGAACAGCCCGTTTCCGGTCAGGCGGAACTCGCGCTGGAGGGCGAACACCTGCGCGTGGACCGCCTGGACCTGGCGCTGGGTCGGAACACGCTGAGCGCCCGCGGCGAGTGGACCGACGCCCTCGACTTCGAACTGCAACTGGATGCACCGGAGCTGGACCGGGCCTGGCCCGACCTTGGCGGCCGGCTGGAACTGGATGCGCGTATCACGGGGGACCCCGAGCGTCCGCGCGTCGCGGCGCGCGGCAGCGGCGCCGGCCTGCGACTGGCGGACATCACCCTGGAACGGCTGGAATTGCAGGCCGATGCGGGCCTCGAAGTAGCCGCACCCGCCGAGATCGAGCTGCGCCTGGCCGGGCTCGAACCGGGCGACGGTACGCGGGTGGAGTCTTTGCGGCTGGACGCCTCTGGCCGCGTGGATGAACACCGCGCCACCCTCGGCGCAGATGCGACAGACCTGGGTTCACTGGAACTGGCGCTGCGCGGCGGCCTGGACCCCGAGACCCTGCACTGGCGCGGACAGCTCGCACGACTGGACCTGGACCAGCCCGCCGCCGGGGCCTGGCACCTGGCCGAGCCGGTCGCGCTGGAGGGCGGGCCCGAGCAGGCGCGGCTGGAGCGCCTGTGCCTGGCGCGGGACGACGCGCGCCTGTGTACCGAGGCCCGCTGGAGCGGCACCGCAGGGGCGGAATTCGATGCCGACATCCGGGCCCTGGACCTGGCGTGGCTGGAACCCTTCCTGCCGCCGGAACTGGCCATCGCCGGCGAGCTGAACGCCGACGCCAGCGGCCGCCTCGAGCCCGACGGCACCCTGGCGGCCGACCTGGCCGTGACGCCGACCGACGGCCACCTGATCGTGCGGGACGAGGACGGGGATCTCGAAGAGGTCCCCTATCGCGATGGGCGCCTGACCGCCCGGATACGCGACCGCGACGTGGACGCCGCCCTGCGCCTCGACTTCCTGGAGGGCGGAACCGCCCGCAGCGACATCCGCCTGCGCCCGGACGGCGAGGACCTGCGCCTGGACGGTGACTTTGTCGCGCGGCTCGAGGACCTGGCCTGGCTGGCCGCCCTGAGCCCCGAGATCCAGCGCCTGAGAGGGTCGCTGGACGCCCGCCTGGACTTTGGTGGCCGCCTCGACGCACCGCTGGTGGAGGGTGAGGTGGCCTTCCGCGACGGGGGCGTGCTGATCCCGGAGGCGGGTATCGACGTCGTGATCCCCGAGATCACGGCCCGCGTGGTGTCGGCCGAGGAGCTGACGCTCGCCGGGCGGCTGGAGTCGGGCGATGGCGGCATCGACCTCGACGGCCGGGTCGATCTCGGGGGCGACGGCCCGCGCGCCGAACTGAATCTGGCCGGCACGGACTTCCTGGTGGTCAATCGGGTGGACGCGGAGGCCCGCATCACACCGGACCTGCAGCTGGTCTTCACCCCCGCCGACGGCATTCGCGTGCGCGGCGAGGTGTTCCTGCCCTGGGCGCGCATCCGCCCGCCGGACCTGCCGCCGGGCGCGATCCGGGTCTCCGGCGACGAGATCATCCTCGGCGAGGAGATCCAGGAGGCCCAGGGGCTGAAGACCGACATCCGGATGCGGATCCGGCTGGGCGACGACGTGCGCTTCGACGGCTTCGGCCTGACCGCGCGCTTCGCCGGCGAGGTGGATGTCGAGGAGATCACCGGGCAGCCCACCCAGCTCTTTGGCGAGATCACCATCCCCGAGGGGCAATACAGCGACTACGGCCAGGATCTGCGGGTGGAACGCGGCAGCCTCGTCTTCCAGGGGCCGGCGGAGAACCCGGAACTGGACCTGCGCGCGGTGCGCACCGTGCGCGAGTACAACGTGACGGTCGGCCTGGAGATCCGGGGTACGCCGGACAACCTGCGCTCGCGGGTCATCTCCGACCCACCGATGGACGAGACCGAGGCGATGGCGTTCCTGCTGACCGGGCGGCCCCTGTCGGGCGCGTCACAATCGGACGGCAACATGATCGCCGCCGCCGCGGCGGCCTACGGCCTGGAACAGGGCGCGGTGATCACCGAGCGCATCGGCCGCGAACTGGGCCTGGACGAGGTGGAACTGGATACCGAGGGCGGGCTGGACGAGAGCGCGCTGACGCTGGGTCTGTACCTCTCGCCAAGGCTCCTGCTGCGCTACTCCATCGGGTTGTTCGACAACACCTCGAAGGTTTTGCTGCGCTATGAACTGACCCGCAACCTGAGCGTGGAAACCGCCTCCGGCACCACGGAACAGTCCGTCGACCTGATCTACCGCATCGAACGCTAGGGCACTGTGGATTGGGAACCCGAGGTGTTGTTCACCACGAAGCACACGAAGGCACGAAGAAAAAGCGGTTCGGATGCAGGCATTAGCACACCAAGCTCACCGAAACACCGCGCTTTCTCGCAACGGCTGACCGACACTCGAATCACGACTACTCCCCGAGAATCTTCTCGAGGCCGGCGCTGCCCGACCGGTCATCGCGAGGAGCGAAGCGACGTGGCGATCGGTGAGGCATCCACTCCAACGCGCCCACGTCACCACGCCGAACCGACACGGTGGGCGTCCAGAGTTCTCTGTTAGCTCGAGGCGTCGCGGGCCCCGTTGCGCGCCGCCTCGATGCGGGTGCGGATCTGGCTGCGGTACAGCTGCTCGTTGGGGATGCCCACCAGCGGCGTCCCGGCCGGACGACCCTCGGCATCGAAGGCCATGATGGTCGGCACGACGCGCACCCCGTAGTTCCGGCCGAGGCGATTCCCGGGCAGCGTCTCGCCATCAAAGTCGCGGACCTCGTCCCGGTCCAGCATCACCTTACGGATATGCACTCCGGCAAAGGCCGGATCCTCGGCCATCGGGCCCAAGTGCTGTTGTTCCGCCCGGTCACAGTAGGGGCAGCTACTGGAGGCGAACATGATCACGGTCGGCCGACCATCACCGTTACCGGCCAGGGCCCGCAGATCGGTCGCGCGTTCCACGCCGCCGGCGGCCGCGGGGGTCGTCAGCAGCAAGCCCGCCATCAGGGTAACGCCCCCCAGCAGGGCCGCGAACGGATTGCGTCTCGGGATTCGATGGATCGTCATGATGATCGGCCTCTCCAGATATCTGGTCCCAGTCTAGGGGCACAAGATTAACGCAGACTGAAGGGGGTTTCGCGCCAACCCGGCCAGCCCGGGAGCGGAGAGGGGTTCATCGGCGACCTGGCGGGGAAACTCGCACAAAAAAGCCCCGCTGGAGCGGGGCCTTGCACCGGCTCGCCGGCGAACCGGCGACCGGGGTGTTGCGAGCGACCTTAGTTGGCGCGCTGGCGCACGTCGGAGGTCACTTCCACGCGGCGGTTGGCCTCACGACCAGCCTGGGTGGAGTTGTCGGCGGTCGGGCGGTCTTCGCCGTAGCCGACGGTGCGGATGTCGCTTTCACGCACGCCTTCGCTGGCCAGGAAGTCGGCGACGGCCTGGGCACGACGCTCGGACAGACCCTGGTTGTAGTCGGCCGGGCCGATGGTGCAGGTGTGACCTTCGACCAGCACCGAGCTGTACTCGGCGTCGTCGGCGGTCAGGCTGCGGGCCAGGTCACGCAGGGCGGAACGGCCTTCGGAGCGCAGCTCGGCGCTGTCGAAGTCGAACAGCGCCTGGGCGCTCAGCGTGGTAGTGGTGAATTCCGGCTCCGGCTCCGGCTGCGGGGCAGCGGCGGGCTCGGGCTCGGGGGCTTCGGCGGTTTCCTGGATGTAGCCCGCGCACTGTTCGAACTTCACGTTTTCCGGGGCCCAGGAACGCGTGCGCACGCACTCACCAGAGCGATCGACCACGACCTTGCCGCTGCGGTCGGTGACGTTCGCGGCCGGCGGTTCCTGCGCAACGACCTGCCCGGCGGCGCCCAGCACCAGCGAAGCCACGGACGCGGCCAGAAGATTCTTAACGAGCTTATGATTCATTGCATAGCCTCCATGTAAAAACAATCGACGTCGGACCCCGTTTGCGGTCGTGCGGAAACCAGTGTCGCACGCGCATACGTAATCCAAAGCAGCGAGCTCCTTGCGCCAAGCCCTCTACAGTACCCTGATACTGGCACACAAGTTCGGGTTTTGCACGCAACGAGACGCAATTTTTGTATCGGCATCACAACGCCGTCACATTCCGCAAACTGGCCGGGATCCAGCCACTTTCGGCGGGACTGTCACGTCATTGCAACAGCCCCTGCGGGGATCCCGCGTATCTCAAGGGACACACAGTCGCATTAAGGGTTCCCTGACGCGGCGCCGACCCACGAGACCACACTGGGGCCGATCGTCTCGCCAGACAAAAAGACCCCGCCGAAGCGGGGTCCCGGGTACATCGGCGATGTACGGAGAAGGCGCGGCTTACATCATGCCGCCCATGCCTCCCATACCGCCCATGCCACCCATACCGCCCATGTCGTCGCCACCGGCGCCGCCACCGTCATCCTTCTTCGGGATGTCGGCGATCATGGCCTCGGTGGTGATCAGCAGGGCTGCCACGGACGCGGCGTTCTGCAGTGCGGAACGGGTCACCTTGGTCGGATCCAGGATGCCCATGTCGATCATGTCGCCGAACTCGCCAGTGGCGGCGTTGTAGCCGTAGTTGCCCTTGCCTTCCAGGACCTGGTTCAGGACCACGGACGGCTCGTCACCGGAGTTGTAGACGATCTGGCGCAGCGGCTCTTCCATCGCACGGCGGCAGATATTGATACCCGCGGTCTGCTCTTCGTTGTCGCCCTTGAGCTTGGTGATCGCGGCGCAGGCACGCAGCAGGGCCACGCCACCGCCGGGGACCACGCCTTCTTCCACCGCCGCACGCGTGGCGTGCAGGGCGTCCTCGACGCGGGCCTTCTTCTCTTTCATCTCGACCTCGGTGGCGGCACCGACCTTGATCACCGCAACACCGCCGGCCAGCTTGGCCACGCGTTCCTGCAGCTTCTCCTTGTCGTAGTCGGAGGTCGCTTCCTCGATCTGCGCACGGATCTGGTCAACACGGCCCTTGATGTCCTTGTTGGTGCCCATGCCGTCGATGATCGTGGTGTTTTCCTTGGTCACCTGCACCTTCTTGGCGCGGCCCAGGTCTTCCACCGTGGTCTTCTCCAGCGACAGGCCGACCTCTTCCGAGATCACCTGGCCACCGGTCAGCACGGCGATGTCCTGCAGCATGGCCTTGCGGCGATCGCCGAAGCCCGGGGCCTTCACGGCGGCGACCTTCACGATGCCGCGCATGGAGTTCACCACCAGCGTGGCCAGGGCCTCGCCCTCGATGTCCTCGGCGATGATCAGCAGCGGCTTGTTGGCCTTGGCGACGCCTTCCAGGATCGGCAGCAGATCACGGATGTTCGAGATCTTCTTGTCGAACAGCAGGATGTAGGCATCCTCCAGCTCGGCGCTCATGTTCTGCTGGTTGTTGATGAAGTAGGGCGACAGGTAGCCGCGATCGAACTGCATGCCTTCCACGACATCCAGCTCGTTTTCCAGCGAGGAACCTTCCTCGACGGTGATCACGCCTTCCTTGCCGACCTTGTCCATCGCATCGGCAATGATCTCGCCGATGGCGGTATCGGAGTTCGCGGAGATCGAACCGACCTGCGCGATCGCCTTGTGCTCGGTGCACGGCTTGGACAGCTTCTTCAGCTCTTCGGTCGCGGACTTGACGGCCTTGTCGATACCGCGCTTGAGGTCCATCGGGTTCATGCCGGCGGTGACCGCCTTCATGCCTTCGCGGACGATGGACTGGGCCAGCACGGTCGCGGTGGTGGTGCCGTCACCGGCGGCGTCGGAGGTCTGCGAGGAGACTTCCTTGACCAGCTGCGCGCCCATGTTCTCGAACTTGTCTTCCAGTTCGATCTCCTTGGCCACGGACACACCGTCCTTGGTCACGGTCGGGGCGCCGAAGGCCTTGTCCAGTACCACGTTGCGGCCCTTGGGACCGAGGGTGACCTTCACGGCGTTGGCCAGGGTGTTCACGCCCTTGGCCATGCGGGTACGGGCGTCGGTACCAAAGCGTACTTCTTTAGCGCTCATGATTCGTTCTACTCCTGAAAATTCGTGTTAGACGGACGCGGGACGGGGCCTCAGCCCTCGATGACGGCCATGATGTCGTCTTCGCGCATCACCAGGACGTCTTCGCCCTCGACCTTGACCTCGGTGCCGGAGTACTTGCCGAACAGGACCTTGTCACCGGCCTTCACGTCCAGCGGACGGGACTCGCCGTTATCCAGGATCTTGCCGTTGCCCACCGCCAGGACCTCGCCGCGGATCGGCTTTTCGGCCGCGGAATCCGGGATCACGATGCCGCCGGGGGTGGTGCGCTCTTCTTCCATACGCTTCACGATGACTCGATCGTGCAAAGGCCGCAGGTTCATGGTGCGAACTCCTTATAAAGTGTCTGCAACAGGAAAGTTGGGGTGTCGGACGGGCACCCTGTTAGCACCCGCCCCTGACGAGTGCTAATAATAGGGGCACACAAAGGCGAGTCAAGGGCGCGCGTTACAAATCCGGAGACCGCGGGGAGATCAGCGACGGTCGTCGTGATCGAGCCGGTCGTCAGGCGGCTCGCCACCGTCCTCGTGACGGCGGAACTCGCCCTCGATGGTGTCGCTGCCCTGTGCGCCGCCAGGGCCAGCCCCACGTGCGCGGACCATGCCGCGACGCAGGATGCCGTCCGCCGCCCAGCGCCGCAGCGGCGGGATCAACAGCACGAAGCCGGCGGCATCGGTGAAAAAACCCGGCAGCAACAGCAACACGGCGGCGCTCATCAGCAGCCAGCCTTCGACCAGACCCCGCGCCGGCACCTCCCCGCGCGCCAGGCTCTGCTGCAGACGGCGCCAGTGGTAGAAACCCTGCAACCGGAACAGCAGCAGCCCGGCCGCGGCCGTGATAATCACCAGCGCCACCGTCATCAGGGCGCCCACGGCGTCACCCACCCAGGCAAAGCCGAAGATCTCGAGCAGTACCAGACCAAGAAAGACAAACAGGGGAAAGAGGGGGTTGCGCATCGAGGGGGTTCCGCAGATCAGGCCCGATTATTGGAACATGCCCCCCGGGTGCTGTCGATTGGAACCCCGGTGCGACGCGGATACTCCAAAAACCATTGACACCGGAACGCGCTGGCCGCGACCCGTTTTGTCCTTGCAAGGGGAAGGGAATTAAGCCAGTCTTCCGCACGTCTTTGGTGCATACGCCTGACGAGATATTCCGGAGAGCAAACGAACCATGCTGCGCACACCGATCCTGATGCTGGCCCTGCTGGCCTTCCTCGTCCCGGCCCTGACGACCGCCGCCGTGGAAGACCCGCGCGATCCGGAACACCACTTCTTCGACCCGACCTTCGGCGAGTTCCCCGAGGAGCTGGAGGAGGCGCGCGCGGCCGGCAAGAAGGGCATCCTGATCTTCTTCGAGATGGCCGACTGCCCGTTCTGCCACCGCATGAAGAACCAGGTGCTGAACCAGCCCGAGGTTCAGGAATACTTCAGCGAGCACTTTCTCGTATTCAGCGTCGACGTCGAGGGCGCCATCGAGATCGTCACCTTCGAGGGCGAGACCAAGACCCAAATGGACTGGGCCACCCGTGACTACCGGGTGCGCGCCACGCCCGTGTTCCAGTTCTTCAACCTCGAGGGCGAACCCATCGCCCGGTTCACCGGGGCCACGCGCGACGTCCGCGAGTTCCTCCAGCTGGGCGAGTTCGTAGCCGAGGGGCATTACAAGGACCAGAACTTCACGCGCTTCAAGCGCGAACAAGACGGCCGCTGAGCCCCATCCGCTCAACCCGCGAGGATCGACGCCTGATGTCGCCGATGCACCCCCGCTCGTCCGGCCCCCACCACCGGCGCCGACTGGCCCGCCTGCTGCTGGCCGGCCTGCTCCTGTGGCCGCTGGCCGGAGCGGCAATGGCACAGGACAGCGTCGGCGCGGCCGATGCCGGGCCCTTGCCCAACCCCATGCGGGTCGGTGACGCACTGGAACGCGTCGACGCCCTGCACCCACGGGTGCGCGCAGCACGCGCTGACCGCGAGCAGGCCCGCGCGGAGCTGGAAGCGACCCGTGCCGAACGCGACGTCAGCGTAAACGCCCGGCTCGAGGCCCGCTGGATCGAACCCAACGACCAGATCGAGGACCGCAGCCGCAACGACTCACGCGCCGCCATCGTGGCGCGCAAGCTGCTGAGCGACTTCGGCCAGTCCCACGCGCGCGAATCGGCCAGCGAGCAGCGTCTGGTTGCCGCCCGCCAGCACGAGGAACTGGCCCACGCCCGCCACCGCATCCACGTCCTCGAGCGCTACTTCGATGTGCTGCTGGCCGATCTGGCCTTTGCCCGCGACACCGAGGCAATGGCCGCGGCCTACGTCTCCAAGGAACGCGCCGAGGAGCGCAACCAGCGCGGTCAGGTGTCGGATATCGAGGTCTTTCGCCTTGAATCCGAATATCAGACCCTGCGCGTTCAGCGCACCCGCGCCCTGCAGAACCAGGCCCGCACCCGCGCCGCCCTGGCCGAGGCCCTGAACCGCCCGGACCGGCGTGTGCGCACCGTGCTCGCTCCCATGCTGCCGCTGGACCTGCCGGAACTGCCGGATCTGGACACCCTGCTGGCCGAGCTCGACAACACCAGCCCGCGCCTGCTGGCCGAACGCCGCCAGGTCGAGGCCGCCAGCCGCGAGGTGGCCGCCTCGCGCGCCCAGCGCCGTCCGCGCCTGTATGCGGAGGCCGAATCCGGCTGGTGGAACCGCGACCTCGGCGGCGGAGACCGCAACCCGTTCGCCGCCGGCCTGGTGCTGGAGATCCCGCTGTACGAAGGCCGTCGCCACGACAGCCGCGTCGGCCAGGCCGTCGCCGCCCGTCACCGCGCCGAGGCCGAACTGGGCCAGGCACGCATCGAGGCCCGCAACCGCCTGCGCGAACTGCACGACGAGATCCGCGCCCTGCGCACCCAGCGCGACGAGGCCGCCTGGCGCATGGACTACCGCGAGCTCTACATCGACCGCGCGCGCTACCTCTACGACATCGAGGACCAGGCCGATCTGGGCGACTCGATGGTGCAGCAAAGCGCCGCGGCGCATTTCAATGCCAGCACCGAATACCAACTGGCCCTGGCCTACGAGCGCCTGGCCCTGCTAAGCGGCCGTGACGAGTTGAGCCCGTTCCGCGCCACCCAGGAAACCCCTTGAGCCGCCGGCCCACTGGCGACCGGACGGGAGAACTGCCCATGTCCCGCGTATTCACGAGCCCATCCCTGCTGACCACGGCCAGCCTGCTGGCCCTGCTCGCCGTCACCCCTGCGCCCTTGCTGGCCGAGGACGGCTTCGCGGCCCAGCTCGACTGGGGCGAGCGCTACCGCATCACCGCCCCGGTTGCCGGCCGCATCGAGTCGATCGAGGCCCGCGCCGGCGATCAGGTCGAAGCCGATGCCGTGCTGTTCCGCCTGGACACTCGACGCACCGATGCCGACCTGCGGGCCGCCCGGGCCACGCTGGAGCGCCTGCAGATGGAACTGGACGAGGCCGAACGCGAACGCGACAAGGCCGAGGACCTCTACGACCAGACCCTGATCGCCGCGCGCGAGCTGGAACTGGCCCGCATCGACTACGCGACGGTCGCCGCGCGCCTGGCCGAGGCCCGCGCCCAGCGTGACCGCATCCGCGCCGATCTTGACGACGCCACCATCCGCGCCCCGGCCAGCGGGCGCCTGGTGCGCGTCGAGGCCAACCCCGGCCAGTACGTGAACCCGGCCCTGCTGCCGCCGGTGCTCGCGATCCTCGGCACCACCGACCCGATGCGTGCCACGGCGACCGTCCCGGCCGACACGGCCACGACCCTGGAACCCGGGACCGAGGTTACGGTCGTAGTCGGCGACCAGCGCCTGCCCGGCACCATCGCGCGTGTGGGCTGGGAGCCGACCGGCGAGGAGCCCGAACGCGGCTACCGCGTCGAGGTCGAGTTCTCCCCGGCGGACGGTGTGCCGCTGCGGCCGGGCCAGACGGCGCGCATCGAACGGGATTCCTGAACCATGAGTACCACCCGGCAAGCCACCGAAGCCCGCGCCTGGCTGGTGATCACCACCCTGGATGACACGGCCGCGGCCGAGACCCTGGCCGGCACCCTGGTGGAACAGGGCCTGGCGGCCTGCGTGCACATCCTGCCGCCCGGACGCTCGGTCTACCTGTGGAAAGGGAATATCGAGAGCGACGCGGAAGTCACTCTACTGATCAAGACCTCGCCCGCACGTCTGGACGAACTCCAGACGCGCCTGGCGGACCAACACCCCTACGAGACACCCGAGATCATCGCCCTGCCGATCGAACACGGGCTGCCCGATTACCTGGACTGGATTACACAATGCACCTCCTGAACCCGCGCACCTGGCTGGCGAGCCTGCTCCTCGCCCTGACGCTGCTGCCCGCCCTGGCCCAGGCCGTCTTCGAGGACGACCTGCTGGACCCGGACGACGCCTTTGCCCTCAGTGCCGAGGCGATCGACGCCGACACTGTGCGCCTCACCTGGGACATCGCGGACGAGTACTACATGTACCGCGAGCAATTCGAGTTCACGCCGGAGAGCGACGGACTCGAACTGGGCGAAGCCCGGATCCCGGACGGCGAGGTCAAGGAAGACGAGTTCTTCGGCCGGGTCGAGACCTATCGTGGCCAGGTGCAGGTCGAGCTGCCGATCGTGGCGGCCGAGAGCACAACCATCGAACTGACCGCGCGCTCGCAGGGCTGCGCGGATCTCGGCGTGTGCTATCCGCCGCATTTCCAGACCGTCTCCATCGAGCTGCCCGGCCTGCCGGGCGGGAACGGCGAGGCCGACGCGGACGAAGAACCCCGCGACGAGCCCGCGGAGGAACGCAGCGCGCTGGGCGACCTTGGCGAACTGTCCGGTGATCTGGGCGCCGCCGATGACCTGCTGGAACCGGAAAAGGCCTTCGCCGCATCGCTGGAGGCCATCAGCCAGAACGCGGTGATCCTGCGCTTCGATATCGCCGAGGGCTACTACCTCTACCGCGAACAGCTGGATGTGCGCATCGCCGAGGGCGACGGCATCGAACTGGGCCCGGTCAACCCGCCGGACGGCGAGCTGCAGGAAGACGAATTCTTCGGCGAGAGCCAGGTGTTTCGCGACCAGGTCGAGATCCTCGTCCCGGTGCTGCGTGACGCGGACGACGTCGCCGACATCACCCTGGCGATCGATTACCAGGGCTGCGCCGACGCCGGCGTGTGCTACCCGCCGCTGACCCAGGAGGTGTCGGTCACCTTCGCCTCCGACCTGGCCGCCGAGGCCGACACCGATGCCCTGCCGGAGACCGGCGACGAGCCGCGCGAGGACGACGAGGCCGCCGCGCCCGTCACCCAGCAGGACCGCATCGCGGCCCAGCTGGCCGACGGCCAGATCTGGCTGGTGGCGCTGGCGTTCTTCGGCTTCGGGCTGCTGCTGACGTTCACGCCCTGCGTGTTCCCGATGATCCCGATCCTGTCGAACATCATCATCGGGCAGAAGAACCTGACCACGCGCAAGGCGTTCCTGATCTCGCTGGTGTTCGTGCTGGCGATGGCGGTGACCTACACCGTGGCCGGGGTGTTCGCGGGCCTGGCGGGTGCCAACCTGCAGGCCGCGTTCCAGAACCCCTGGATCATCGGCACCTTCGTCGCCATCTTCATCGCGCTGGCGATGTCGATGTTCGGCTTCTACGACCTGCAGATGCCGGCCGGGGTACAGAGCAAGCTGTCGCAGATCAGCAACAAGCAGGAAGGCGGCACCTACGTCGGCGCCGGGATCATGGGCTTTCTCTCCGCCCTGATCGTCGGCCCCTGCGTGACCGCGCCGCTGATCGGGGCCCTGCTCTATATCAGCCACACCGGTGACGCGGTGCTGGGCGGTATCGCCCTGTTCTCGCTGAGCATGGGCATGGGCGCCCCGCTGCTGGCCATCGGCACCTCCGCCGGACGCCTGCTGCCGAAGGCCGGCCCGTGGATGGACACCATCAAGGCGGCCTTCGGGGTCGGCCTGCTGGCCATCGGCATCTGGCTGCTCGAACGGGTCATCCCGGGCGAGATCGCGATGTTCCTGTGGGCCATCCTGCTGATCGTGACCGCGGTCTATATGGGTGCACTCAAGACCCTGCCGGAGGGCACCTCCGGCTGGCACACCCTGTGGAAAGGCCTGGGCGTGGTGCTCCTGATCTACGGCGTGCTGCTGATGCTGGGCGCGGCCACCGGCGGCAAGGACATCTTCCGCCCGCTGGCCACGCTCAATCAGCCCGCGGTGACCGCCAGCGGCGAACAGGCCGGGCCGACGGAGATGCAGTTCACCTACATCGACAGCCTCGAAGATCTCGAACGCGAGCTGGAGCAGGCACAGGGCAATAACCAGCCGGTGTTTCTGGACTTCTACGCCGACTGGTGCGTGGACTGCGTGCGCCTGGACCGCACCACCTTCCAGGACCAGCGCGTCATCAACGCGATGGCGGACGTGCACCTGCTCAAGGCCGATGTCACCGACAACACCTCGGAGCACCGCAACCTGATGCGCGAGTTCAACCTGTTCGGGCCCCCGGCCATGATCTTCTGGGACGCTGACGGCAATGAACTGCGCAACTACCGCAACGTCGGGTACCTGAATGCCGACCGTTTCCTGGCGCATGTGGAAAGCGCCATCGGGGTGACACCATGAGGCATCACACGCACGCGCTCCCCGGGCTGGCACTCGCCACGGCCGGCGCCTTCATGCTGGCCGCCTGCGGCGATCCGGAACCGGAGATGGATACCGCTGGCGCCACCACCGACGCGGCCCCCGAGGTCGCAGCCGAGGAGGCCTCGGGTAACCAGCGCATCGACTTCACCCTGCCCGATCTCGCGGGGGACGAACGCCAGCTCAGCGAATGGGACGGCGACCTGATCGTGCTGAACTTCTGGGCCACCTGGTGTCCGCCCTGCAAGAAGGAAATGCCGCTGTTCCAGGACACCTACGAGGCGCACCGGGACGACGGCTTCACCATCGTCGCGGTGGCGGTGGACGAACAGACAGCCACCCAGCACTTCGTGGACGACTTCGGGATCGAATTCCCGGTCCTGATCGGTCAGGACGAGGCGGTCGCCGTGGGCCGCGAATACGGCAACCGCATTGGCGCCCTGCCCTACACCGTGCTGATCGCCCGCGATGGCACCATCCTCGACACCCATCGCGGCGAGGTGGAACCGGAAGACCTGGACGGGTGGCTGGAGGCGCACCTGTAGCATCCCCAAGTGCCGGAGTGGCGCGCCCGGCGCCCTTGCGCCACAAGGCTGGTAAGTTAGGGAGACACTGATTGGATTGCACGCTCGCGTTGGTACCCCCTGTTTCTCGAGACAAGGCGCGGTGCGCAGCCGGTAGTGGTTCTACCGGCAAGGGCCGCAACGCAGGATCGGGGAACAGGGGGTGCCACCCCCACAATTTATTTCACGAAGGGGCTCGGCCGCTTTTGCGTGGGAACGGCGTTACGGTTCCCTTGTGCAGAATGACTGCACGGCAGTCACCGTGCCTTGTTCGCACGCAAAAGCGACTCGAGCGCGAGCGTGCAATCCAATCAGTGTCTCCCTAAGCCGCCATGACCGAGCGCGAACGCCTGTGGGAACTCGCCCGCCTGATCCGACTGGATCGCCCGGTGGGCATCTACCTGCTACTGTGGCCCACCTTCTGGGCCCTGTGGGTAGCGGCCGACGGCTGGCCGCCCGCCTATCTGATCTTCATCTTCACCGCCGGCGTGGTCCTGATGCGCTCGGCCGGCTGCGCGATCAACGACTACGCCGACCGTGACTTCGACGCCCACGTGGCCCGTACCCGCGACCGTCCGCTGGCGATCGGCACGATCACCCCGCGCGAGGCCCTGGGCACCTTCGTGGCGCTCAGCGTGGTCGCCTTCGTGCTGGTGCTGTTCACCAATGTGCTGACCATCCTGTATTCCCTGGTGGCCGTTGCGCTGGCCGGCACCTATCCGTTCTCCAAGCGCTTCCACCACTTCCCGCAGGTCCATCTGGGCGCGGCCTTTGCCTGGGCCGTGCCAATGGCTTTCACCGCGGTCACCGGCGAGCATCCACCGCCCGTCGCCTGGCTGCTGTTCGTGACGGTTCTGGCCTGGACCGTGGTGTACGACACCTTCTACGGCATGGTGGATCGCGAGGACGATCTGAAGATCGGCGTGAAGTCCACCGCGATCGCCTTCGGCGAGCTGGACCGCCTGATCACCGCCGGGCTGCAGGTCCTGGTCTGGTACGGGCTCTACCTGGTCGGCCAGCACGCCGGGTTCGGGGGCTACTACACGGCCGGGCTGGTGATCGTGGCGATGCTGATGTTCTACCAGCAGTTCCTGATCTTCGAGCGCGAGCCTGCCGACTGCCTGCGGGCCTTCAAGAACAACCACTACCTGGGCGCCGTGGTCCTGCTAGCGATGATCGCCGACCATCACCTCGGCGCCTGACGCGCCCCCTGGGCGGCTCAGGCACGCGCCAGTACCAGCCCCTCCACCCGCTCGGCACCCGCCCGCCGCAGCACGCCGGCCAGCGCCGACAGCGTCGCCCCGGTGGTGGCCACATCATCCACCAGCAGCACATGCCGCCCCGCGAGATCCTCGCCGCGCCAGGCAAAGGCCCCCTTCACATTGCTCCGGCGGGCCTTGCGGCCCAGCGCCTGTTGCGACGCGGTGGCCCGAATGCGCCGCAACGCCCGGGTCTCCAGCGCCGCCCCCAATTCCGCCGCCACGCGCCGGGCCAGGACATCCGACTGATTGAAACCGCGCTCGCGCAGCCGCCGCCCGTGCAGCGGCACCGGCAGCACCGTATCGGGCGAGGACCGACGTCCCTGGCCGCCACCGTCAAAGGCCACCCGGGCGACATGGCCCGCCAGCGCCGCCAGGGCCCGCTCGGCCCGAACATTGCCGCCATGCTTGTAGGCGAGGATCAACTGGTCCAGCGGCCAGGCATAGGCCCATCCGGCGTGCAGCGCGTCCAGCGCCGGGGGCTGGCGCACGCAGGCCGGGCACACCCCGGCCGTCGGCAAGGGGAGCGCACAGGTGGGACACGGGCGCTCCAGTGGTGGCAGATCGCCCCGGCAGCCCGTGCAGACCGCCGGTCCGGGCGCCAGGCACAGGCCGCAATGGGACGGGTACAGGGCCTCCGCCAGCCACTCGGCGCAGGCAGCGGACCAGGCCGTCCAGCGCGCGGCCACGGCATGCACAGGGCCCGGTTGCGATGAAGGGGTCAGGGGCATGATGGTATGCTCTGCGTTTTGCATGCAGGGTAGACCATGGCCACCAGGACCGTCTCCGGGCGCAGCTCTCGGCGCGCCGCGTCGATGTTCGACATCGGCAACCTGATCAGCGTGTCGATCGCCGGCATCCCGCTGTTCGTGGTCAGCAGCGAGGGCGTCGGGGTCGGTTTCATCATCGCCGCGATCATGGGGATCGTCCCGCTGGTCCTGTGGTTCGGCGGCTCCATGCTGGTCTACGCCCTGAACAAACACCACCCCGATCCGCGCGTCGGCCATCACACCCAGTGGGCCGCGTACCGCTACTACGCCCTGATGGGCGCGCTGATCGTGGTCGCCACCTTCTTCCCCCCGGATCTCGACTACTACCGCGCCTACTGGGCGATCGCCGCGGCCATCCTGCTGCCCTGGACGATCTACGCGCTGTTCACCATCTACCGCGAGCCCTGGGCGGATGTCGAGATCCCCGCCGAATCCGACGAGGACCACCACCTATGAGCACACCCCGCCACGACTGGAATACCGACGAGGTCGAGGCCCTGCTCGACCTGCCGCTGAACGACCTGATCTTTCGCGCGCAGACGGTGCATCGGGAGCACTTCGACCCCAATGCGGTGCAGGTGAGCACGCTGCTGTCGATCAAGACCGGGGCCTGCCCGGAGGACTGCGCCTACTGCCCGCAGAGCGCGCACCACGACGTGGAGCTGGAGCGCGAGCGCCTGCTGCCGCTGGAGGAAGTGCTCGAGGCCGCGCGCAATGCCCGCGCCCAGGGCGCGACCCGCTTCTGCATGGGGGCCGCCTGGCGCAACCCCACCGACAAGAACCTGGAGCGCGTGATCGAGATGGTGCGCGCCGTCAAGGACGAGGGGCTGGAGACCTGCATGACCCTCGGCATGCTGAAGGCCGAGCAGGCGAAACGCCTGTCCGAGGCGGGGCTGGACTACTACAACCACAACCTCGACACCTCGCCGGAGTTCTACGGGCACATCATCTCCACGCGCACCTACGAGGACCGCCTGGAGACCCTGGAGCATGTGCGCGAGGCCGGCATGAACGTCTGTTGCGGCGGCATCCTCGGCATGGGCGAGTCGCGGCGCGACCGCGCGCGCCTGCTGCAGCAGATGGCCAACCTGCCGAAGCACCCGGAATCGGTCCCGATCAACCAGCTGATCCAGGTCGAGGGCACGCCGCTGCACGGGATCGAGGACCTCGACCCGCTGGAGTTCGTGCGCACCATCGCCGCGACCCGCATCCTGATGCCGGCCTCCTACGTGCGCCTCTCCGCCGGGCGCACCGAGATGTCCGACGAGATGCAGGCCCTGTGCTTCCTGGCCGGCGCCAACTCGCTGTTCTACGGCGACACCCTGCTGACCACGCCGAACCCCGGCGAGAATCACGACCTCGCGCTGTTCGAACGCCTGGGCCTGCGCCCGGAGACCGGACCAGAGGCCCCTGCGGAATCGGATCGGCCCGCCTCCGCATCGGCCTGAGCCAGACGAGCGGAGGGCACAACAGTGGGCGGCGGATTCCCCGATCATTTTTCCGCCGTGGCGGGGGACTATGCCCGCCACCGTCCGGACTACCCCGCCGAGCTGTTTGACTGGCTGGCCGCGCACACCCCGCGCCACGAACGGGCCTGGGACTGCGCCAGCGGCAACGGCCAGGCCGCGCAGGGCCTGCAGCCGCACTTCCCGCAGGTCGTGGCGACGGATGCCGCCCCGGCCCTGCTGGCCGCCCTGCCGGCGACCACCGGCATCGACCGCATCGCCTGCGCCGCCGAGGCCTGCGCGCTGGCCGACGCCTCGATAGATCTCGCCTGTGTCGCCCAGGCCGCGCACTGGTTCCGCCATGCCGACTTCCATCACGAGGTTGCACGCGTCCTGCGCCCGGGCGGCCTGCTGGCGATCTGGGGCTACGGCATCCTGCGCGCCGAGGACCCGGCGCTGGACCGCCTGCTGACCGACTTCCACGACACCACCCTGGCGCCCTGGTGGCCGGAAGAGCGCAGCCACATCCGCAGCCACTACAGCGACCTGCCGTTCCCCTGGCCGGAGATCGAAACGCCCGAGTTTCGGATCGACCGCGACTGGGACCGCGACACCCTGCTCGGCTACCTCGGCACCTGGTCGGCCATCCGCCGCGCGCAGGCCGTCGGGCAGGATCCACTGGCCGCACTGGAGCCGGCCCTGCGCGCGCTGTGGCCGAATACGGACATCACCGCCCGCGTGCACTGGCCGATCTTCCTGCGCGCCGGGCTGCGGCCGTGAGCGATTCACCATGAGCGAGTCGCTGCAGGCCTTTCTGCAGGCCCGCCTCGACCGCGTGCGCACGGACGGTCGCTGGCGCCGTCTGCGCACGCTGGACGGGCCGCAGCAGCCGGAGCAGGTCATCGACGGTAAATCTATCGTCGCCTTTTGCTCCAACGACTACCTGGGTCTGGCGGCCGATCCGGCCGTCGCCGCCGCCGCCCGCGAGGCCCTCGACCGCTACGGGGTCGGGGCCGGGGCCGCCCACCTGATCAACGGCCACACCCGCGCCCATGTGGAACTGGAGCAGGCGCTGGCGCGCTTCACCGGGCGCGCGCGCGCGCTGCTGTTCTCGACCGGCTACATGGCCAACCTGGCGCTGGTACAGACGCTGGCCGGCCGCCACGACACGGTATTCGAGGACCGCTGGAACCATGCCTCGCTGATCGATGCCGTGCGCCTGGCCGGCGCGCGCAGCCAGCGCTATCGTCATGCCGATCCCGGGCACCTGCGCGATCGCCTGGAGCGAGCTCCCGATCGCGGGCATCGGCTGATCGTCACCGACGGGGTGTTCTCCATGGACGGGGATATCGCACCCCTGCCGGAGCTGGCCGCGCTGGCGCGCGAGTTCGATGCCTGGCTGATGGTGGATGACGCCCACGGCCTGTCGGTGCTGGGCGCGACCGGTGGCGGCAGCTGCCAACACCACGGCCTCGGCGCGGACGAGGTGCCGATCCTGATGGGCACGCTGGGCAAGGGCTTCGGCACCGCCGGGGCCTTCGTCGCCGGCTCCAAGGCCCTGATCGAGGCCCTGATCCAGACCGCGCGCCCCTACATCTACACCACCGCGATGCCGGCCGCCCTGGCCGCCGCCACGCTCGCCTCCGTGCGCATTGCCGAGGCCGCCGAGGATCGCCGTGCGCACCTGCAGGGCCTGCTGCAACGCCTGGGGGAAGGCCTGGACCGGCTCGGCCTGCAGCACCCGCCGCCCCTGACCCCGATCCAGCCGGTCCACATCGGTGACGCCCGCCGCGCCAGTGCCGTAGCCGAGAGACTGCTGGCCGCCGGCTTCCTGGTCCCGGCCATCCGCCCGCCGACGGTCCCCGAGGGCCAGGCGCGGCTGCGCATCACGCTGTCCGCCAGCCACACCGAGTCTCAAGTGGATACGCTGCTACGGGCGCTGGAGCACGCGCTCGCCGCCACCACCACGTGAAACCGCGCACAGTCCCGACACGCAGCCGTTCACGCTTCCGCAAAACACCCCGCCACGTTAAACAACCGTTCAGCGAAACAACGCCAAGCTGGGCCCGTATCCGATCAAAAGGAGACGGACCATGGCACGGAAACGCACCCAATCCCGTCGCGGCCTGCCCGCGCACCTGAAGGTACTGGCCGCCGCACTGCTGTTCGGATTTGCCGCCGATACCCTGGCCTCGCCACCGCCCTGGGCACCGGCCCACGGCTGGCGCGCGCAGAACGACCCGGGCTATCACGGCTACCACGGTCACAGTTATGACCGCTGGGAGCGGGATTACGGCGTGATGGACGGGCGCTGCAACCGCGACGCGATCGGGGCCGCGATCGGTGGCGGCGCGGGGGCTGTGATCGGCCATCGGGTTGGCGATGGCGACCCGGTCGCGATCCTGATTGGCGCGGCCGGCGGCGCGGTGCTGGGCGGCATGATCGGCCGCCAGATGGATCGCAACGACCAGGCCTGCATGGGACACGCCCTGGAACTGGCCGAGACCGGCCAGACCGTGCACTGGCGCAATGCCCATGACCAGCCGGTACAGCTGACCCCGCGCCGCAACCGCGACAGTGGCTGCCGCGACTTCGAGATGACCATCGACGGCCAGCGTCACACCGGCACCGCCTGTCCGTCGGAGCCCGGGCACTGGGAGATCCGCGGCTGACCGGCGGGGCCAGCCAGGGACAAGGCGCTACAACTCGCCGCGCTCGGCCAGGGACACGCTCTCGTCGGCGACGATCACATGATCGAGGACCCGGACGTCCACGAGCCCAAGGGCATCGGCCAGGCGGCGGGTGATGGCGACATCCGAGCGCGACGGCTCGGCCACGCCCGAGGGGTGGTTGTGCGCCAGGATCACCGCCGCCGCGTTGTGCCGCAGGGCACGCCGCACCACCTCGCGCGGGTGTACGGAGGCACCGTCGATGGTGCCGCGAAAGAGCTCCTCGAAGGCGATCACCCGGTGGCGGTTGTCCAGGAACAGGACCGCAAAGACCTCGAAGGGATAGTCGCGCAGGCGCGCCGCGAGGAACTGGCGGGTCGCGGTTGGCGAGGTCAGTGCATCGCCACGCTCCAGGTCGGCGGCCAGGTGCCGCCGCCCCATCTCGAGTACCGCCTGGAGCTGGGCGTACTTGGCATCGCCCAGCCCCGGCGCCGCGCAGAACCCCGCCTGATCGGCCTGCAGCAGCGGCCGCAGCCCGCCGAAACGGTTAAGCAAATCGCGGGCGACATCGACCGCGCTCTTGCCGGCCACGCCGGTGCGCAGAAAGATCGCCAGCAGCTCCGCATCGGAAAGCGCGGCCGCGCCGCGCTCGATCAGCTTCTCCCGCGGGCGTTCGGCCGCGGGCCAGTCGGTAATCGCCATCCCCACCTCCCTGTGGTTCGGTCGTTTGGTTTTTCGGTCCAGGGCGCCGCTCAAGACATCCTGCAAGCCCGCCTGTTGCCCTCGGTCAGTCCTCGAAGCGGGAGATGTCGCGCACCGCGCCGAAGGCGGCGGAGGTCGTCATCAGGGCGTAGGCGCGCAGGGCCTGGGTGACCGGACGGGTCCGCGACTCGGGCTTCCAGGCCTTCGCGCCGCGGGCCTCCATCGCCTCGCGCCGGGCCGCCAGGATGGCGTCGTCGACGTCGATGCGGATCTCGCGCCCGGGGATGTCGATCACGATGGTGTCGCCCTCCTCGATCAGGCCGATCGCGCCGCCCTGCGCGGCCTCCGGCGAGACGTGCCCGATGGACAGCCCGGAGGTGCCGCCGGAGAAGCGCCCGTCGGTGATCAGCGCGCATTCCTTGCCCAGCCCCTTGGACTTCAGATACGAGGTCGGGTAGAGCATCTCCTGCATGCCGGGGCCGCCCTTCGGGCCCTCGTAGCGGATGATCACGACGTCACCCGCCTGGATGCGGTCGCCGAGGATTGCCTCGACGGCCGCGTCCTGGCTCTCGAACACCCGCGCGGGGCCGGAGAACTTCAGGATGCTCTCGTCGACCCCCGCGGTCTTCACGATGCAGCCGTCCGGGGCCATGTTGCCGTAGAGCACGGCCAGGCCGCCGTCGGTCGAGTAGGCATGTTCGATATCGCGGATACAGCCGTTCTCGCGGTCGATATCCAGGCTGTCCCAGGTCTTGTCCTGGCTGAACGCGACTTGGGTGGGCACGCCGCCCGGCGCGGCCTTGTACAGAGTCTCGGATTCGGCGGCGTGGCGCATCACGTCCCACTGTTCCAGGGCCTGGCCCATGGTGTCGGCGTGGACCGTCGGGATGTCGCGGTGGATCAGCCCGCCGCGATCCAGCTCGGCGAGGATGCCGACCACGCCACCGGCGCGATGCACGTCCTCCATGTGGTAGAGCTGGGTGGCCGGGGCCACCTTGCACAGGTTCGGGACCTTGCGCGACAGGCGGTCGATGTCCGCCATGGTGAAGTCGACCTCGCCCTCGCGCGCGGCCGCCAGCAGATGGAGCACGGTGTTGGTGGAGCCGCCCATGGCGATGTCCAGGCTCATCGCATTCTCGAAGGCCTCGAAGGTGGCGATCGAACGCGGCAGCACGGATGCGTCGTCCTGCTCGTAATAGCGCTTCGCAAGCTCGACCACGCGCCGGCCGGCCTGTTCGAACAGCGACTTGCGGCCGGCATGGGTGGCCAGCAGCGAGCCGTTGCCCGGCAGCGACAGGCCCAGGGCCTCGGTCAGGCAGTTCATCGAGTTGGCGGTGAACATGCCGGAGCAGGAGCCGCAGGTCGGGCAGGCGGAGCGCTCGATGGACTCCACCTCCTCGTCGCTGGCGCTGGAGTCGGCGGCCTTGACCATCGCGTCCACCAGGTCCAGATGGATGACCTTGTCGCTACCCGGGGCCTGCACCTTGCCGGCCTCCATCGGGCCGCCGGAGACGAACACCACCGGGATGTTCAGGCGCATCGCGGCCATCAGCATCCCGGGGGTGATCTTGTCGCAGTTGGAGATGCACACCAGCGCGTCGGCGCAGTGGGCATTGACCATGTACTCGACCGAGTCGGCGATGATCTCGCGCGAGGGCAGCGAATAGAGCATCCCGCCGTGACCCATCGCGATGCCGTCATCCACCGCAATGGTGTTGAACTCCTTGGCCACACCACCGGCCTTCTCCACCTCGCCGGCGACCAGCTGGCCCAGATCCTTCAGGTGCACGTGCCCGGGCACGAACTGGGTGAAGGAGTTGGCAATGGCGATGATCGGCTTGCCGAAGTCGCCATCCTTCATGCCGGTGGCGCGCCACAGGGCGCGGGCACCGGCCATGTTGCGGCCGTGGGTGGTGGTGCGGGAGCGATAGGCGGGCATGGTCGGGTCTCGTGAACGTTTACGCAGAAGCGGAATCGTACATAATGAGTCGTACAAACCCCAGTATCCCGAGGTCCCGGCAATGAAAATCGAGGTCGAGAACATCAAGTGCGGCGGCTGCGCCAGCTCCATCCGCAAGGGCCTGCTGCAGGTCGAAGGCGTCACTGAGGCCGAGGTCGACGTGGAAGGCGGCGCCGTCGAGGTCCAGGCCCCGGACAGCGCCCGCGAAGCGGTCGCCGCCAAGCTCGCCAGCATGGGCTACCCCGAGGTGGGATCGGTCTCCGGCTGGCGTTCCACCAGTGCCAAGGCCAAGTCCTTCGCCAGCTGCGCTGTGGGGCGCATGAGCGGCGATTAGGCCGTGCCACTCCGATCGCCGGGCCGGGCCTGGGCCGGGCTGGCCTGGCTGATCCTGTTCGTCGGCTTTGGCGCGGGGTGCGCGCAGGCCGAAAACGGGCTCCCGACGGCCGACCTGGACATCGGTGAACAGACCCTTACCGTCGAGATCGCCGCGACGGACCGCGCCCGCCGGATCGGCCTGATGCACCGCGACCACCTGCCGGACGACCACGGCATGCTGTTCATATGGCCGCGTCCGGCGCAGTACGGCATGTGGATGCATAACACCCGCATCCCGCTGGATGTGGCCTTTATCGATGCCGATTTCACCATCACCAACATCGCATCCATGACACCCCACTCCACCCGCATCCATGAGGCGAAACGCCCCGTGCGCTACGCGCTGGAGGTCAATGCCGGCTGGTTCGAGCGGCACGGCGTCGCGGCCGGCGATCGCGTACCCGACCTGGAGCGAATCGTCGGCGGGAACGACTGACACCTTTCCAGCACAACGCGGCCCGGGCTGCCGACGCGCAAATTGATCCGTGTTTTCACTAGGGAAACACGGATCAATGTACACGCTCGCGCTCGAGTCGCTTTTGCGTGCGAACAAGGCGCGGTGACTGCCGTGCAGTCGTTCTGCACAAGGGAGCCGCAACGCCGTGGGCATGCAAAAGCGGCCGAGCCCCTTCGGGGTTGGCACCCCAGGTTCCCCGATCCTGCGTTGCGGCCCTTGCCGGTAGAACCACTACCGGCTGCGCACCGCGCCTTGCCTCGGAAAACCTGGGGTGCCAACGCGAGTGTGTACATTGATCCGTGTTTCCCTAGACTGTCGGCTCAGGACATCCTCAGGAAACGGACGCGCACGTGACCACCACGCCCCACCCATCCGCCCGCCCCGGCGCACCCTTGCGCCGAGCCCCGCAGCCCGGGGAACTCGCGTGGTTCCGCGATGCCGTGCCCTATATCGCGGCCCACCGCGGACGCACCATGGTGATCGCGCTGGCGGGCGAGGCGGCCCTGGCGCCGGAGTTTCCGGCGCTGATGCGCGACATCGCCAAGCTCAATGCCCTCGGCATCCGGGTGGTGCTGGTCTATGGCGCGCGCCCGCAGATCGAGGCCCGCATGACCGAGCGCGGGCTGACGCCGGCGTACGCCAACGGGCTGCGCGTAACCGATGCCCCGGCGCTGGAGGCCGTGCTGGACGCGGTCGGCCGGCTGCGCCTGCAGATCGAGGGGCTGTTGTCCCGCAGCCTGGGCCAACCCGGCACCGGGAACGCGCGGCTGCGCGTGGCCAGCGGCAATTTCGTGACCGCCCGCCCGCTGGGTGTGCGCGACGGGGTGGACTTCCATTACACCGGCGAGGTCCGCGGGGTGGATACCAACGCGCTCGCGGCCTTGCTGGAGCGCGAGCAGGTCGCCCTGGTGTCACCGCTGGGCTACTCCCCCACCGGCGAGGTCTTCAATCTCTCCGGGGAAGACGTCGCCACCCAGGTGGCGATCGCACTGAATGCCGACAAGCTGATCTTCCTGACCGAGGCCGGCGTGCTGCGTGACCCGGAACACGGCGTGCTCGACCAGCTCACCGTGCCGGCCGCGCAGGAGTTGCTGGAGACCAGCCCCGACCTGCCGGAGGAACTGGCGAACCATTTGAGGAGCGCGATCGATGCCTGCCACCAGCGCGCGATGCGGGTGCACCTGGTGGATCGGCACGACGACGGCGGGCTGCTGACCGAACTCTTCACCCGTCAGGGGATCGGGACCCTGGTCTCGCGCGAGCCGCTGGAACGCCTGCGCCCGGCCACGCTCGACGACGTGGGCGGCATCCACGCGCTGCTGGAACCGTTGGAGGCCGAAGGCATCCTGGTGCACCGCGCGCGTGAACACCTGGAGCTGGAGATCGACCGCTTTCAGGTGCTGGAGGCGGACGGCCTGATCATTGGCACGGCCGCGCTGTATCCGTTCGAGGCGGATGCGGCGGAGATCGCCTGCCTGGCCCTTCACGGCGACTACCGCGGCAGCGGCCGCGGCGACCGCCTGCTGCAGGCGATGGAACAGCTGGCGCGGGAGCAGGGGATCCGGCGGGTGTTCGTGCTGACTACGCGCACCGCGCAGTGGTTCCAGGAGCGTGGCTACACCCCGGGCCAGGTGGATGACCTCCCCGCGAGCCGCCAGACCCGGTACAACCAGGCGCGCAACTCGCGGGTCTTCACCCGCAGTCTGGCGGAAGACTAGCCGCGCTATTGCGCGTAGCGGGCCTCGTCGCGCTCGTGGGCCTCCTGGGCGGCAACGCTCAGGGTGGCGATGGGCCGCGCCTCCAGTCGGGCAATCCCGATCGGCTCGCCGGTCTCCTCGCAGTAGCCGTATTCGCCGCGGTCGATGCGCGCCAGCGCCGCGTCGATCTTGTTCAGCAGCTTGCGGTAGCGATCCCGCGTGCGCAGCTCCAGGCCGGCATCCGTTTCGTGGCTCGCCCGGTCGTTGGGATCGGGCTCCTGCCAGCTCTCGCTGCGCAGGTGCTCCAGAGTCTGTTCCGATTCCTCGATCAGCTCGGCACGCCAGGCCTCGAGCTTGGCGCGAAAGTAGTCCAGCTGACGCGGATTCATGTAGGGTTCGTCCTCGGACGGGCGGTACCCGGAATCCGGGCGGGTCTTGGCATCTTGGCTCATCTCGGGCCCCTCGCCAGGCCCCTTTCCGCCCCATGCGGAAAGGCCCCGGCGCGATACGCGGTACACCCGATCGAGTATAGGGCAATCCCCCCGTCGGGCGGCAAACAGAAAAACCCGCCCCGATGCACATCCCTGGAACCACGGACACCGACACAGCCCGCATGCAGCGCATCCTCCAGATCAGCGACACCCACCTGGGCCGGGAGCCAGGCCCGATCCGGGCCGGCTACCCCGACAGCGACCGCCAGCTCGCACGGGTCCTCGAGGCACTGGCCCGGAACGAGGACCGGCCGGACCTGCTCTGGCTGACCGGCGACCTGGCCGAGGATCCCACGCCGGCCGCCTACGCGCGTCTGCTGGGCCTACTCGACCAGCACGTAAAGGGCTGGCCCGTCGCCGGACTGGCCGGCAATCACGACGACTGGCACACCCTGCACCGCGCGTTCGACACGGCCGGGTACCCCCTGGACGGCCACCGCATACAGGGCGACTGGCTCCTGATCGGCGTCAATTCGGCGGTCGCGGGCCAGGCGACCGGCCGTATCGAACCCGCCGAGCTGGAACGACTGGATCAGTTACTGACCAGCCATCCGGAGCACTGGGGCTTGATCGCCATCCATCACCCGGTCGTCCCGATTGGCAGCGCATGGATGGACCGGATCGGCCTGACCAATCCGGACGACCTGTTCGCGGTGCTGGATCGCCACCCGCGTGTGCGCGCCTGCCTGTTCGGCCACATCCACCAGGACTTCCGCGGCAAACGCCAGGGCATCGAGCTGCTCGGCTGCCCCTCCACCTGTATCCAGTTCGCCCCCGAATCCGAACGCTTCGCGCTGGATACCGAGGCCGCCGGCTATCGGGTGCTGGACCTGCACCCGGACGGGCGGATCGACACCCGCATCCAGCGCGTGAGCGAGGAGGCTCGCACATGATCTCGGATGACGCCCGCAGCCATCAGCTCCAGGCCTGGCTCGCGCGCCAGCCAGGCGATTTCACGGACCTTGCCCTGTTGCGTGCGGATGCCAGTTTCCGCCGTTATTTCCGCCTGCACCGCGATGGCGAGCCGGTGGTGCTGATGGACGCCCCGCCGGAGCGCGAGGCCACCGAACCGTTCGTGCAGATCGCGGGGCTGCTGGAGTCGCTGGGTCTGCGCCCGCCGCGCGTGCTGACGCACGACCCGGCAGCCGGATTCGTCCTGCTCGAGGATCTGGGTGACCGGACCTTTACCCGGGCACTGGCCGAGGGGTCCGCAGAAGGCCCGCTGTACGACCGCGCCATCGACACCCTGCTCCAGCTCCACAGCGCCTGGCCGGCCAGGGCCGCGACGGCCCCGGCCCTGCCCGCCTACGACATGCCGCGTCTGCTCGACGAGGTCGCCCTGTTTGTCGACTGGTACTGGCCGGAACAGCGGGGAGCGCCGCTGGCGACGGCCCGGCGCGACGCCTTCCTGCAGGCCTGGCGATCGGCGCTGGACGGGCGCCCGAGCCTGGACGGGACCCTGGTCCTGCGCGATTTCCACGTCGACAACCTGATGCTGCCCCCCGGCGAGGACCGGGCCTGCGCCGTGCTGGATTTTCAGGACGCAGTCATCGGCAGCCCGGCCTACGATGTCGTCTCGCTGCTGGAGGATGCCCGCCGCGAGGTGTCGCCGGACACCGTGGCGCAGGGCCTGGAGCGCTACCTCGCGGCTGCATCCTGGGACCGCGCGGCATTCATGCACCACTACCGGGTCCTCGGCGTCCAGCGCACCACCAAGATCCTCGGGATCTTCGTGCGCCTCGCGCGGCGCGATGCCAAGCCCCGCTACCTGGAGCACCTGCCCCGCCTGCACCGCTTGCTGGCGCAGGGGCTGATGCATCCGGAGCTGGGGCCGGTCGCTGCCTGGTTCCGTACCGACATGCCCGAACGCTTGCAGGACAACTAGACCATGGGGACACACGGATCCATGCGCGCGATGATCCTGGCCGCCGGCCGCGGCGAACGCATGCGCCCGCTGACCGACCACTGCCCGAAACCCCTGCTGCCAGTCGGCGGGCGCCCACTGATCACCTACACCCTGGACCGCCTGGCGGCCGCGGGCTACCGCGAGGTGGTGATCAACCTGGCGCACCTGGGCGAGCAGATCCGCACGACGCTGGGCGCGCAGCACGCCGGTCTGGCGATCCACTACTCACCAGAGCCCGAGGGGGCCCTGGAGACCGCGGGCGGCATCCGCAAGGCGCTGCCGCTGCTGGGCGACGCGCCGTTCCTGGTCGTCAACGGCGATGTCTGGTGCGACCATCCGCTGACCCCGCCGGAGACCCTGCGCCGGTCCACCAACCGGCCCCTCGCGCACCTTGTGCTGGTGGACAACCCGGAGCATCACCCGCGGGGCGACTTCACCCTGAAGGACGCACAGATCGGACTCGACGACGGCGAGGCCCTGACCTTCAGCGGCATCGGCTGGTACGACCCGGCCCTTTTCCGCGATCTGCCGCCCGGCCGCCATGCGCTCGGCCCCCTGATGCGCCCGGCCATCGCCGCCGGCCGCATCACCGGGGAGCACCACACCGGAGACTGGCGCGACATCGGTACCCCGGAGCGCCTGGCGGCACTGGACGCCGAGCTGGGGAAACGCTGAGCGCCCGCCGTCACGAAGTGAACGGCACCCGCGCCATCGCCCCGATCAGGGCTTGATGTAGGTATACCCGGCGCGCTGCAACCGGGTCAGTTCCACGATGCCGCTGGGCACCACATCCTGCTCCGCCACCTCGTGCAGATCCTCGCGCTCCAGCCCGCGCGAGGCCATCGTGTTGCCGCACACCAGAAAACGGACATCCTGCAGTTTCAGGGTATTCACCGTACTGCGCAGATCCGGATCGCTGCGCGCGTGCTGCAGCAGGGTGATGCCACTGCCATGCATCAGCACCTTGATCTCCAGCGGTGAGCCATCAGGGCTGCCATCGATGTGATTCTGCAGATTACGCAGGGCATTCAGGTGGAGCTCCGGGTCATCGGAATTGATGTGATAAACCACCCGGAGCGGCTCATCGGCGGCCGGGGCGTCGGCGACCGTGCCAAACAACAATGCCGTCGCGCCGCCCGCGATCAGCATCAACAGAAACGCCCCGGCCAGAAACCAGCCGGGGCGTCTTGTGCGGTTCGCGGGCGACATGCGGGGTGCCGGCAAGGCCGGATCAGACCTTGATGTAGATCCAGCCCTCGGCCTGACGGCGGGCCGCCTCGGCGACGCCGGAATCGATCAGCTCGGCCTGCGGCAGGATGTCGACCGTCTTGCCCTCCTCGCGCGCCAGGCGGTTCAGGGTCTGGGCACAGGCGGTGAAGCGCAGCGTGGGGTAATCCTGCGCCATGCTGGCAACCCGCTCCGGATACGGGGCGCTGTCGGTACGCAGCAGGTCCATCGCATTGTTGTGCACCACGACCTGCACGTTCAGCTCGCGCCCGACGGCGGCCGCCTCGCGGTACATGCTCTCGATGTCATCCAGGAGCTCCGCCATCGCGCGGCGATCGGCTTCATTGATATGCAGCAGGATCTGGTCGGTCTCGGTGGCGGAAAACACCTGCTGTGGCGCCGCCGCGCCGCCCGCGACGTCATCGCTGGCGGCCATCTGCGCCATGGCCCCGGCGTCCTGATCGATCGCGGCCGACGGCTCGCCGCCGAAGAAACCGGCATCCCGGGTGATCTCGTAGCCGCCCAGCGAACCCACGACCAGCGCGAGCACCCCGGCGGCGACCGAAGGGAACCAGGCCGAACGACCGCCGCGCGACAACCGGCAGCGCCCGCCGGGGGCCCCGGTGCGACCGGCCGGCACATCCTCGTACGCCATGTTCACCAGCTCCTTGAGCTGGTGCATGTCGCAGACTTCGCGGCTCAGGTGCTCGCTGGAGGCAATCGTCTTCAGGGTGTAGAGACGATCCTCGGGAGAAAACTCGCCATCCACGAAGGCGTTGAGGATCTCCTCGCTGGGGCGGTTCCTTGCACTCAGTCGTTCATTCGACATGCCGATTCCTCACTACCTTGAGATAGGGTGTATCGGCCGCTTCCCCCGTGTCGGCCTGCTGCTCCAGCAGCACCTTCTTCAACTGTGCCCGAGCCCGGCTCAGGCGACTCATCACGGTGCCGATGGGTACATCCAGCACCTCCGAGACCTCGGAGTAGGCAAAGCCTTCGAGGTCCACCAGCGCGACCACCTGCCGGTGATCGGTGCTCAGTTCGGCCATCGCCCGGTGAACGTCCGCCACCATGCGGTTGCGTTCGGTCTGCTGCTCCGGGCAGTCCTCGCAGGGCAGCTCCATGCTGTCCACGTCCACCGTGTCCTTCTGCCGCCGCCCCCAGTCCCGGTAGCAGTTGGTCATGATCCGGAACACCCACGCCTTCAGGGCGCTCTCGTCCTGCAGCGACTTCAGCCGGGTCAGGGCCTTCATCATCGCCTCCTGCACCAGATCATCCGCCAGCGCGGCATCGTGACACCACGCAAAGGCCATGCGGTACATCTGGGGCCGCAGGTCGCACACCTTCTGGCGCAGCCTGCGCTGCGCGAACCAGGTTGCCATGTTGTGTTTCCTCCATCCGCAGGCCGTACATGCGGCCTTGCTTGTTCTTGTACCCTGTAGGACGCTACCGGGCGCGGGGCTATTCCGATACTCCGGCCTTGCGACCGCACAAATCGCGCATCCCCGATTCCGTCGATCAGGATACCCAATGCCATTCGATCCGCAACAACTGGAGCGCGCGTTCGCGTTCGACCCCGATACCGTGCAGGACCTGCGCGAGCGCTGGTCACGGCTGATCACCGACGCGGTCTGGGGCGAACTCAAGACCGGCACCATCGGGGCCGTCCCGCGTCTGCGCAAGCGCCTGCTGGAGCTGGGCGAGAACCTGCGCTCCATGCTGTCGGACCGCGCCTGGATCCCGCACGAGCGCGAACGCGTGAAGGGCGCGATGGCCGCCAGCCTCAACCTGCGCGACAGCCTGCAGCAGACCGACCGCGCCGCCAAGCTACTGAACGGTGGTGCCGATTTCGAGACCTTCGAGGCCGACTACCTCGCCTTCCGCAAGCACCTGCTGGCCTTCATCGAACACCACGAACAGATCTGGGGTGATCTCCTGGAGAGCCTCTACGACGAGGCCCCGGACACCGACGACCGGGACGAGGACTAGATCTTGGGCCGGGAAATCCGCGAGGAGCACTTCGGCGCGGCGGATTTCGACCGTTTTCACCAGGCTCTGGCCGACGAGACGGCCCGGCTGCTGGACTGGCTGCGCACACAGGCGGCCGCCGACCCCGCGCCGCCGCCGCGACTCGGCTTCGAGATCGAGGCCTGGCTGTGCGACGCACAAGGGCGCCCGCTGCCGGTCAACGAGGCCTTTCTCGCGGCGATGGACAGCCCGCTGGCCACCCGGGAGCTGGCCCAGTTCAATGTCGAACTGAACAGCAGCGTCTTCCGCGCCGGCCCCGGCTGCTTCGGCGGGATCCTCGAGGAGCTGCGCGAGACCCTGCGCCAGGCACGGCGAGCCGCCCGTCATGCCGGAGCCGACCTGCTGATGGCCGGGAGCCTGCCGACCCTGGAGCCAGCCGATCTCGGGCTCCACCACATGTCCCGGCAGGCCCGCTACCGGGCGCTGAACAGCGCCATCCTGGAACAGCGCGCCCAGCGCCCGCTGGAGGTGGATATCGTCGGCCACGAACACCTGCGGCACCGCCACGCGGATGTGATGCTGGAGGCCGCGGCGACCTCCTTCCAGGTGCATATCGAGACCCGGCCCGATCGCGCCCATCGGGCCTACAACGCCTCGCTGGTGGCGGCCGCTCCGGTCCTCGCCACCGCCGGGAACACGCCCTACATCTTCGGCCACGACCTGTGGGCCGAGAGCCGCATCCCGCTGTTCGAGCAGTCCGTGGAGGTAGGCGGATTCGCCAACTCGGCACGCGGCCCGATCCGGCGCGTGACCTTCGGCACCGGCTATCTGCATGACTCGATCGGCGAGCTGTTCACCGAGAACCTGGAGCACTTTCCGGTCCTGTTGCCGGTGGCACTGGACGAACCGGCCGACCAGCTGGCTCACCTCGCCTTCCACAACGGGACCATCTGGCGCTGGAACCGCCCCATCGTCGGCTGCGACGCCGATGGCCACCGCAGTCTGCGCCTGGAGTTCCGCTGCCTGCCCGCAGGCCCCTCACTGATCGACATGCTGGCCAACACGGCCTTCGCCCTGGGCCTGATCGAGCACCTGGTCGCCGAATCGCCGGACGGCACGCTGGAGACCCCGTTTTCCGAGGCCCGCGACAACTTCTACAATGCAGCCCGGCACGGACTGGACGCTCGCCTGCGCTGGGGCCACCGCGAACCGGCCCCGGCGCCCCGCCTGATCACCCGCGACCTGCTGCCCCGAGCAGCCGAAGGCCTGGAGCGCCTGGGCATCGAGCGCAGCGAACGCGACGCCCTGCTCGGGATCATCGCCGCGCGCGTGGCCAGCCGCCAGACCGGCGCACGCTGGCAGCGGGACTGGGTCGCACGCCACGGGCGCGACTGGCCCGGGCTGGTTCGCGCCTATCGTGGCTGGCAGAACACCGGCGCGCCGGTCCACACCTGGGGACTCTGAGGAAACCCGTGACGCAATCCATCATCGAACACTTCGAACTACCCGACGGCTTCCTCGAGGCCACGCCCGAGACGTTGCACCAGTGCGTGCCCGGCCCGGCCCTGATCCACCTGGAAGGCCAGCGCGAACCCGCGGTGGCCGTGGTCCTGTTGCTGCACGGCAACGAACCGGTGGGCCTGCATGCGGTACAGCAGCTCCTGCGTCATTACACCGGGCGGCCGCTGCCACGCGCCCTGACGCTGATCGTGGGCAACCCGCAGGCGGCGGCCGTCAATCAGCGCCACCTGGACGACCAGCCGGACTTCAATCGCATCTGGCCGGGCACCGAACAGGCCGGTTCGCGCGAGGCCGATGTCTTTGCCGAGCTCTGCCGCCGCCTGGAGGGACGCGGCCTGTTCGCCGCGATCGACCTGCACAACAACACCGGGCGCAACCCCCATTACGCCTGCATCAATCGCCTGGAGTCCCCGTTTCTGAACCTGGCCGCGCTGTTCGGGCGCACCGTGGTCTACTTCACCCGGCCGCGCGGGGTTGCCTCCATGGCCCTGGCACGCATCGCGCCGGCCGTCACTCTGGAGTGCGGCCACCCCGGTGACGCCGCCGGCGTGGACCACGCCCGGGAGATGATCGACGCGGTGCTGCACCTGGACCACTTCGTGCCCGAGCCGCCACGCGAGGGCGCCATCGAGCTCTTCCACACCGTCGCGCAGGTCCGGGTGCGCCCCGGCTTGCAGGCCGGGCTGGAGGCACAGCACGACGTGCGCCTGGAACCCGATCTCGACGGCCTGAACTTCCAGCTGCTGCCCGCCGGTTCCCGTCTGGTACAGGTGCACGAAGATGCCGACGAGCCGCTGGTCGCGATCGCCGAGGACGGCTCCGAGGTCACCGGGGATTATCTGGAGCGCGCCGGCCAGGAGATCCGGCTCAAGCGCCCGGCCATGCCGTCCATGCTCACACTGGACACCCGGGTCATCGCCCAGGACTGCCTGTGCTACCTGATGGAGCCGCTGTCCCTTCCCTGACGCGCCCCAGCGGCTGCCGTTGCGGCGGCCGCCACCCTACTTCTTGCTGCTGGCGCGGCGCTTCGACGCCGCCGTAGCCGCCTTGCCGCCGTCGTTCAGGCTGATGATCTGCGTCTTGCTCGTGCGGTGACGGTAGATCTCGCGCAGGTAACGGATCGCCTGCTTGACGTTCTCGCGGCTCAGACGGATGTCGTTGATCGAGACAAAGCTCTTCTCGTTGCTGCACATCTCGCGGTATTTCTTCTCGTACATCGGCTTGATCGCGTACCAGTTGGTATCGAGGATGCGCGTGGGGTTCTCGTGTTCGTTCAGCATCTCGTCGATGCGCGCCTCGTCGAACTCCTCGGCCCGGATGAGATCCAGCACCGCATGGTCCAGGGTGTCGTCGAAGCGCGTCTTGTCGTTGGCAAAGCAGCGCTTGATGTAGGCGACGAACAGGGTCAGGAAGTCGTCCGACAGGCACGGGCTCTTCACCACCAGGGTGGTCAGCGACAGATTGGCCGAGGCGCCAATAACCAGGGCGTAGCGCTTGAGTGTGGTATTCGGGAACAGGCCGTTCAGGTGGGACTTCAGGCGATTCAGGTCCATGTAGGACAGCTTGTAGTCCTTCGGCAGGGACAGAATCGTGACAATGGACGAGCAGTTCTTGAAGAAATGCAGATCGCGCAGGTGCGTCGCGTCCATGTCCGATTCCTTGTACCCCTTCAGTGCCTCGCGGTAGCGCGGGGCGTCGATCGGCAGCAGGCTGATCCCTTCGATGGCCTCGGTCTGCTTGTTGAAGTGGGGCAGGTCGATCGAGCGGAAGAACAAGTCGTCGATATCCAGCGCAGAGCTCTTGGAGGAAGCCTCCTCGCCAGTAGTCACCTCCGATTCCGCGTAGGCGACCGCAACCGGACCGGCCAGACTCATGAACAGGTCGTTGGCATCCAGGCGAATGGTTTCGCCGATATCCACCCCGGCACGCCGGAAGTAGTCCTCGTCGTAGTCGGTGGTCACCGCCTGCGCGGTCAGGATGTTGAAGATCTGCTGGGAGATGTACTGGTTGGCGTAACGCTCCATCGCGTTCACGTCGACGTGGCGGATGTTGCCGTCGTCGGTCTCCTCCGCGTAGCGCATGATGTCGTTGGATATCAGCATCATCGCGTTCCACGGCCGGATGCGATGCATCATGTCCTCGTCACGCGTCTCTTCGGCCTCGAAGTTGTAGGAGAAGTCCCATTCCTCCGCCAGGTACTTGCACAGCAGACGCCCCGCGTTGATGTGCAGCGCCTCGGACATCTCGACGCGGTTGTCCTGGATGTTCGGCAGGATGCAGATCCCCGCCGCGAAGATCGGCTCGAACACGAAGGAATGGTCGCGATTCGCGGCCTCGCGCTTCTCCAGCTTGGGATCGAAGGTCTTGCGCATATAGGAGTACTGCTGCGCGAGGCCGAATTCGGAGGCCATCCCGGAGCCGGTGCCGCCGCCGGCACTGAAGATATAGAAGTACAGTCGTGACTGATTCGCCTTGATACCGCAGGAATCGATCAGATAGGAATGGATGAACTTCCAGTCCTCGTTGGCGAACTGGTCGGTGTCCTTGTTCAGAATGATGCGCGCAAGGTACTGGCCCAGGATGGGGGCATTGCCCGCGCCACCCGCGTGCACCTCGGACAGGTCCATGATCTTCATCTTGTTGTAGTTGTCGATGAAGTTGTTCTGCCCCGCCCGGTTGGAGAAGCGGATGCGGCCCTCGATGTCCTTGTCGAGGTCGCCCAGCATCACCATCGGCTCGATCAGGAAGACGGGCTTCACCGCGTTGGCTGGCGGCAGATTCAGGCTCTTGCGAATCCAGCGCAGCGGACGGCCTTCCTTCTCGCGCCCACCGGCCTCCTCGTTATCCAGTTCGCGCAGATAGTTGGAGCGCGCACTGTGCACCAGCGCCGCCACGTCCAGCGCGATGTTCGAACCGCAGCGGCCAACGCCAATAAGACACACCGACGGGAAGAACTGCTGCTTTTGTTCCTCGGTCGGGCTGCCCTTGGTCAGGCGCGGGAAGACCGAATTGCGCAGGTGGTCCAGATTCTCGAGGATCCGGTCCAGATCGCGTTCGGTGAAGTAGTGGGGCTCGCCGCCGCGCTCGACCTGACCCTCCAGAACATTCGACCGCGCCGCGTTGCGCGGCTGGGTCGCCCGGGCCGCCCGCGATGGATTGCGGATCGAGGTCTCGGTATCGGCAGTCCGGGTCGCCTCCGGCTCGGTCTGCACTGCGTGGTCCATGTTCTCGCTGGTGTCTTCTGTCGGCATGGTCAACGACTCCTGCAGTCCGAGCGGCCGGAATAGGCCCCAAAAATGTGATGCAATTCCGTTTGTGCCCCGCACTAAAGCACGCAGGGGGGCATGTTTCAACCACGAGGAGGCACAAAGATGCGAAGGACGCCGTTCGCGGCATCCAGTCGGTCAGGATGACGTGATCATGCGAGCACCGGTCGGGCGACCGGCGGACAGACGGAGGCGGTCAGGCGTCGCGTTCGACGCGCTCGAGGACCTGGGCGACGTGATCACCCTTGCGGTAGTTGGGGAGGTCGCGCTGCATGTCGGCCAGCGCCTTCTCGCGCGCCTGTTCGCTGTCGTACCAGCGATAGGATTCCCAGTCCGGCCCCAGCAGGTGCGGCATGGCCATGGTGCTGCCTTCCGGCAGGCGGATGCGGATTCCGTAGCGTTTCATGGATTCGTCCGAGGTTGCTCCCTTGAGGGGCCGCCCGCGCGCAGGCACGCGACCCGGCGCGCAGTCTATCCGAGCCCCTGCATACCGGCAATACAACACCGCCCCACCCGGGGCCCCAAACAAAACAGGGGCTGCCATATCGCTGACAGCCCCTGTCCGGGATTCGATGGTGGCTACGCCCTGATTCGAACAGGGGACCCCATCATTATGAGTGATGTGCTCTAACCAGCTGAGCTACGTAGCCACGCGGGCTGCGAATTCTCCGGAGGCCGGCGCATAAAGTCAAGCCAGCGCGGCGCCGGGCGGGGTTCAGATCTGCAGGCGTTCGACCACGCGACCGTTCTTGAGGTGTTCTTCCAGGATCTCGTCGATGTCGCGCTCGTCCTGGTAGGTGTACCAGACGCCCTCCGGGTAGACCACCGCGACCGGACCCTCGTTGCAGCGATCCAAGCAACCGGCGGTGTTCACGCGCACCTGGCCCTTGCCGTGGATGCCCATGGCCTTGGCCTGGGTCTTGGCGTAGGCGCGCATCTCGGTCGCCCCGTGGTCCTCGCAGCAGTTGCCGTCCTCGCGGCAATTGGTGCAGAAGAAGATATGGCGCTGGTAGTAGCCCATGGAAGTCTCCAGTGATCCCTGCGGCTTATGATAACCCTGCCGCCCGCAACACGACGGATGGCAACGTTCGCGTCGGTGCCTTCAGCGCGCCGACGCTTCAGCGAAAGCGATAAACCAGACTGACGTCCGTGATGGTGTCGGTATTTTCCACGCCGGGCTCGACGTCGGTGTTGTGCTTGACGGTAAAGCTGGTGCGCAGGGACATCCGACTGGTGACATCCGCGGTCAGGGCGAGGATGTTCTCGATCTCGGTGTTGTCGCTGCCGGTCAGGATCAGCAACTCGTCGGTGAGACGGGCGTTCTCGCTGATCTCCCAGCGGAAGTTGCCGGCCAGGCGGCCGACCGGCTCGCTCTCGGTCTCGCCGGTGGTGCGGATGCGCACCTGGCGCATACCGGCACCGATCTCGCCGTCCAGCCGCACGCGTTCGCCGTCGATCAGGCGACGACCGTAACCGGCCGTGGCCGAGCCCTGGTAGTCGTAGTTGCTGAAGCGATCCCGCTCGTAGCGCAGCGCCCCGAACAGATAGTCGTGTTCGCCCAGCTTGCGGTCCGCCTGGTAGCCGGCGACGTAACGCTCGCCGGTGGTCTCGTCATCCTCCTCGTGGAAGTAGGCATCCAGCCGGATGCGATTCCGCCAGTCGATGGTGGTGTGCTCGGCGCGGAAGCGGCCCGTGGCCGTGGTGGATTCGGTGTTCCCCGTGGTCTTGGAAGCCCCCAGCTCGATGGTCGACTGCCAGCCTTCGGCCTCCCAGGCCAGGCCCTGCGAGACTGGTATGCTCAGCAGGATGAGCGAGGCAAACGCGGACCCGACGGGCCGAAACGAACGCACGAGCATGGGAAACCTCCCGGAATCAAATGAAGGCGAAACCGTAGCAAAGCCGCTGGGGGCATCGGACCAGCCCCTGAGATTCTCGGGGCTTTCCGCCGCCGACCAGTGCGTACACTGCGGGCTGTGCCTGCCGCACTGCCCGACCTATGGCTGGCACGGCGTCGAGGGCGACTCTCCGCGTGGACGACTGACCCTGATGCAGGGTCTGGCGCAAGGCCGGCTTGCGCCCGAATCCGAGCGCCTGCGCGGGCACCTCGAGGGGTGCCTGGGCTGTCGTTCCTGCGAGGCAGTGTGCCCGGCACGGGTGCCCTTCGGGGCGCTGATCGATCACGCCCGCGAGATCCTCGACGAGCACCCGGCCACCCCGTCGCGGGCGGACCGCTGGCGGCACAGCGTCCAGCATCGGGCGCTGCTGCATCCAACCCTGCGCAGCCTTGGGGGACTGGTCGCGCGGACCGGTGCACGCCTGGGGGCGGAGCGCCTGCTCCCGCGCGGCGGCTGGGAACGCAGCCTCGCCCATACTCGGGACTCCCTGGCCCCCGCCCCCCGGCTGCGCCCAACCGCGACGCCGGACGACGCCGACGTCCTGCTGTTCACCGGCTGTATGGACCGCTTCTTTACCGGGCCCGACCTGGACGCGGCGCTGCACGTCCTCGAGGCCCTCGGTCTGCGCGTGGCGATCCCGCAGCGGCAGGTCTGCTGCGGCGCGCTGGATCAGCACACCGGCCATCGCGCGGCCGCGCAGGCCCTGCAGACACGAAACCTCGAGGCCTTTGGCGACGGGGATCAGCCAGTCATCGCCCTCGACAGTGGCTGCGAGGCCACGCTGCGCGAATACCCCGAAGGCACCCTGGGCCGGCGCAGCCTGAGCCTCACGCGCTTCCTGGCGCAGCACCTGGAAGCGGGCACCACCGCGGACCTCTGGGATGACACCCCCGTCCGGATCGCGCTGCATCTGCCCTGCACCCAGCGCAACGTCACCCGCGAGGCGCGCGAACTGCCCGCTTTGCTGGAGCGCCTGTCCGGGGTCTCCCTGACGCCTGTGGCCGGCGCACCGAATTGCTGCGGCGCGGGTGGCACTGCGATGCTGACCCAGCCGGCCATGGCGGACGGCCTGGGCACCGAGACGCTGCAGGCGCTCTGCGATGGCGCGCCGGACGTGATCATCAGTCCGAATGTCGGGTGCAGCGTGCACCTGCGCGCCCTGGCCGGCGACCAGGCGGATATGCCGGCCATCCTGTCGCCCGCGCGATTCCTGGCGCGGCGCCTGAAAAACCCTGCTCACGGCCCGGCTGGGCGCTGATCCCCGGCCCTGCTTGCGGTACCCTTGAGGGGTACGCCTTGATGCCCCAACCGGACCGGAACCATGCGCCGACTCTCCCCGCTGGATCACCTGATCAACCAGGCCGATGCCTTCGTCAAGGTCATCTCCGGCCAGGCCCGTTCCACCGGCCGCCCGTCGCCGGGCGGGGACGATATCGGCCCGCATCTGGAGGATCATGAGCGCGACCTGTCCACCCGTCTGATGCGCGTGAACCACGCCGGGGAAGTCGCGGCGCAGGGGCTTTACCAGGGCCAGATGCTGACCGCCCGCACCCCCGCGATCCGCGACCACCTGGACCAGGCCTCGCGCGAGGAGGGCGACCACCTGCACTGGTGTGCGCGTCGGGTGCACGACCTGGGCGGGCGCACCAGCCTGCTGGGGCCGTTCTGGTATGTCGGCTCGTTCGGGATGGGTGCCCTGGCCGGCCTGACCGGCGACGCCTACAGCCTGGGCTTTATCGACGAGACCGAGCGCCAGGTGGAACGCCATCTGGACCGCCACCTGGAGCGGCTGCCGGCCCAGGACGAGGTCTCGGCGCGCATCCTGGCGCAGATGAAGCAGGACGAGGTGGAACACGGCGCGCATGCCATGGCGCTGGGCGGCAAGGCGCCACCGTGGCCGGTGCGCAATCTGCTGATGCCCCTGACCTCCAGCGTGATGACGCGCACCGCCTACTGGATCTGACTCGCCAGGCGAGAGGACGGGCGTCAGGTGCCGCGCGCAACGCGCGGCGCATGCCGCTCAGCTCGGGCGGCTCATGTTCTTGCCGTAGAAGATCTCCATCATCTCGTGCTTGAGCAGCTTGGAGATGCGCTTGGCCTCCTTGGCCGAGTAGTCATCCTTGCCCAGCCCGAACAGGTAGCTGTCGAGGTCAAAGTCCTTCAGCACCATCTTGGTGTGGAACAGGTACTCCTGGTACACGTTCACGTCCACCATCTGGTACTTCTCCTTGGTATCGCGCGAGAGGAAGTCCTGGATGGAATTGATCTTGTGATCGATGAAGTGCTTCTTGCCGCGCACGTCGCGGGTAAAACCGCGCACGCGGTAGTCCATGATCACGATGTCCGACTCGAAGCTGTGGATCAGGTAGTTCAGGGCGCGCAGCGGCGAGATGCGCCCGCAGGTGGACACATCGATATCGGCACGGAAGGTTGCAATCCCGCCCTCCGGGTGCGCCTCCGGATAGGTGTGCACGGTGATGTGGCTCTTGTCGAGGTGACCGACCACCGTCTCCGGCAGCGGGCCGGGGCCCTCGGTGTAGCCGATCTTCTCGGTGGCCACCGGCTCCTCCGAGATCAGCATGGTCACCGACGCGCCCTGCGGATCGTAGTCCTGGCGCGAGATATCGAGGATATTGGCCCCGATCAGATGGGCCACATCGGAGAGGATCTGCGTCAGACGCTGGGCGTTGTACGCCTCGTCGATGTACGCGATGTATTCGTCGCGATGCCGGTCACCCGAGGCATAGCAGATATCGTAGATGTTGAAGCTCAGGCTCTTGGTCAGGTTGTTGAAACCGTGGAGCTTGATCTGCTTCTTGTGACGAGGCATGGCGTGTCCTCTTGCCCGGGCCGCAGCGAGCGGCGAATTGTAGACGCCTCGGCCTCCGAGTCCAAGGAAAGAACCCGGGTTCCCGTTCAGCGCGGGGCCGGCCCCTCGACGATCTCGAAGTCGTGGGTCACCTTCGCCGAGGCCCCCAGCATCAGCGAAGCCGAGCAGTACTTCTCGGCCGAGAGCCCGACCGCGCGCCCCACCTGCTTCTCCGACAGGTCATGGCCGTACACCCGGAAATGCACGTGGATATCGGTAAAGACCTTGGGCACGGTCTCCGCCCGGGTGCCTGCGACCGTCACCTCGCAGTCCAGCACCTGCTGGCGCGCCTTCTTCAGCATCGCAATCACGTCAAAGCTGGTACAACCGCCCATCCCCAGCAGCAGCATCTCCATCGGCCGCGCGCCCAGGTTGCGGCCGCCCGCGTCCGGCGCGCCGTCCATCACCACCGCATGACCGCTGTCGGTCTCGCCGACAAAGGCCACCTGGTCCAGCCATTTCACTTTCACCCGCATCGCGCTCGTCCTTTAAAGATGTGCCGATCAATGAATCAGTGCTCCCTTCCTGCTGTTGGATGAAGGGATCCATGCCTATACTTCAGAGGGACTCTACTCAGGGCGGACCTGCTGCACAAAATCAGTGGCCTGTCGGCGGATTTTGTGAACGGTTCCAGCCACCCCGGCGTGCGGGGGCCAGATGCTGCATTACACTGGCGCACATCCACAGGAAGCTGCTATCGGACGTGACCATGGAAGCCTTGAACAACCCGTTCGTCTACCGCCCGGCCCAGCCGTCGCCCGCGCTGGAGCGTTTTCTCGGCTACTGCCACCGCCGCCAGTACCGCAAGCGCACCACCATCATCCATTCGGGCACGGTTCCCGACACGCTGTACTACGTCGTCAGCGGGTCGGTCTCGGTACTGGGCGAGAACAACGGGCACGAGCTGGTGCTGGCCTATCTGAACAAAGGCGAGTTCTTCGGTGAGCTGGGCATGTTCGAGGACGACCCGCGCAGCGCGACCGTCACCACCCGCGAGGACACCGAGACCGCGGAGATCCCCTACACCCAGTTCCGCGAGATCGTCCAGCGCGACCCCGAGATCCTGATGCTGCTGACCAGCCAGATCGCCACCCGCCTGCGTCAGACCTCGCGCAAGGTGATGGACCTCGCGTTCGTCGACGTCACCGGCCGTATCGCCCACACCCTGCTGGATCTCGCCCGCCAGCCCGACGCGATGACCCACCCGGACGGCATGCAGCTGCGCATCACCCGCCAGGAGATCGCGCGCATTGTCGGCTGCTCGCGCGAGATGGCCGGTCGCGTGCTGAAGGATCTGGAAGAGCGCGGCCTGATCACCGCGCACGGCAAGACCATCGTGGTGTTCGGCACGCGCTGACGCCCGTGCCGCCGCGCCGGGCCCTGCGGCCGGAAAGGGCGTAGTACCTGGCCACCGCCTCCAGCCTGAAGGCACGACGCCCCGCTGGAGGCGGTTACGATTCGCCGCGGAACAACTGCCCCAGGGCCTTGCCCGGATCCTCGGTCCGCATAAAGGCCTCGCCCACCAGGAAGGCATGGATCCCGGCAGCCTGCATGCGCGCGACGTCCTCGCGGGTGTGGATGCCGCTCTCGGTTACCAGCAGCGCGCCCTCCGGCGCCTGATCCTTCAGCTCCAGCGTGGTTTCCAGTCGGGTCTCGAAGCTGTGCAGGTCGCGGTTGTTGATGCCGATCAGGTCGGCGCCGATCTTCCTCGCCCGTTCCAGCTCCTCGGCATCATGCACCTCCACCAGGGCATCCATGCCCAGCTCGCGGGTCAGGAAGTACAGCTCGTGCAGGGCCGTGTCGTCCAGCGCCGCGGCGATCAGCAGCACGCAGTCCGCCCCCAGCACCCGCGCCTCGTAGACCTGATAGAGGTCGATCACGAAGTCCTTGCGCAGGATCGGCAGCTGGCAGGCCACGCGCGCATCGCGCAGGTCGCCATCGCGCCCCTTGAAGAAGTCCACGTCGGTCAGCACCGACAGGCAGGTGGCCCCGTGTTCCTCGTAGCTGCGGGCGAAGGCCTCCGGGTTGAAGTTGGGGCTGATCTGGCCCTGACTCGGGCTGGCCTTCTTGATCTCCGCGATCACCGCGGCGCGGCCGGCGTCGATGTCGCGCTGCAATGCCGCGCGGAACCCCCGCGGCGCAGGCGCCGAGCCCATCCAGCCGCGCAGCTCGCGCAGCGGCCAGAACGCCTCGCGCTCCTTCAGCTCCTCGCGCTTGCGCTCCAGGATGCGCTGCAGGATATCGGGTACTGCGTTGGCTTCGGTCATTGTGCTTCCTTGTTTGCCAGTCGTGCGCTGGTCGCCTGCAGGCGCTCCAGCCGTTCGCGGGCCGCGCCGGAGTCGATGGCCCGGGCGGCGGCCTCGACGCCCGCGGCCAGCGTGTCCGCGCCACCGCCGGCGTAGATCGCCGCCCCGGCGTTCAGCAGCACGATGTCACGCGCCGCGCCCACCTGACCGTCCAGCACGCCGCGCAGCATGTCGGCCGAGGCCTCCACGCTGTCGACGCGCACGGCATCCAGTGCGGTGGTCGCCAGCCCGAAGTCCTCCGGACGGATGGTGTATTCCCGGATCTCGCCGTCCCTGAGCTCGGCCACCCGGGTGGGCGACGCGATGCTGATCTCGTCCAGGCCGTCCTCGGCATGCACCACCAGCACATGCTCGCTGCCCAGGCCCTTCAGGGCCTCGGCCAGCGGCCGCACCCAGGCATCCGAGAACACGCCGAGCACCTGGTTCGGCGCCCCGGCCGGGTTGGTCAGAGGCCCCAGCACATTGAACAGCGTGCGCACGCCGAGCTCCTTGCGCGGCCCGATCGCGTGTTTCATCGCGCCATGATGGGCCGGGGCAAACAGGAAGCCGACGCCGACCTCCTCGATGCAGGACCCGACCGCCTCCGGCGACAGCCCGAGATGGATCCCCAGGTGCTCCAGAACATCGGCGGAGCCGGATTTCGACGACACCGAACGGTTGCCGTGCTTGGCCACCCGCACGCCACCGGCCGCCGCGACCAGCGCCGAGGCGGTGGAGATATTGAAGGTACCGGAGGCGTCGCCGCCGGTGCCGCAGGTATCCACCAGCCCGGTTCGCGGCACGTCCACCCGAGTGGCCAGCGAGCGCATCACGCCGGCCGCCGCGCGGATCTCCTCGATCGTCTCGCCCTTCATGCGCAGGGCCACCAGGAACCCCCCGATCTGGGCATCGGTGGCCTCGCCGGTCATCACCGCCTGCATCACCGCGGTCATGGTTGCCGCGTCCAGGTCCTGGCGCTCGATGAGAGCCGCTATCGCTTGTTGCACCGTCACGGGTTGCTCCTGCGGAAAATCGAAGCCGTTAGTTTAACGTCCGCGCCGGGGCGCGACGACCACGCGCCTCCGGGCCGCTCCACCACAGCAGCGCCGCGGCGGCCCAGATTACCAGCGACCCGCCGATCAGCCACGGCAGGTGGTCGTCCAGTCGGTCCACCAGGAACAGCGCCAGCAGGGCACTGAACCCCAGTTGCAGGAAGGCCTGCATGGCCGAGGCCATGCCACGGGCGCCCGGATAGCAGTCCAGCGCCAGCAGGTTCAGCGACGGAACGGCCGTGGCCAGGGAAAAGCTGTACAGCGCGAACGGGAGCGTCACCGCGACCACCGAACCCTCGGTGAGGATCCCCAGCGCCACCAGCGCCAGCGAGATCCCGGCCAGCCCCACGCCGATACTGATCGCCAGCGGCGGACTCAACAGACTGGCGGTGCGCCCGGCCACAAAACCGCCCACCACCAGGCCGCCCACCAGCGGCAGGAAGAGCCACCAGAAGTCCTGTTCCTGTCCGCCCAGGTGGACATAGATCACCGTTGGCGAGGCGGCGACGAACAGGAACATCGCCCCGAACAGCCCGGCATGTACCAGGGCCGGGCGCAGGAACGGCGGGTTGCGCAGGGTCCCGAGATACCCCCGCAGGATCAGAGCCGGCTTGCCCGAGGCACGGCCGACCGGTGGCAGGGTCTCCGGCAGCCAGACCCGGATCGCCAGCAACAGGATCACGCCGTACAGGGTCAGGAACAGGAATACCGAGCGCCAGCCGAACCCCGCCTGCAGATAGCCGCCGACAATCGGGGCGGCCGCCGGGCCAATCGCGAACATCATGGTGATCAGCGCCAGGACACGGCGCGCATCGGTGGCCTCGAAGCGATCGCGCACCACTGCACGCCCGACCACAATCCCGGCCGCCGCGGACAGCCCCTGGGCCACCCGCAACCCGATCACCTGCCAGTATTCGACCGCCAGCACCAACAGCAGGGAACTGATCACGTAGCCGACCAGCGCCCACAAAACCACTGGGCGCCGGCCAAAGGTATCCGACAGCGGGCCGGCCACCAGGGTGGCGAGCGCAAAGGCGACCAGGTAGGCCGACAGGGTCGCCTGCATCGCGCCGGAGTCGACCCGCAGGGCCTCCGCCATCGCCGGGAACGAAGGCAGATAGGTATCCAGCGAGAACGGCGCCAGCATCGACAGCGGCGCCACCAGCAACGCGAAGCGCCACCGGGTGCGTCGAGTCTGGGTCACGCCGGCTGGGGCAGGCGACGGAGGAAGTTGTCGAGCAGTTCGTGGCCCTGGCGGGTCAGGATGGATTCCGGGTGGAACTGCACGCCCTCGACGTCCAGTTCGCGGTGGCGCAGGCCCATGATCTCGTCGCGCGCGCCGTCCTCGCGCTGGGTCCAGGCGGTGACCTCCAGGCACTCCGGCAGCGAGGACGACTCGACCACCAGCGAGTGGTAGCGCGTGGCCTCCAGTGGATTCTCGAGCCCGGCGAACACCCCCACCCCGGTGTGATACACCGGCGAGGTCTTGCCGTGCATGATCTCGCGGGCGCGCACCACGCGCCCGCCGAAGACCTGCCCGATCGCCTGGTGCCCGAGACAGACTCCGAGGATCGGGATCGCGCCGGCGAAGCGCCGGATCACCTCCAGCGATACCCCGGCCTCGTTCGGCGTGCAGGGTCCCGGCGAGATCACGATCCCCTCGGGGGCGAGTTCCGCGATCCCGTCCGGGGTGATGCAGTCGTTGCGGTGGACCACCACCTCGGCCCCCAGCTCGCCCAGATACTGGACCAGGTTGAAGGTGAACGAATCGTAGTTGTCGAGCATCAGGATCATGTCGAACGTCCCTGCAGAACGGAGGAAACAGGACCGCTACGCGAATCGATGTTCACGCGCGTGGAGCGGACAGGGCCCAGCATAACCCGGCCCCGGGTCCGCCGGCCCGCAACCGCATGGGCGCTGGCGAAACCCGGCACGCTCATCGCGGCAACAGCAGCGCGGCCAGCAGGGTGCCGTCGGCGGCCTCCAGCCGGTGCCCGCCGGGGCTCGGCAGGGTATGCGCCCGGCCGCGCAGGGCCGGGAGACGATTCATGTCCTGACTGGCCGCATCCACCCACGGGTCGGCCAGGCGCACCACCGACACGTAGCGGATGGGCGGGTGCTCCCGCGTATTCAGCCACTCGAGGTGGGCCGCATCCGGCGAGGTGCCCTCCGGCCCCCAGAGACCCTCGCGCCGGTGCATACCCCCGAGCCCGATAAACGGGGCATACAACCCCAGGGCAGAATCGGCCAGCGCATCCGTCACCGAACGCGCCAGGGCGGACCAGCCGCCCCCCGCATGCGGAGCGGAAAACGTCACCAGTGTGGAGATTGCCGGGTGCGGCTGGCGCACCAGCAGCTCGCGCGCCACAACACCGCCACTGGAATGCCCGACCAGCACCAGTTCCTGCCCCGGATGGCGCCGCGCCAGGGCCTCGACGACCTGACCCAGCGCCCGCGCGCGCTCGGGCGGCACTCCGCCCGCCGGCAGGTCCACGGTATAGAACTGGCGCGGGGCCGGGTCGGGAGCACGATCGAACCAGGGGGACTCCGGCCGAGCCCGGGCCCGGCCGCCATCGGCATATCCGGCGGCGTTCAGGGCCGCAGTGACGCCGGCATGGCGAAAGCCGTCGCCGCGATCCCAGCCACCGGGCACCAGCACCACGATCTGCGCCGCCGCCAGCCCCGGTAGCAGCCCTACCAGCAGCGCCAGCAACAGGATGCAAAGGCGGCCGCGCATAGTTGGTCTTCTCAGTCGCGGTGGCGCCGGGGCCCCAGGCCACCCAGGGCGGTCTCGGCCGCGCGCACCACCGCACGTCCCTTGTTCAGGGTCTCCTGCCACTCGCTCTCGGGTACCGAGTCGTGCACCACGCCGGCCCCGGCCTGGATATGCAGCTCGCCGTCGTGCAGCACGGCCGTGCGGATGGCGATCGCGGTGTCCATGTTGCCGGACCAGGAGAGGTAGCCGACCGCGCCGGAGTACGGGCCGCGCTTGACCGGTTCCAGCTCGTCGATGATCTCCAGCGCCCGGATCTTCGGCGCACCGGAGACCGTCCCGGCGGGGAAGGTCGCGCGCAGCACATCCATCGGCGAGTGCCCCGGGGCCAGGCGGCCCTCCACGTTGGAGACGATGTGCATCACGTGCGAGTAGCGCTCGATGCTCATGGTGTCGGTCACCTCCACCGAGCCGATCTCGCAGACCCGGCCGACGTCGTTGCGCCCGAGGTCGATCAGCATCAGGTGCTCGGCGCGCTCCTTCGGGTCCGCCAGCAGTTCGGCCTCCAGCGCGCGGTCTTCCTCCTCGGTGCGCCCGCGCGGGCGGGTTCCGGCGATCGGGCGCACGGTCACACGGTCGTCCTCCAGGCGCACCAGGATCTCCGGCGAGGCCCCGACCACGTGGTGGTCGTCGAGGTCCAGGTAGTACATGTACGGCGAGGGGTTCAGCGCGCGCAGGGCGCGGTACAGGTCCAGCGGCGGCGCGGAGAATGGCACGCTCATGCGCTGCGCCAGCACCACCTGCATCACGTCGCCGTCCATGATGTATTCCTGCGCCCGCGCGACCGCGGTCTGGAAGCCCTCGGCCGACCAGCCCGGCACGTACTCCGGCACCGCATGCGGATGCGGCAGATCCTCCGGGGGCACCAGGGGCTCGCCCAGACGGGTCTCCAGCTCATCCAAACGCGTGGCCGCCACGGCCTGGCCATCGGCCTGGGTCGCATCGGCGTGCACCACCAGGTACAGCCGGCCGGAGAGGTTGTCGTAGACCACGACCTCCTCCGAGACCATCAGCAGGATGTCCGGCAGCCCCAGGGCATCGGGCTTTTCCGGGCCTTCCAAGCGCGGCTCGATCAGGCGCACGGTCTCGAACCCGAAATAGCCGACCAGACCACCGGTGAAGCGCGGCAGGCCCGGCAGTTCGGCCACCTTGAAGCGCGCCTGGTAGGCCTCGACCCAGGCCAGCGGGTCGGTCTCCGTGGTCTGTTCGACCACCTCGCCATCGGTCTCCACCGTGATGTCATGGCCGTGCACCCGCACGCGGGTGCGTGCCGGCAGCCCGATAAAGGAATACCGACCCCAGCGCTCCCCGCCCTGCACCGACTCGAACAGGTAGGAGTACGGCCGGTTGGCCAGCTTCAGGAAGATGGACAGCGGGGTTTCGAGATCCGCCAGGACCTCGCGCACCAGCGGGATGCGGTTATAGCCCTCGCGGGCCAGCTGATCGAACTGTTCGGGGGTCATCACAACGGTTCCTGACAAGGGGGACGGACGGCGCGGCGGATCATTCGCCGTCTCGCCATCGCTCCGTTGTCCGGTCCGTTGCAATCATGGGTCCGTGTTTCCCTAGGCCGCCCGAGCGGGCAGCAGTCCGGGCAGTTCGTCCAGCCGGTCGAGAACCGCGTCCGGGTTCTCGTCGCGGATGTCGTCGCCGTGATTGTAGCCGTAGGTCATGCAGACGATCTGGAAGCCGGCCGCGCGTGCCGCCTTCACGTCGCTCTTCGAGTCCCCGACCATCAGCGCCTCGGAGGGGTCTACACCCAACTCCTTCGCCGCATGCAGCAGCGGCGCCGGGTCCGGTTTCTTCTGCGGCAGGGCGTCGCCGGCGACCACGATCTCGAAGTCGTCGAGGATGCCCTTCTCGCGCAGCAGCGGCACCGTGAAGCGCTCGGCCTTGTTGGTCACGCAGCCCAGGCGGAAGCCCGCGGCCTTCAGCTGGTCCAGCCCCTCGCGCACGCCCGGGTACAGTGGCGAGCGCCCGGCGGTGTTCTCCTGGTAGATGCGCATGAAGACGGGCAATGCCCGCTCGAAGGCCTCCGGGTCCGGCTCGCCCTCGAGGTCGTTCACCAACGCCCGCTTGACCAACCGTTCCACCCCGTTGCCGACCCAGTTGCGCACGGCCGGCTCGCCGCGTTCGGGCAGCCCCAGCTCGCGCATCATCGCGTCCACGCTGTAGGCCAGGTCCGGCACGCTGTCGATCAGCGTGCCGTCCAGGTCGATCAGGATCATGCGGGGGCGTTTCAGGGACATCCCGGTCTCCAGTGGCCGTCGATTCAGGCCTTGGCCAGCTCGTCGCGCATCTGCTGGATGATGCTGTCGTAGCGGTTCGGATCGGAGTCGCTGCCGGCACCGAAGATCGCGGACCCGGCGACGAAGGTGTCGGCCCCGGCGGCCTTGATCTCGCGGATGTTGTCGGCCTTCACGCCGCCGTCGATCTCGAGGCGGATGTCACGCCCGGAGTCGTCGATCATCTTGCGCGCGGCGCGCAGCTTGTCGAGGGTGTTCGGGATGAACTTCTGGCCACCAAAGCCCGGGTTCACCGACATCAGCAGGATCATGTCGACCTTGTCCATCACGTATTCGAGATAGGACAGCGGCGTGGCCGGGTTGAACACCAGTCCGGCCTTGCAGCCCTCGGAGTGGATCAGCTGCAGGGTGCGGTCGATGTGGTCGGACGCCTCCGGGTGGAAGGTGATGTAGCTGGCACCGGCCTGGGCGAAGTCCGGGATGATGCGATCCACCGGCTTGACCATCAGGTGCACGTCAATCGGCGCGGTCACGCCGTGCTTGCGCAGGGCATCGCAGACCAGCGGGCCAATGGTCAGGTTCGGCACGTAGTGGTTGTCCATCACGTCGAAGTGGACGGTATCGGCACCGGCGGCCAGGACGTTGTCGACTTCCTCGCCCAGACGGGCGAAATCGGCGGACAGGATGGACGGGGCGATGAAATCGGGTTGTGCCATGGAAAGCCTCGCAGGGATCTCTGGGATAGCGGGGCCGACCATCGGCCACGCTCTCGGAACCGCGAAACTTTACCGGATGCCGCCATGCCAGGCAAAAGGCGACGCATGTGACGCGCCCTCCAACGCAAACGGGCCGGGGGAAACCCCCCGGCCCGTCGCGGTCTCGCCTGCCAGCGGCAGTGCGCCCGGATCAGTTGAACTCGGCCGCCATGTAGCTGGACAGATTGGCGATGTCGTCATCGCTCAACCCCTGGGCCTGAGGACGCATCAGGGCCGTGTGGTCACCCACCTCCTCGCCGGCGCGATAGCGCTCCAGCTTGTCGGTCAGGTAGTCGGCGTCCTTGCCGGCCAGCGCCGGGAAGATCGCCTGGCCCTGACCCTGCGCGCCGTGGCAGCTGGCGCAGGTGTTCTGGTACTTGGACTGACCGGCCTGGATGTCGGCGGCCTGCGCCATGGTGGACAGCATCAGGACACTGCCGGCGATACCGGCCAGCACGAACAGCTTGGTTTTCATTGTTGTGGTCTCCTCGTTCACGATCCTGGACAGGGTCATCGCCCTGTCTTGAAGCGAACGGTAGCAGGGTGTTCCTGAATGCTGCATTAACACAGAATCAAACAGGGGCATCCCTGCAGCGCGGCACCAGGCCATTCTCGGCCTCAGCGGCCGTGGATGTAGCGCTCGTCCGACCAGGTCGCCAGCCACTCGGGGCGCACCATCACCAGCCCGGTAATCACGATCCCGTTGACCACCGCCTCGGGCAGCACCAGCAATGCCAGGTAGCGAAGGTAGTCGCGATAGATGTCGACCCAGGCCAGCTCGGTGAACAGGCCGTAGATCGCCGCCGAGGCCAGCACGGTCGCTACCACCGAAAGCGCGCCGCCGAGGAAGCCCACCGCATAGAGATAGATGAACATGTGCGCGGGCAGGTAGTTCTGGGACAGCCGCAGCAACCCCCAGGTGACCGCGACCGGCAGGATGCCGGCCAGCAGGACCGTCAGCGGGAAGGCCGCCAGCGGCAGGGCGCCGAACAGGCCCAGGGTCGCCACCACCAGAAACACCATCAGGATCGCCAGCTGCCAGCCGAACATCAGGGTCACGGTGGTCATGCCAAGGAAGTGCAGGGCGAGGCCATCGAGCGTCTGCGCCCGCAGGCTCCAGATCAGCAGCAGGCACAGCGTGGCGATCACGAACAGCTGCGCGCGACCGGGCACGAAGAAGGCCTCCCAGGGCATGCGCCGGAGCATCACCAGCATGCCGAGGCCCAGCAGCACGGCGGACAGCACGCGGAGCGCGACCGGGAGTTCGCCCGCCCCCTCGACCATGGTCAGTCGGGCTCGCGCACGGCGGCCGCGACAGTGTACTCGCGGCCCTGCTTGACCTTGTCGTAGTTGCCGAACACGTCCTTGAACCCCTTCTCGATGAACCGCCGCAGTCCGGTAATGGTTACGACATAGATGCGTCCGCCGGGGTTCATCTGCTCGTGGGCGTCCAGCAGATAGGTCTGCAGCATCTCGCGCCCGACCTTGGCCGGCAGATTGGAGGTCACCAGATCGAACCGCCGATCGCGGATGCGCGAGAAGCCGTTGCTGGTCAGACACTCCACATTGGCGATGCCGTTGAGCTCGGCGTTGCGCTGGCTGTACTCCACCGCCAGATAGTTGGTATCGACCAGGGTCGTCAGCCCCTGCGGGGCCTTGCGCGCGAGCGTCAGGCCGATCGGGCCGTAGCCGCAGCCGAGGTCCAGGCAGGCGTCCGCCGGATGCACCTCGATGCGTTCCAGCAGCATGCGGGTGCCGTCGTCGATTCGCCGCGGGGAGAACAGCCCCCAGGTGGTGCGAAACCGCAGATGCTCGCCCGCCAGGGTGTCCTCGAACTCAAGGTCGCGCTTGAGCTCCGCCTGTCGGGCGCGCCGCGCCTGGGTGTTGGGGAATGCCTCGGTCATGCCGCGCCCTCCCCGCCGGCACTGGCCAGGCCCTGCCACAGGGTCTCGGCAGTGGAGGCCACGGCGGCGGCATCATCCTCGCCCGGCAGGCCGAGTACGTTCACATGCCCCATCTTGCGCCCCGCGCGCGCCTCGGCCTTGCCGTACAGGTGCAGTCGCGCCCGGCCGGCCGCCAGCACGCCCCGCCAGTCGGGCGTGCCGCCCGCGGGCCACAGGTCGCCCAGCAGATTCACCATCGCCACCGGCGCGGTCAGCAGGGCCGGCGCCAGCCCCAGCCCACAGACCGCGCGCACCTGCTGCTGGAACTGGCTGACGGTGCAGGCATCCAGGCTGTAATGCCCGGAATTGTGGGGACGCGGCGCGATCTCGTTGACCAGCAGTTCGCCGTCCGCCGTGAGGAAGAACTCGACCGCCAGCATCCCCTGATAGTCGAGCCGCTCGGCGACGTGCCGGGCGATGGCCATGGCGCGCTCGCGCACCTCGTCCCCGGCCCGTGCCGGGACGCGCGTCAGGTGCAGGATGCCGTGGCGATGGGTGTTCTCCGCGACCGGAAAGGCCTCGGTGGCGCCATCGGCGGTACGCGCAACCAGCACCGACAGCTCGCGCTCCAGCTCCACCCGGGACTCCAGCACGCAGTCCACCTGGCCCAGCTCGGCATGCGCTGCCGGCAGTTCGCCGGCCGCGGCCAGCCGCACCTGCCCCTTGCCGTCATAACCCAGGCGCGCGGTCTTCAGGATCGCCGGGAAACCCGGGGCTCCGGCATCGGTTTGCACCTCGGGCGTCAGGCCCGCCGGCACCGCCTGCCACGGGGCCACCGCCACGCCGATCTCGCCGAGAAAGGCCTTCTCCTCGAGGCGGTCCTGGGCAACCGTCAGGGCGCGCGGCCCGGGGCGCAGACAGGCGTGGGCATCCAGCCACTCCACCGCGGCGCGCGGGATGTTCTCGAACTCGGTGGTAATCACCTCGCAGGCCCCGGCCAGCGCCTGCAGGGCATCGGGGTCGTCAAAGGCCTGGCACAAGTGGCGCGCTGCCACCCGCCCGGCCGGGCTGGCCGGGTCCGGGTCGAGCACCCAGACGGCATAACCCATGCCCTGCGCGGCCTCCACGAAATAGCGGCCGAGCTGCCCGCCACCGAGCAGCCCGAGAGTCGCGGGAGGCTGGATCATGACGGGTCCGGCGGCAGGGTCTGCCCGAGCACGGCCTGGCTCTGGGACTGGCGGAAGGCATCCAGACGCTCGCGCAGTTCGGGATCGGAATTGGCCAGCATCGCGGCGGCAAAGAGCGCCGCGTTGGCGGCCCCCGCCTCGCCGATCGCGAAGGTCGCCACCGGGATCCCGCGCGGCATCTGGACGATGGAGAGCAGCGAGTCCTGGCCCTTCAGGTGACGCGAGGCCACCGGTACGCCCAGCACCGGTACCGGGGTCTTGGAGGCGAGCATCCCCGGCAGGTGCGCGGCCCCGCCCGCCCCGGCGATGATCGCCTGCAGCCCTCGCCCGCGCGCCTGTTCGGCGTACTCGAACAGCAGATCCGGCGTGCGATGGGCGGAGACCACCCGGGCCTCGAACGGAATACCGAGTTCATCCAGCACATCCACCGCCCGCTCCATCGTGGCCCAGTCGGAGGTGCTCCCCATTACCACGCCCACGCGCGGCGCCCTATTGCCAGCCGTCTCAGTCATGGCCCGAACGATAGCGACCCCGGCCCCAACCGACAAGCCGTGTTCACCACGAAGCACACGAAGGCACGAAGAAAACCCCGGTCGGAGCTACAGAGACATGATGCGATTCGCTTTGCTCTGCACATCCTGCCGCCCCCGATACCATTACGGCCTTCTCTGTGCTCTCTGTGTCCTCCGTAGTGCAACCGCCGTTGACCTTCTTCGTGTCTTCGTGAGCTTCGTGGTGCATCAAGCCCGCGCCCGGTAGAATCGCCGCATGACCGATACCCTGCTCGAAAGCCATATCCCCGACCTGGAACTCGTCCATCGCGGCAAGGTGCGCGACCTTTACGCGGTGGATGCCGACCACTGGCTGATGGTCACCACCGATCGCCTGTCCGCGTTCGACGTGATCCTGCCGACCGGCGTGCCCGGCAAGGGCCGGGTGCTGACCGAGATCACCCGGTTCTGGATGGACAAGATCCAGCGCGAGCTGGGCATCCCCAACCAGCTGACCGATATCCCGCTGGAGCAGGTCATCCCGGACCCGGCGATTCGTGCCCCACTGGAAGGACGCAGCCTGGTGATCCGCCGGCTGGAGGCCCTGCCGGTGGAGGCCGTGGTGCGCGGGTACCTGATCGGCTCCGGCTGGAAGGACTACCAGGCGAGCGGCGCGGTCTGCGGCATTCCGCTGCCGGACGGGCTGGAACTCGCCTCGCAGCTCCCGGAGGCGATCTTCACGCCCAGCACCAAGGCGGACGTCGGTGACCACGACGCCAATATCGACTTCGATGCGGTGGTCGCCACCATCGGCGCGGAGCGGGCCCGCCAGGTCCGCGATGCGGCGCTGGCGATCTACGCGATGGCACGCGACTACGCGGCCGGGCGCGGGATCATCATCGCCGACACCAAGTTCGAGTTCGGCGTCGACGCCAACGGCACGCTGCACCTGATCGACGAAGTGCTGACCCCGGACTCCTCGCGCTTCTGGCCGGCCGACCAGTACGCGCCGGGGCGCAGCCCCGAGTCCTTCGACAAACAGTACGTGCGCGACTACCTCGAGACCCTGGACTGGGACAAGCAGCCGCCGGGCCCCGAACTGCCCGCGGCGGTGGTGGAACAGACCGCCGCGCGCTACCGCGAGGCCCTGGAGCGCCTGACCCGCGCCGCATGAGCGAGACCCTGCAGGGCCTGTTCGTCACCGGCACCGATACCGGCGTCGGCAAGACCTTCGTCGGCTGCGCGCTGCTGGAGTGCTGGCGGCAGCAGGGCCTGGCGCCGCAACCGCGCAAACCGGTGGAGTCGGGCTGCCCGCCGGGCCCCGACGGCCTGCTGCCCGAGGACGGGCTGAACCTGACCCGCGCGGCCGGCCTGCCGGACACCGCGATCGCACTGGTCACCCCCTGGCGCTTCCCCGATGCCATCGCCCCCGACCAGGCCGCCGCGAATCAGGGCGTGCACCTGACGCTCGCGGAACTGGCCGCGGCCTGCGCGGGCGAAGGCACGGGGCCACGGCTGGTGGAGGGCGCGGGGGGCTTCTACTCGCCGCTTTGTGCCGACGGCCTGAACGCGGACCTCGCCGAGCACCTCGGGCTACCGGTGCTGCTGGTCGCGGAGGACCGGCTGGGCACGCTGAATACCTGCCTGCTGACCCTGGAGGCGCTCGAACGGCGCGGCCTGAGTCTGGCCGGGATTGTGCTCAACCGCCGCCGAGCGGACTGCGACCCGCGGCTCGACAACGCCACGGCCCTGCGCGCCCGGACCCGCGCCCCGGTCATCACGTCACCGGAAGGCATCACCCGCGCGGCGCTGGTTCAGAAGCTCTCGATCTCGAAGTTGTCCGGGCGCACCCCGCCGGAGGACTCGCGCTCCTGACCACGGGCTTCGGAGTCGGCCGGGGCCGGCTCCTCGTCGGCGGCATCGGCACGGAAACCGGCCAGCGTCTCGCGCAGGGCGCGGGTCCCTTCGCGGTCGACCCGGCGGGTCTCGATGATATGCACCGGGCGCTGCGATTCGCCGTAGTAGGCCTCGTTGAAGTCGTCACGCACGGTCATACGCGAACCGGAGAGACTCATCCCCAGGTAGGCGCCGCGGGCGCGGGAATAGGAAAGGAAGTCGGCCGTGGGGGTGGCGCTGCGGCCGGCCCCTACCGGGCCTGCGGCGACCGACGCATCGGCCCCGAGCCGGATCGCGGAGCCGAACATGGAGTCGACCGCATCCTGGGTGCGCGCGACCATCACCACCTCGGCGGCATCGCCGCCGAACTGCATGCCGAAGCTGACGGAGCCGAGCGAGTAGAAGGCCACCGGGGAATAGTCGCCGCGCTCGTCGTCCCACGCGAGGAACACCCCGATTCCACCAGACCCCCCAATCAGGAAGGCACCGCGTGCCACGCGCGGGAAAATAACCACGCCGCGCGCGTCGCGCAGGTCCTCCTTCAGGGACTCGTACTCGGGATGGGTGGCCATGTTCTCCACCGTCGCCTGGGCGCGGTCGATAATGTCCTGCGGATCGATCTCGCGGCTGAACGGGTTGGCCTGAGCCGCTCCGGCGAACGCCACGAACAGCAGAAGAGCAAGAATCTGGGGCATCCTTCGGTGCATCGAGGAATCCTCCATAACGGTGTTCCGATGGCGGCATCATGGCACAAAAAAAGGGGGCCGAAGCCCCCTTTTTCGTGCTGCAATCCGCAGGATCAGTTGACCTTGGGATCCAGCTCGCCGGACAGGTAGCGCTTGACCATGTCGTCCAGGGAGATCGGCTTGATCTTGGACGCCATGCCGGCGCAACCGAAGGCCTCGTAACGGGCCTGGCAGATGTCCTTCATGGCCGCGGTGGAGGCCTTCAGGAATTTGCGCGGGTCGAATTCCTTCGGATTCTCGGCCAGGAACTTGCGCACCGCACCGGTGGAGGCCATACGCAGGTCGGTGTCGATGTTGACCTTGCGCACGCCGTGCTTGATGCCTTCCTGGATCTCTTCAACCGGCACGCCATAGGTCTCGCCCATGTCGCCGCCGTACTTGTTGATGATGTCCAGCCACTCCTGCGGAACGGAGGAGGACCCGTGCATGACCAGATGGGTATCCGGGATGCGCTTGTGGATCTCCTTGATGCGCTCGATGGCGAGGATGTCACCGGTCGGCGGACGGGTGAACTTGTAGGCGCCGTGGGAGGTACCGATGGCGATCGCCAGGGCGTCGCACTTGGTGTTCTTCACGAAGTCGGCCGCCTCGTCCGGGTCGGTCAGCAGCTGGTCGTGGGACAGGGTGCCCTCGGCCCCGGAGCCGTCTTCCTCGCCGGCCTGACCGGTTTCCAGAGAGCCCAGGCAACCCAGCTCGCCTTCCACGGAGACACCGCAGGAGTGCGCCATCTCGGAGACCTTGGCGGTTACGTCACGGTTGTACTCGTAGGTGGCCGGGGTCTTCATGTCGGGCATCAGGGAGCCGTCCATCATCACCGAGCTGAAACCGGACTGGATGGAACGCAGGCAGACCGCCGGCTCGGAGCCGTGGTCCTGGTGTAGCACGACCGGGATGTCCGGGTACTGCTCGATCGCGGCGATGATGTTGTGACGCAGGAAGGGCTCGCCGGCGTACTTGCGGGCTCCGGCGGAGGCCTGAATGATCACCGGGGAGTCGACCGCAGCGGCCGCTTCCATGATCGAGTGGACCTGTTCCATGTTGTTGGCGTTATACGCCGGCATGCCATAGCCATGCTCGGCGGCATGGTCCAGAAGCTGGCGAAGTGAGATCAGTGCCATGGATTCCTCCTTACGGGATTCGGACTGAGGTAGTAGATAAACCGATTCTTGACTGCTCGACCACGGGCGGTGCGCGGGTCAGGCCAGTTCGCCGACGCGCACGATCTTCATGGCGTTGGTACCGCCATGCTCGCCCTGCAGGTCGCCCTTCGTAATGATAACCAGCCCGCCATCCTGCACGACGCCCTCGGCCTTGAGCAAGTTCACCGCTTCACGGTTCACACTTTCGTGGCTCTCGGGGATCGGGTTCAGGGTCACCGGGTAGACGCCGCGATATAGCGTCATGCGGCGGCTGGTGGACTCGTGCTGGGTGAGCGCGTAGATCGGGATGCCCGAACTGATGCGCGACATCCACAGTGCGGTGGAGCCGGACTCGGTCAGCGCGGCGATCGCGGCGACATCCAGATGGTTCGCCGTGTACATGGTGGCCATCGCGATGGCCTCGTCGACCCGGCCGAAGGTCGAATCCATGCGGTGGTCGGACTGACGCGCGGCGCGCTGACGCTCCGCGGCCTCGCAGATCCGGTCCATGCTGGTGACCACGCGCGCCGGGTAGCGCCCGGTGGCGGTCTCGCCGGAGAGCATCACCGCGTCGGTGCCGTCGAGCACCGCATTCGCCACGTCGAACACCTCGGCGCGGGTCGGGATCGGGTTCTGGATCATGGTCTCCATCATCTGGGTCGCGGTGATGACCAGACGATTGAGGGTCCGTGCCCGGGTGATCAGGGTCTTCTGCACGCCCGGCAGCTCGGCGTCACCAATCTCCACACCCAGATCGCCGCGCGCGATCATGATCACCTCGGAGGCGGCGATGATCTCGTCGATCACCTCCAGGGCCTCGGAGCGCTCGATCTTGGCGCAGATCCCGGCCTCCCAGCCGGCATCCTTCAGCAGGCTGCGCGCCAGGTGCAGGTCCTGCGCGGAACGCGGGAAGGACACGGCGAGGTAGTCCACCTGCAGCTCGGCGGCCAGGCGGATGTCCTCGCGGTCCTTGTCCGTGATCGCCGGAGCGGAGAGTCCGCCGCCCTGGCGATTGATACCCTTGTTGTTGGACAGCTCCCCGCCGACCTGCACCGTGGTCTCGATCCGGCTGCCCTTCACCGCCTTGACCTTCAGCACGATGCGGCCGTCGTCCAGCAGCAGGATATCCTCCGGCACCACATCGGCCGGCAGGTCCTTGTAGGTCAGCCCCACCTGGGTGGCATCCCCGGCATCCCGATCCAGCTCGGCATCCAGCGCGAAGGGCGCGCCCTCTTCCAGATGCACCTTGCCCTGCTGGAACCGGTCGATCCGGATCTTCGGCCCCTGCAGGTCACCGAGGACCCCGACACAGCGTCCGGCGCGCTCGGAGGCCGCGCGCAACCGAGCCAGGCGCTGACGATGGTCGTCCGGGTCGCCATGCGAAAAGTTCAGCCGGACCACATCCACACCCGCCCGGATGATGGCCTCCATGGCATCGTCGCTGTCCGTGGCCGGCCCGAGGGTGGCCACGATCTTGGTACGTCTCATCCGCGTCGATCTCCGTCAGCGGTGGACGCGCCCGGGCGTCAGCCCTTGGCGCGTTCTTCCAGGATGGCGACGGCTGGCAAGGTCTTGCCTTCTAGGAACTCGAGGAAGGCGCCACCGCCGGTGGAGATATAGCTGATGCGATCGGCCAGGTTGTACTTGTCGATCGCGGCCAGGGTGTCGCCCCCACCAGCGATGGAGAACGCGTTGCTCTCGGCGATGGCCTCGCCCAGGGCCTTGGTGCCACCGGCGAACTGGTCGAACTCGAACACGCCCACCGGGCCGTTCCAGACGATGGTGCCGGCGTTGCGCAGGGCCTCGGCGTAGGTCGCCGCGGTCTCGGGGCCGACGTCGAAGATCATGTCGTCATCGGCCACCGCGTCGACCGACTTGGTCTCGGCCGGGGTCGATTCGGAGAATTCCTTGCCCACGGTCACGTCGGTGGGGACCGGGATCTCGCCGCCCTTGGCGCGGGCCGCCTCCATCAGGCGCTTGGACTCGTCCACCAGGTCGGCTTCAAACAGCGACTTGCCCACGCTGTGGCCCTGGGCGGCGATGAAGGTGTTGGCGATCCCACCGCCGACGATCAGCTGATCCACCACGTTGGACAGCGACTCCAGCACGGTCAGCTTGGTCGAGACCTTGGAGCCGCCGACGATGGCCACCAGCGGGCGCTTCGGGGTCTCCAGGGCATGGCCGAGGGCCTCCAGCTCCTTGGCCAGCAGCGGGCCGGCACAGGCCTGCGGGGCGAACTTCGCCACGCCGTGGGTCGAGGCCTGGGCGCGGTGGGCGGTGCCGAAGGCGTCCATCACGAACACGTCGCACAGGGCCGCGTACTTCTTCGCCAGGGCCTCGTCGTCCTTTTTCTCGCCGGCGTTGAAACGCACGTTCTCAAGCAGGATCACCTCGCCCGGCTGGGCGTCCACACCGTCGAGGTAATCGCGCACCAGACGCACCTCTCGGCCCAGCAGACCGGCCATGTGCTCGGCGACCGGGGCCAGGGAATCCTCCTCGGAGAACTCGCCCTCGGTGGGGCGGCCCAGGTGCGACATCAGCATCACGGCGGCGCCGCCGTCCAGCGCCTTCTGCACGGTCTCGAGGCTCGCACGGATGCGGGCGTCGGAGGTGACCTTGCCGTCCTTCACCGGGACGTTCAGATCCTGACGCACCAGTACGCGGCGACCCTGCAGGTCGAGATCGGTCATCTTGATGACAGACATGGGAGTACCTCTCGAAATACGGTTGAAAAGAAAGAAAAGGAAAAAGGCTTCGGGCTAGTCCCCGAAGGGACTGGCCCCAGGCCTCTGGACCCGGGAAGAGAAACGGCCGGACCCCGGAGAGGGCCCGGCCATCCGCCATTACTTGGCGACGTGCTCCACCATGCGCAGCATGTTGCAGGTGTAGCCGTACTCGTTGTCGTACCAGGCGACGACCTTCACGAAGGTCGGGTCCAGCTGGATGCCGGCGCCGGCATCGAATACGGACGGGGCGGTGTAGCCACGGAAGTCCGTGGAGACCACCAGCTCGTCGGTGTATCCCAGCACGCCCTTCAGCTCGCCTTCGGCCGCCTTCTTCATGGCCGCGCAGACGTCGTCGTACTTGGCGTCGCCGTTCAGTTCCACGGTCAGGTCGACCACGGAGACGTCGGAGGTCGGCACACGGAAGGCCATGCCGGTCAGCTTGCCGTTCAGTTCCGGCAGCACCTTGCCCACAGCCTTGGCCGCACCGGTGGAGGACGGAATGATGTTCTCCAGGATGCCGCGGCCGCCGCGCCAGTCCTTCATGGACGGGCCGTCGACGGTCTTCTGGGTCGCGGTGGCGGCGTGCACGGTGGTCATCAGGCCACGCTTGATGCCCCAGGTGTCGTTCAGCACCTTGGCCACCGGGGCCAGGGCGTTGGTGGTGCAGGAGGCGGCAGAGACCATGTTCTGGCCCGCGTAGTCACCGTGGTTCACGCCGTAGACGAACATCGGAGTGTCGTCCTTGGACGGCGCGGACATCACCACCTTCTTGGCGCCGGCGTCCAGGTGCTTCTGGGCGGTCTCGGCGGTCAGGAACAGGCCGGTGGACTCGATCACGATGTCGGCGTTGATGTCGCCCCACTTCAGCGCGGCCGGATCCTTCTCGGCGGTCAGGCGAATGCGGTTGCCGTTCACCACCAGGTGGTCGCCGTCGACGCTGATGTCGCCGTCGAAGCGGCCGTGCACGGAGTCGTAGCGCAGCATGTAGGCCAGGTATTCCGGGTCCAGCAGGTCGTTGATGCCGACCACCTGCAGGTTCGGGAAGTCCTTGGCGATGGCGCGGAAGGCCATGCGACCGATACGACCGAAGCCGTTGATACCAACCTTGATAGACATGGGAGTCTCCTCTCTATTGCTTATGCGAAATCGTTGCGGACTCAGCCGTTCAGCACGTCACGCGCGACCTGGGCGACGTTCGCCGGCTTGAAGCCGAAGTAGTCGAACAGGGCGCCCCCCGGAGCGGACTCGCCGAAGCGGTCCAGCCCGAACACCGCGCCGTCGAGGCCGGTGAACTTGTACCAGGTGGTCGTTGCGCCGGCCTCGATGGCGACCCGCGCACGCACCGCGTTCGGCAGCACGGCCTCGCGGTAGGCCGGGTCCTGCTGTTCGAACAACTCGACGCAGGGCATGGAGACCACGCGCACCTTCTTGCCCTCGCCGGCCAGTTCGTCGGCGGCCTGGACGGCCAGCTCGACCTCGGAACCGGTGGCGATGAAGATCAGGTCGGGGGTGCCGTCGCAGTCCTTCAGCACGTAGCCGCCGCGGGCGATGTTGGCGAGCTGCTCGCCATCACGTTCCATGTGCGGCAGGCCCTGACGCGACAGGATGAACGCGGACGGGCCATCGGTGCGCTCGATCCCGGCCTTCCAGGCCACCGCGGTCTCGACCGCGTCGCAGGGACGCCACACATTGAGGTTCGGGATCAGGCGCAGGCTCGGGGTCTGCTCGACCGGCTGGTGGGTCGGGCCGTCTTCGCCGAGACCGATGGAGTCATGGGTCAGCACGTACATCACGCGCTGCTTCATCAGCGCGGACATGCGGATGCCGTTGCGGGCGTAGTCGGAGAAGATCAGGAAGGTGCCGCCGTACGGGATGAAGCCGCCGTGCAGGGCGATGCCGTTCATGATCGCGGCCATGCCGAACTCGCGCACGCCGTAGAACACGTAGTTGCCGGCGGCGTCGTCCTTGCTGACGCCCTTGGAACCGCTGTACATGGTCAGGTTGGACCCGGCCAGGTCGGCGGAGCCGCCCAGCAGTTCCGGCAGCGCCGGGGCGTAACCGCCGATGGTGTTCTGCGAGGCCTTGCGCGAGGCAACCTTCTCGGCCTTCTCGACGGTCTCCTTGATGAAGGCACTGGCCTTCTCGCTCCAGTCGGCGGGCAGATCACCAGCGATGCGGCGTTCGAACTCGGCGGCCAGCTCCGGGTGCGCCTGCTTGTACGCGGCAAAGCGCTCCTTCCACTCGGACTCGGCCTTGGCACCCTTGTCCTTCGCGCTCCAGCCGGCGTAGATATCGTCCGGGATCTCGAACGGGCCGTGGTTCCAACCCAGCTCCTTGCGGGTCAGGGCCACTTCGTCGTCGCCGAGGGCGGCGCCGTGGCACTCTTCCTTGCCGGACTTGTTCGGCGAACCGAAGCCGATCACGGTGCGGCAGCAGATCAGGCTCGGCTTGTCGCTGTGCTTGCGGGCCTCTTCGATCGCGGCCTTGACCGCATCGGCGTCGTGGCCGTCCACGCCGCGCACCACGTGCCAGCCGTAGGCCTCGAAGCGGCCCGGGGTGTCGTCGGTGAACCAGCCTTCGACTTCGCCGTCGATGGAGATGCCGTTGTCATCCCAGAAGGCGATCAGCTTGCCCAGGCCCAGGGTGCCGGCCAGCGCGCAGGTCTCGTGGGAGATCCCTTCCATCATGCAGCCGTCGCCGAGGAAGGCGTAGGTGTTGTGGTCGACGATGTCGTGCCCGGGCTGATTGAAGTGGGCGGCCATCATCTTCTCGGCCAGCGCCATGCCCACCGCGTTGGAGATCCCCTGGCCCAGCGGCCCGGTGGTGGTCTCGACGCCGGCGGTGTAGCCGTATTCGGGGTGACCCGGGGTCTTGGAGTGCAGCTGACGGAACTGCTTGATCTCGTCCATCGGCAGGTCGTAGCCGGTCAGGTGCAGCAGGGAGTAGACCAGCATGGAGCCGTGGCCGTTGGACATCACGAAGCGGTCGCGATCCGGCCAGCTCGGGTTCGCCGGGTTGTGCTGCATGTAGTCGTTCCACAGCACCTCGGCGATGTCCGCCATCCCCATCGGCGCACCCGGGTGACCGGAATTGGCCTTCTGAACCGCGTCCATCGACAGGGCGCGGATGGCGTTGGCAAGCTCTCTACGGGTCGGCATGCTGATCTCCTGCTCTAAAGTAGTGTTGGGTTTGGCTGATGGCGGGCGGCGGCGCGAGGCGACAGCGGCGACCGACCCGGACGAGTCGGCCGAACGAGGGGCTCACGGTTATCGGCCGGCGCTCCGGCGCGCGGCGGCCCGAGCAGCCTGCGGGAGCAGGTACCACCCGACGGCGCAGCCAGCGCGGCGGGCAGCTCTCCCCATCAAACGCGGTGCATTTTGGCCACTTTCGCGCACCGGGGCAAGTCGCCCCCAGGGCGCGCCACGCTGCGCCCTCGCCACCGACCAGGGGGGCACATGCCCCTACCCTCGCCGGGGAGGGGCTTAGAAAAATCCCGCGAGTCGCGTTACACTAGCGGTCGTTTTGCGCAAAACTAAATGGAAACGACCATAAAGGAACGCCTAATGTCCAACGATTACATCTTCACTTCCGAGTCGGTCTCTGCGGGTCACCCCGACAAGATGGCCGACCTGGTCTCCGACACCATCGTCGACGCCATCATCGAGCAGGATCCGCACGCCCGTATCGCCTGCGAAACCGCCACCAAGACCGGCATGGTCATGCTGCTGGGCGAGATCACCACCGGCGCGCAGATCGACTACGAGAAGCTGGTGCGCGAGACGGTCTGCGAGATCGGCTACGACGACTCCGACAAGGGCTTCGACGGCAAGACCTGCGCCGTGCTGAACGTGCTGGGCGAACAGTCCCAGGACATCGCCATGGGTGTGGACCGCGACGTCTCCGACCGCGCCACCCAGGGCGCCGGCGACCAGGGCCTGATGTTCGGCTACGCCGCGCGCGAGACCGACACCCTGATGCCCGCCCCGATCTTCTACGCCCACAAGATGGTGCGTATCCAGTCCGAACTGATGAAGAGCGGCAAGCTGCCGTGGCTGCGCCCGGACGCCAAGAGCCAGGTCTCCCTGCGCTATGAAGACGGCAAGCCGGCCGGCCTGGACGCGGTGGTCCTGTCCACCCAGCACAGCCCGGACATCTCGCAGAAGGACCTGAAGGAAGCGGTCTACGAAGAGATCTTCAAGAAGGTCCTGCCGGCCGAGTGGCTGAGCCAGGTCTCCGACGACCAGATCCACATCAACCCGACCGGCAAGTTCGAGATCGGTGGTCCCGTGGGCGATGCCGGCCTGACCGGCCGCAAGATCATCGTCGACACCTACGGCGGCATGGCCCGTCACGGTGGTGGCGCGTTCTCCGGCAAGGACCCGTCCAAGGTGGACCGTTCCGCTGCCTACGCCGGCCGCTACGTGGCCAAGAACATCGTCGCCGCCGGCCTGGCCGACAAGTGCGAGATCCAGGTCTCCTACGCCATCGGCGTGGCCGAACCGACCTCGATCACCGTCGACACCTTCGGCACCGGCAAGCTGGATGACCGCAAGATCGAAGGCTTCGTCCGCGAAGCGTTTGACCTGCGTCCGTGGGGCCTGGTCCAGATGATGGATCTGCTGCGCCCGATCTACAAGCCGACTGCCGCCTACGGTCACTTCGGCCGCGAAGACGTCGACCTCCCCTGGGAGCGCACCGACAAGGCCGAGGAACTTAAGAAGATGGCGGGCCTCTAAGAGCACCCGACATTTTGTAAGCGAAATACCCATCCGGCTGAGGAGCGCTGCAGCGGTTTAACCGTCAGGCTCAGCCGGATGCTCCCCTGAAACGTGAACACGGCGCTCATCCAGATAGACGGAGAAGTTAATCCATGAATGCTGTGATGAACGACAAGAAAACGACCGATTACGTCGTCAAGGACATCAACCTTGCCGAATTCGGCCGCAAGGAAATCGCGATCGCCGAAACCGAGATGCCCGGTCTGATTCAGACGCGCGAAGAGTTCGCGGCCTCCAAGCCGCTGAAGGGCGCGAAGATCGCCGGCTCCCTGCACATGACCATCCAGACCGCGGTGCTGATCCAGACCCTGGAAGCCCTGGGTGCCGACGTGCGCTGGGCCTCCTGCAACATCTACTCCACCCAGGACCACGCCGCGGCCGCGATCGCCGACAACGGCACCCCGGTCTTCGCCGTGAAGGGCGAAACCCTGGAAGAGTACTGGGACTACTGCCACCGCATCTTCGAATTCGACGGCGGCGCCAACATGATCCTGGACGACGGTGGTGACGCCACGCTGCTGCTGCACCTGGGCGCCAAGGCCGAGAAGGACCAGTCGGTCATCGCCAAGCCGGAGAACGAGGAAGAAGAAGCCCTGTTCGCCAAGATCAAGGAACGCCTGGCCGAACAGCCGACCTGGTACTCCGACATGCTCGCCAAGATCCAGGGCGTGACCGAAGAGACCACCACCGGTGTCCATCGCCTGTACCAGATGGCGAAGGACGGCGAGCTGGCCTTCCCGGCGATCAACGTCAACGACTCGGTCACCAAGTCCAAGTTCGACAACCTGTACGGCTGCCGCGAGTCCACCGTGGACTCCATCAAGCGCGCCACCGACGTGATGATCGCGGGCAAGATCGCCGTGGTTGCCGGTTACGGTGACGTCGGCAAGGGTGCCGCCCAGTCGCTGGCCGGCCTCGGTGCCACCGTGTGGATCACCGAGATCGACCCGATCTGCGCCCTGCAGGCCTCGATGGAAGGCTTCCGCGTGGTCACGATGGAAGAAGCGGCCGACAAGGCCGAGATCTTCGTTACCGCCACAGGTAACAAGGACGTGATCACCGAAGATCACATGACCCGCATGAAGGATCAGGCCATCGTCTGCAACATCGGTCACTTCGACTCCGAGATCGCCGTGGCTGCGATGCGCAAGTACGAGTGGGAGAACATCAAGCCGCAGGTTGACCACATCATCCTGCCGAACGGCAACCGGATCATCATGCTGGCCGAAGGCCGCCTGGTGAACCTGGGCTGCGGCACCGGTCATCCGAGCTTCGTGATGTCCAACTCCTTCACCAACCAGACCCTGGCTCAGATCGAGCTGTGGACCAAGGGCGACCAGTACGACAAGAACGTCTACGTGCTGCCGAAGCACCTGGACGAGAAGGTCGCGCAGCTGCACCTGAAGAAGCTGGGTGCCAACCTGACCCGTCTGACCGACGAACAGGCCAAGTACCTGGGTCTGCCGGTGGATGGCCCGTTCAAGCCGGAACACTACCGCTACTGATCGGCCAGCCTCACATTTCAATTCGTTGTTAATGTGAACGCCGGGGCGGGCCGCATGTTCGTGCGGTCCGCCTTCTTTTTGTCTGGAGGACAAACATGTCTGCACAAGAACGCGTCTACAGCGTTGAGTTTTTTCCGCCCAAGGACGAGGCCGGAGCCGAGCGACTGGCCAAGGCCCGCAAGCGTCTGGGCGCCCTGAATCCCGAGTTCTATTCCGTCACCTTCGGCGCCGGGGGTTCCACCCGCGACCGCACCCTGGAGACGGTCAAGGACATCATCACCAACGACGGCATCCCCGCCGCCCCGCACGTCTCCTGCATCTCCTCGACCAGGGGCGAGCTGCACGAGCTGCTGTCGAGCTACCGCGACATCGGGGTGAACCGCATCGTCGCGCTGCGCGGCGACCTGCCGTCCGGCACCAAGAACTCCGGCGGCGACTTCCGCTATGCCTCCGAGCTGGTGGAGTTTGTGCGCTCCGAGTTCGATGACCAGTTCAAGATCGAGGTCGCGGCCTATCCGGAGTTCCATCCGCAGGCCCCGAACGCCGAGAAGGACCTGGAGAACTTCAAGACCAAGGTGGACGCCGGCGCGGACGCCGCGATCACCCAGTACTTCTACAACGTGGATGCCTACGAGGCCTTCATGGAACGGGTGGAGAAGATGGGCATCACCATCCCGATCATTGTCGGGATCATGCCGATCACCAACTACACCCAGATCGTGCGCTTCTCCGAGATGTGCGGTGCCGAGATCCCGCGCTACATCCGCAAGCGGATGGAGGCCTACGGCGACGACAAGGAGTCGATCCGCAAATTCGGTATCGAGGTCGCCACGCGCCTGACCGATGACGTACTGAACAAGGGTGCCCCCGGGATCCACTTCTATTCGATGAACCAGGCCGGGCCGACCGAACAGATCTGGAAGGCCCTGGACCTCGACAACCGGAAGTAGCCCCCGTGCGCTGCCCCCGGCTGCTGCTCGAATCCGAGGCACTGGCCGCGGGGCGGTCGCTTCCCGCCCCGCAGGACCGCCTGCACTACGCCACCACGGTCCTGCGCCTGAAGAGCGGCGCCCCCTGCCGCGTCTTTGACGGCCTTGGCAACGAATTCGAGGCCACTCTCGAACTGAACGGTCGCCGCGACGGCACCTTCCACCTAGGCGAGCGTGCCGCGCCGCCGACCCACCCTGCCTTTCCGATCCACCTGCTCCAGGGCATTGCCCGCGGCGATCACATGGACCTGGCGATCCAGAAGGCCGTGGAACTTGGGGTGCAGTCCATCCGTCCGGTGCTCTGCGAACGCTCACGTTCGGCCGCCGCCCACAAGGGCCTGGACAAGCGCCAGCGTCACTGGCACGGGATCCTGCGCGCCGCGGCGGAACAGTGCGGGCGCAACGAGCTCCCCCAGTTGCAGGAACCCGCTCCACCGGACACGGTCCTCTCGGGCTGGCATGACACCCTGGCCTTGCTTGCCGAGGAAGGGGCGCCGGGACTGGATGCGCGCCTGGACGGCCGCAGCCGACCAGCGGCGGTCGCGCTGTTCGTCGGGCCGGAAGGCGGCCTCACGCCCGCGGAGATCGCGCTGGCACAGGACCGGGGATTCCTGGGGGTCGGGATGGGCCCGCGCACCCTGCGCACCGAAACCGCCGCGATGGCCCTGCTGACCCTGGTCCAGGCCCGCCTGGGCGACCTGCAGGGATAACGCCCGTCCCGCCCGGAGACCAATGCGGCCTCAGGCCGGCTGGGCCTCGGCAATCTCCAGCAGGCGCTGTTCGAGGGTGTCGAGGCGCAGCAGGTGCGTGGTCACACCGGAGGCCTTCACCCGCCAGGACCAGGGGGTGGCGTCGGAATCTTCCAGCGCGTAGATGTTCTGCGGGGTGATCTGCACAGGGTGCGGCGTCCCGCGCACCTCGAGCGCGTAGAACGGCAGGTGCTCCGGCTGCATGACCGCCTGCATCACCAGCAGGCGGGTAAAGCGGCGACGGTCCTCGCCGCTGTCGCGGCCAGGGTCCAGCAGCTGATTCACGTTGATCACCGGCACCTGCACGTCCTGCCAGACCAGGCTGGGCTCCAGCCAGGGGATCTCCGGGTGTTCGGCGTCCTGCTCCACGGCACCCGCGCGGGTGGTGACCTCGAGAAAGGCGCTGCGCGGCAGCAGGATGGAGCCTGTGTCCAGCTGCACGATCACGGCCTCGACCGCCTGGGTCTGTGCGTCGTCGCTCATGCCGGCACCTCCTGCAGCTGCTCGCGGATGGCATTCAGCAGATCATTCTCCAGATACGGCTTGCCCAGATAACCATTCACCCCGAGGCGGTCGGCCCGCTCCCGGTGCTTGGTGCCGCTGCGCGAGGTGATCATGATGATCGGCACCTGCCCGAAGTCCGGGTGGTCCCGCACATGGGCGGCAAACTCGAAGCCATCCATGCGCGGCATCTCGACATCCAGCAGGATCAGGTGCGGCCGGCGCTCGTCGAGCAGACCCACGGCGTCCAGACCGTCGCGCGCGGTCACCACGTCGTAGCCGTGGCGGGTCAGCAGACGGGCCGTGACCTTGCGGATCGTGATCGAGTCGTCGACCACCATAATCCGCTTCGAGCTCGAGGCCTCGGATACTGCCTGCGGGGCTTCCGGCAGCGACGCGGTGGCCTCGGCAAAGCGCACCAGCATACTGAGGTCCAGAATCAGCATCACCGAGCCATCGCCCTGCAGGGTGGCACCCGCCACCCCCGGGATGCGACTCAGCACCGGGCCCACCGACTTCACCACGACCTCCTGACTGCCCAGCAGGCCATCGATGCGAAGGGCCACGCGCCGGTCATCCGCCCGCACCAGCAACAGCGGGAAGGGATGATCCGGGAAGTGCTCGACCCCGGCCTGGCTCTCCACGCCCATCAGGTCGCCCAGGCCACGCACCTCGTAGTCCTGTCCGATGTAGTTGTAGGTCGCCTTGGCATCCTGCGAGTCGATCTCTTCGGCGCGGGCGCGGACCACGCCCTCGACCGAGGCCATCGGGACCGCGAAGGTCTCCTCGCCCACCTGGACCAGCAGGGCCTGGGAGATGGCCAGCGTGAACGGCAGGCGCATGGTGAAGCGCGAGCCCTTGCCGGGCGTCGACTGGATCTCCAGCGTGCCGCCGAGCTGCTTCACATCGCTGTTCACCACGTCCAGGCCTACCCCGCGACCGGCCACCTGAGAGACCTCCGCAGCGGTGGAGAAGCCGGACTGCAGGATCAGCTGCAGGGCCTGGGCGTCCGAGACTTCGGCATCGGGGGCGATCAACCCGCGCTCGAGCGCGCGGGCGCGGATGGCCTCGGCGTCGATGCCACGACCATCGTCGGTCACCTGCAGACGGATCTCGCTGCCCGACTGCTCCAGGCTGACATCGATCTGACCCTGGACCGCCTTGCGCGCCTGCTCGCGCTCGGCCGGTGCCTCGATACCATGGGCGATGGCATTGCGCAGCAGGTGTTCCAGGGGCGACACCAGTCGTTCCAGCAGGGCGCGGTCGAGTTCGGCCCCCTGGCCGGTGAACTCCACCCGCACCGGCTTGCCGAGATCCTCGCCCGCCTGGCGCACCACGCGGCGCAGACGGGGCGCCATGCGGGCGAAACGCACCATACGCTGGCGCATCAGCTGATCCTGCAGGTCCGTGCCGACGCGGCGCTGCTGCAGCAGGATGCCGCCGGCATTCTGGAGTTCGTCGCCGACTTCCTGCTTGAGGGCCTCGAGGTCACTGACACTTTCGGCCAGGGCCCGCGACAGCTGCTGGATCCCGGAGTAGCGGTCCATCTCCAGCGGATCGAAGTCCAGGGCCTCCTCGCCACTCTCCTCCTCCACCCGGAACAGGATCTGCGCCTCGGTCTCGATCTCGAGCTTGCGCAGCTGGTCGCGCAGACGCGCGATGGTGCGCTCGAGTTCGTCGACCTGGCCCTCGACCCGCCCGACCGTCTGCTCGAATCGACGATGGAAGGTTGCCAACTCGCCGGCGTTGTTCACCAGGCTGTCGAGGACCTCGGCGTCCATGCGGACCTGGTCCTGAATACGGCGCCCCTCGGATTCCGGCGGCTCGTGGCTGCGCTGGTCCCCCGCTGCGGCCGGCATTGCCGCCTCGGCAGCCGGTGCGTCGGTCTCCGCGTCGCCCGCATCGGCCTCGGTCTCCGCTGGTGCGCCCGCCTCAGGCTCGGGCGATTCGCCGGCCTCGCCGGCGGCCCAGCTCCGCAGCGCCGGCAGCGATTCGCTGGCCGACTCGTCCATCTGCCAGGCCCCGACCCCGCGCTCCACCAGATGCTGGACATCCGTCAGGGCGCGCTCGGTGAGCTGGAAGAAGCCATCGCGCGGCTCGAGACCGGTCTCGGTCTCCACGCTCAGCGCGCTCTCGAGCGCGTGCGCGATGGCGCCGACCACAGTGAAACCGGCCATGCGGGCACTGCCCTTCAGGGTATGCACCTCGCGCTGGAAGGCGTTCTGGTCCGGACCGGGCCGCCCCCCGGCCTCGCGCCAGCCATGGAGGGCGGCGAACGCGGCCTCCAGGATATCCCGGGCCTCCTCGATGAAGACCTCGGCAAACTCCCAGTCGATCTCCAGCTCGGGCTCGGGCTCGGCGCCCGCTTCCGGCACCGAGGACACCTCGGGCACCGCTTCGGCGGCTTCGGGTTCGTCGAATTCCGGCGATTCCTCCTCGTTGGACTGCTCCTCGGCACGCAGCAGTTGCTCGGCGGTCGCATGATCCAGCAGGGCGTAGACCTCGGGGGCCCAGGACGGCGGATCCAGCACCTTGGCCGGATCGGGTTCCTCGTCGGCCACCGCCTCGGCGACGTAGGTCTCCAGCCGGCGTAGCAGCTCGACGGCCTCGCCCGACAGGGCCCATTCCATATCCCGGTGGATGCGAATCAGGCGCTCGAACGGGCCGCAGACCGAGTAGATACCGCGGATGTCCGCCGTGCGCGCGCTGCCGTTCAGGGTGTGCAGCGCGCGCTCCAGATCATGATTCGGGATCCGGTCCGGGCGCCATTGCGATTCATCCAGCCAGCCCCGCAGGGTGAGCAGGTGCACCTGGGCCTCGGCGGCAAAGACCTGCCATAGCTGTGGGTCGGTCTCCATGCGCGCGGCCGAGTCTCCCGCCGAGGCCTCCGCGAGGTCCCCCTCGTCCGGTGCCGGTTCGTCGATCCCCGGCTCTCCGGGCGCAACCCCCTCCAGTTCCGGGGTATTGGCCTCCGGCTCGAGCGCGCCCTCCACGGGCAGCGAGTCGCCCCCCTCCAGGATCTCTTCCGTCACCTCGAAGGCATCGGCCGGGAGCTCGAGATCGTCCAGATCCAGCGGTTCGACATCCGGCGCGGAAGCCCGCAAGTCGTCGCTGCCCGCCACCGGGGCTGACTCCCCTTCCGGCTCTGCGTCGGGAACAGACGCGTCCGACTCGGGGACGGATGGCTCCAGCGCATCCGGCGGGAGGTCCGGCACGAACGCACCGGATTCCTGGAGGAGTTCGTCGGCAGCCTCATCCTGGTCTGGCTCCACAGGCTCCAGGGTCTCGCTGGATGCCACAGCGGCCGGGGCGTCCAGATCATCCAGGGTGCGCGCCAGTGCCTCGAATTCGGCTTCCGCACCCGACGGAGCGGCGGGGGCCATGGGCTCTTCGTCCGCCTCGGCCTCGGTTTCCGGCTCGCCACCGGCCAGGGCCCGCAGGCGCAGGGCGATATCGAGGACGGGGGTATCCGGTCCGGTGTCATCCCGGACCTCGCTCACCAGGCCCGGCAGGACCCCGATGGCGTCCTCGATAACCTGCAGGGTGGCGTGGTCCGCCTCATGCCCGGAATCCAGCAGGCGATTGAGGAAGGACTCCACCGCCCAGGCGAACTCGCCCAGACGCAGGGCCCCGGCCAGCCGCCCCGAACCCTTCAGGGTATGGAAGGAGCGGCGGATCACCGAGAGGGTGTCGAGGTCCGCCGGGTTGGACTGCCACAGCGGGAAATGCTGGGTCAGGCTGGCCACCTCCTCGTCCGCCTCCTCGAGGAAGATCTCGAGGATCTCCGGATCGACGTCGGGGCCACGCACCTGGTCCGCCAGCACCGCATCGTCAAAGGGCAGGGAATCACGTCCCCCGGCGGGCACCGAGCTCGTCGGGGGTGCAGCGGCCGCGACGTCGGTCGCGGGGATCCCGGCCTCGGCCCCCGGCTCCGGGGCGTTCTCCGCCGGCAGATCCTCGAGCGTGCCGGAGTCGAACGCCACCTCGTTGTCAGTCACCGGTTCGGCCGAGTCGTGCTCCGGCGCCGCCTCCGGGGCGTCCCCGGCCTCGGGAACCGCGGCCAGCGGCGCATCCGCGCCATCACCACCGGAGATCGCGCCGATGCGCTGCAAGGCCGCGATGCCGCGCTCGTGCACGCTGTCCAGTTCGCGCCAGGGCTGACCGGACGACTCGAGGGCCACCTCGATGCTGCTGAGGACCTCGGCCAGGGCCTCGACCTCGCCCTCCTCCAGCTCCGTGGCCGCCCTGCCGGCGCGGGCATCCAGATGCCGGATCAGCGGACCGAGGAGGGCATGCAATGCCTCGAAGCCCGACATCGACATGGCCCCCTCGATGCGCCGCAGGCCCTCGCGGGCCTCGTCGAGGCCACCCTCGCCGGCCTCCGCCCCGGCGTCGAGGAAACCAAGGAAGATGTCACGCACCCGGCGAACATCGACCAGGGCCTCCTTGTAGACCGCGGCCGCCAGCGCGCGATCGAACTCCGCCTGCGGCGTGGGGCTGTGGCTCTTCCGCCGCAGACCGGACTCGAGCAGGGATTCGAGAGCCAGCAGGTGTTCCGCCAGCACCATGTCGACCTGTTCGTCGGCCTCGCCCGCACGCTCGGGGGTCAGCGACGCCGCCAGGGCATCGGTATGGTCCTGCCCGGACTCCAGACCCAGCAGGCTGAGCGTGGAACCGATGCGCTCGACCTGTTCGCGCAGGTGAGCCAGATCCTCGGCCCCGCGCACCGGGGAGCGCATGAGTACGTCCAGCCGCTCGCGCACCTCGGCGAGGTCGTCTTCCAGCGCCTGGCGCAGGTTGTCGTAGACCGAACGACCGACGCTGCCGGCGTCGTCCTCGAGGCCGAGGCCGTCGAGGCCGAACACCTCGCGCACCGCAAGGGTCTGCTCCCCTTCCGAAGTGGCGCAGGCCACGTGGAACAGCAGGGTCTTGATCAGGTCCGAAGGCGCCGCGTATTCGGGCTCCGAGCCCGCATCGCCGCTCTCCAGGTGGGCCGAGAGCGCGTTCAGGTAGCGCCCGAGTTCACGGTCGACCCGCCCGACCAGGCGCCGCACGTCGGTATCGGCTTCGACACCCCCGGCGGCGACCGCCTCCAGCACCGCACCGGCGACCCAGAACAGGCGGCGGGCCTCGCCCGCCGGGACGACCTCCTCGACTGTGCGGACAGTCGCCTGCAGGCGTGCGGCCGGTGCCGTCGCATCCTCGCCGCGCACCAGTTCCAGGAGATCGCGCTGAAAACGGCGGCGCGCCTGCTGCAGGACCGGGAGCCGGGCCGCCGGGTCCAGCACCTCGCCACCGGAACCCACGCGGTCATCGTCGACGGCCTGCGGGTCCGGCATCAGCGCCGCGACGTCCAGCAACAGCGATGCCCCCCGGCTGCTGCGCAGCTCGTTCAGCAGGGGGACCAGGATCATCGGCGAGGGCAGTTCGCCATCGCCCTCGTTCTCGAGATAGTCCGGAAGCTGCAGGGACGCCCGCAGCAAGGGCTCGGTGGCCGCCACGTTGGGCTCGTCGGCCTGCTGCAGTTCGTCCAGGACCTGGAGCATCTCGTCGAGGATCAGGACCACGCTCTCGACCTGGACCATGACCAGGGTATTGCGGATCTGCTCGACCCGACTGCGCGCCTCGGCCAGACAGTCACCGCAGGTCGGGTCGTCGGAATACCGCCGCAATGCGTCCTGGACCTCGACAAACAGCTTGTCGAGCTCGTCGCGGACCCAGTTCAGTGCGCTGGATGCCATCGGCCGGGTCCGCCGTCAGGCCCGTTGTTCGTCGGAGGACGTCGTATCGGCGTCGGGATCGGGATCCATCGCATCGGGGTCCTCGCCAACGGCCTCGGTAGCGCTGCCCGGCTCGGGCAGCTTGAAGTCCGATACCGAGGACTGCAGCTGGGCCGAGAGCTGGGCCAGATCCCCGATCGCCGCCGCGGTGGACTGCGTCCCCTGCGTGGTCTCGGAGGTAATCTCGCGGATCTGCGCCATGATGGAGGTCACGTCCTGCGCCATCTCGGACTGCTTGCGGGCCGAGGAGGAGATACCGTCGATCAGGTCCGCGAGATCGGCGGAGACCTGTTCGATCTCGGACAGCGCCTCGCCCGCGGCCTGGGCCAGTTCGGCCCCCTGGACCACGTTGGCGGTACTTTGCTCCATGGAGCTCACGGCCTCGCTGGTATCCGCCTGGATGGCCTTGACCAGGCCTTCGACCTGACGGGTCGCGGAGGACGAACGTTCCGCGAGGCGCTGGACTTCGTCGGCCACCACCGCGAAGCCGCGGCCGGCCTCGCCCGCCGCGGAGGCCTGGATCGCCGCGTTCAGTGCCAGCACGTTGGTCTGTTCGGCGATGTCGTTGATCAGCCCGATGATGTCGCCGATCTCCTGCGAGGATTCGCCCAGTCGCTTGATCCGCTTCGCGGTCTCCTGGATCTGCTCGCGGATACTGTCCATGCCCTCGATGGAGCGGCGCACGGTGCCGGCCCCGCGGGACGCGATCTCCACCGAGTTACGTGCCACGGAGGCCGACTGCTCGGCATCCTGGGCCACCTTGTCCACCGAACGCGAGACCTCGTCGATCGCGTCATCCGCGCGCTGGATCTCGCGGGCCTGTTCTTCCGACTTCTCGGCCAGCCCCAGCACCTGCGAACGGGTGGACGCCGAGGACTCGCTGATGTCGGCCGCCACCGTGTTGATGGTCGCGACCAGGGTACGCAGGTTCTCGATCGCGTAGTTCATCGAGTCCGCGATGGCGCCGGTGAAGTCCTCGGTCACCGTCGCGTTCACGGTGAGGTCGCCATCGGCGAGGTTCATCATCTCGTCAAGCAGGCGCAGGATCGCCTGCTGGTTGCGCTCGTTCTGGGCCTCGGTCTCGGCCAGTTCGCGCTTGGTGTCGCGGTAGAGGAACAGCCCCATCGCGATCAGCAGCAGCAGCGCCAGGCCACCAAAGCCGAAGCCGATCAGGGCGATCACGCCCGCCCGTTCGGCCTCCCGCGTGATGGCGGTCTCGAACGCGCCGGTCGTCTCGAGCATCGCGCCACTGCTGGCCTCGACACTGGAGGCCGCGGCATTGACCTCGAACACCTGGGTGGAGGTATCCAGAACCCCTTCCACCGCCTCGCTGAAGGCCACGAACAACGTGGCGATTTCCTGCAGCAGGGCCCGTGCCTGCGGGTCGTCAACCGGCTCCACACCCAGCGGGGCGAAGCCCTCGATCAGCCCGTCCAGCACCCGCCCGTACAGCGTCGCGTCACGCTCGAAGCGTTCGATGGCGGCGGCCGCCTCGGCGCCACCCTGCAGCACCCGGCCGAGGTTGTTGGCGATCCGCTGGATCAGCATGGTCTGGCGTGCCGCCACATAGACCTGCTCGGGCGGCTCGCCGATCTGGGTCATGCGCCGCACGACATCATCGGACAGCCGCGACAGTTCCGGAGAGAAGGCCGCCACCGCGTCGGAGAACTCGGTGATCAACTGGATATCCGAACGCCCGAGGATGACCGTGTTGATGTGGTCCCGATAGGCGGACCACTCGCGGTCCACGGTGGCGATGTCCTCCTGCAGGGGTTCCGGCAGCGGCTGCAGCCCTTCGCCCCCGGTGCGGATCCGTTCCAGACGTGCCTCGAAGTCATCCCGCAGCGACTGCAGGTCGGAGAATGCCTGCTCGGAACCCGCGGCGGCCTCCAGCGAGCTGGTGGCCAGCCGCTGCGACAGCAGGCGCAGGTCGTTGGCCAGCGCGATGCGGTCGCGGTACTGGCTCTGCTCGTACTCGTGGTAGGTAAAGGCCCCGCCGGTCGCGATCAGGGCCAGCACCAGCAGCCCCCCGAGGACAAAATTACGTGCGCGACGACTCGATCCCATCAGTTCATACCCCCTGTCGCAGCCCCGCGCCCCGCGTCATCCGACTGCGGCTGCGGACTGTTCGCTACTGGATGTACCGGCCAAGCCCGTGCCGGTAAAGCGATTGTTGTCATTCAGCAGCAGATCCAGATCCAGCACCGGATGCAGCCGGTGCCCGAGATCGAATCCGCCGGTAATAAAGGGTCGGACAGCCTCGGGGACCGAGACTTCCAGACGGCGCTGGGACGGGATGCAGCGGCGCATCCCCTCGACCTGACTGACCAGCAGCCCGGCCATGCCCTGGCCCTGCGGCGCCACCACGATCCGCTGCCCGGTCGCGTCGTCCGGCAATGGCCGGTCCAGCAACAGCTTGCCCATATCGAACACCGGCAGCACCAGCCCGCGCAGGTTGCCCACCCCCAGCACGGCGGCATCCGCCAGCGGTACGCGGGTGAGCGTCATCGGATCGGCCACTTCGGCGATCGCGTCCATGTCGACCAGAAAGCGGAAATCGCCAACACGCAGCAAGACCCCGCGCCAGCCCGTACCAATGTCCCGCCGCAACTCGCGATTGACGCGGCGCCCTTCGCGATCAAGGCTCGCGATCAGCGCAAACGGCGAGGACAGGTCGGTCTTCATGCGGAGAGGTACTTCCCGATGGTTTCCAGCAGGTTCTTCTCGACCACCGGCTTGGTGATGTAGTCCCGGGCCCCCTGGCGCATCGCCCAGACCCGGTCGGTCGCCTGATCCTTGGTGCTGACCACGACGACCGGCACATGCGCCGTCTCCTCGGCCTGGGACAGCTGGCGGGTCGCCTGGAAGCCGTTCAGCCCGGGCATCACGACATCCATCAGCACCAGATCCGGGACCTGCGACTTCGCGGCCGCGACCCCGTCCTCGCCGCTCTCGGCGGTGGTCACCGAATGCCCGTGCTTCTCGAGCATGGTACGCAGCACGTGGATCTCGGTCGGGGAATCGTCAACGATCAGAATACGGGCCATGGGGTTCGTCTTTCCTTGGTTGGTGTGGCGGAACGCGTCATGCCGAGGGGCTGGCGTACTGACGCATGGCACCCAGGAGGTCGTCCCTGGTGAATGGCTTGGTGAGGTAATCCTCCGACCCCACGACGCGGCCTTTCGCCTTGTCGAACACACTGTCCTTGCTGGACAGCATGATGATTGGCGTGGCGCGGAACTGCTTGTTGTTCTTGATCAGCGCGCAGGTCTGGTAGCCATCCAGGCGCGGCATCATGACGTCGATGAAGATAATGTCCGGACGCGACTCGGCGACCTTGGACAGCGCCTCGAAGCCGTCCACGGCGGTAATGACCTCGGCCCCGTGCTTCTGCAGCAAGGATTCGGCGGTGCGCCGAATGGTCTTGCTGTCGTCGATCACCATGACCTTGAGTCCCTGAAACTCGGTGGCCGAGTCCGCTTCGGCAAGCGCGTTAGACACCTTCTCCCCCCCTGGCCATTTCGCCCCGAATCTAGCGGAAGCGGGGCCGCGTGACAAACAGCACACCATGATATTGCATCGCGCGCAGCGCAATGCATCGAACACCGCCACCACCCCCCGGGTGCCGCGCGAGCTTCGATCAGCGTGGCATACTGCCCGGACACCCCGCACGATCGAGGCAACGTGACCACGAACATTGCCATCCTGATGGACCCGGTGGCGGACATCAAACCCTGGAAGGACACCAGCTTCGCGATGATGCTGGCCGCGCAGGCCCGCGGGCACCGCCTGCACTATCTCGAGCCGGCCGATCTGTGGATCGAGGAGGGCCGCGCGAGCGCGCGCAGCCGCCCCATCGAGGTGCGTGACCAGCGCGACGACTTCTTCCGCCTGGGCGATCCGGAGACGGGCCCGGCGGCCCGTTTCGATGTGCTGCTAATGCGCAAGGATCCACCGTTCGATCTCGAATACATCTATGCGACCTACGCCCTCGACCTCGCCGAACGCGAGGGCGTGCGGGTGTCGAACCGGCCGCAGGCCCTGCGCGACGTCAACGAGAAGGCCTTTACCGCGCACTTCCCGCAGTGCTGCCCGCCCACGCTGATCACCCGCGACCGAAGCCGCATCCGCGCCTTCCTCGAGGTACAGGGCGATATCGTGGTCAAGCCGCTGGACGGGATGGGCGGGGCGTCGGTGTTCCGCATCCGCCAGGGCGACCCGAACACCTCGGTCATCCTCGAGACCATCACCGAATTCGACCAGCGCAGCGTGGTCGCCCAGCGCTTCCTGCCGGAGTTCACCGAGGGTGACAAGCGCATCATCCTGATCGGCGGCGAGCCCTGCCCCGATGCCCTGGCGCGCATCCCCGCCGCGGGCGAGAGCCGTGCCAATCTCGCCGCGGGCGGCCGCGGCGAGGCCCGCCCGCTGACCGAGCGCGACCGCTGGATCTGCCGCAAGATCGCCCCGGAACTCAAGGCCCGCGGCCTGGATTTTGTCGGCATCGACGTCATCGGCGACTACCTGACCGAGATCAACGTCACCAGCCCCACCGGCGTGCGCGAGCTGGACGCCACCGGTCACGACCTCGCCGGCCAGTACATCGACTATCTCACCCGCCCGATCGAAGGATGACCGGCATGCGCCGCGCGACGACCCTCACCCTGCTCCTGCTGCTCGCCACCCTCCTGCTGGCCGCCTGCGGCCGCGAGGAACCGGATACCGAACAGCTGGGCTTCTACGCCTTCGGGACTCTGGTGGACCTCAGCCTGTACCCCGCGGGCCAGTACGACGTGGAGGCCATCGGGACCGCGGTTCAGGAGGAACTGGAGATCCTGCATACCTCCTGGCATGCCTGGGAACCCGGATCCCTTGGCCGGACCAACGAACTGCTGGCCCTGCAGGGCGAATTCAGCGCCCCGCCCTCGGTCCTGCCGCTGATCGAGCGCGGCCGGGAGATGGAGGCCCTCAGCGGGGGGCTGTTCAACCCCGCCCTGGGCAAACTGGTGGCGGCCTGGGGCTTCCATCAGGACGAGCCCCAGGGCCCGCCGCCGGACGACGCAACCCTGGCGAAACTGCTGGACGCCCCCCCGAGCATGCAGGATATCGAACGCAATGGCGTGCGCCTGCGGGGCACCCACCCGGACCTGCAGCTCGACTTCGGCGGGCTGGCCAAGGGGCTGGCGGTAGAGCGGGTGCTGGACCTGCTCGCGGAACTCGGGGTGGAGGCCGCGATCTTCAACGCCGGCGGCGACCTGATGACCCTGGGCCGCCCCGAGACACGCCCGTGGCGCGTGGGCATCCGCCACCCGAACGGCGGCGTGCTCGGCAGCATCGAACTGGACGGCGGCGAAGCCCTGTTCACCTCCGGCGACTACGAACGCGGCTATGACTGGGACGGCACGCGCATCCACCACGTGATCGACCCGCGCACCGGCCGTCCGAGCCAAGGCATCGACAGCGCCACCGTGCTCCACCACGACCCCGCCCTGGCCGACGCCGCCGCCACCACGCTAATGATCGCCGGCCCGGAGGCCTGGCCGGAATACGCCCGCAAGATGGGCATCGACCACGCACTGGTGGTACTGGAAGACCGCATCGAGGCCACGCCGGCACTGGCCGACCGGGTACAACCCGGCCGCGACCGCGAGCCATTCGTGGTGCGCGAACTGCCGTGAACGCCGGCCGGCTGCGCTGGGGTGACGCGCTGATCGGCAGCCTGGCCGCCGGGATCGTGGTGGCGGCCTTCGTGCTGGCCTACACCCCTGCGGGCGATGCCCGGGTGCTGGTCATCAGCCAGGCCGGGGTCGCGCCGCAGCACGAACCCCTGGATCGCGCCCGGGTCCTCGAGGTCCAGGGCCCGGCCGGCATCACCCGTATCGAGATCGAACCGGGCCGGGCACGCTGTGCCGACTCCCCCGGGCGCCAGGACATCTGCGAGTCCAGCGGCTGGCTGCAGGCCCACGGCGACGTTGCCGTCAGCCTGCCCAACCGGCTGACGCTGCAGGTGCTCGGCACCGACCCCGGCTTCGACAGCATGCATTATTGAATCCCGTGGCGCCCGGGCATCCGCAGGCCGGCAGCGACGCCCGTGACCGGGCCATCGCCGCGCTCGCCGCCATCGCGATCGGCATCCAGATCCTCGAGGCCGCGATCCCCAGCCCGATCCCGGGCATCAAGCCGGGGCTGGCGAATATCGTCACCCTGATCACGCTGCTGGCCCTGGGCTGGCGCGCGGCCGTGGCGGTCACGCTGCTCCGCGTGGTCGGAAGCAGCCTGCTGCTGGGGACACTACTGAGTCCCGCCTTCTGGCTGTCGCTGGCCGGGGCCGTCGCGAGCCTCGCCCTGCTGGCGGTCCTGCGCCCCTTCGCCCCCCGCCATGTCGGACCGGTCGGTCTGGGCATCGCGGCGGCGATGGCGCACGTCGCGGGCCAGTTCCTGCTCGCCTGGGCGGTGATCATCCCGCATCCCAATCTGCCCCTGGTGCTGCCCCCGCTGTTGCTCGCCGCCCTGATCACCGGCAGCCTGACCGGTATACTGACCGCCCAGGTCCTCGCCGATCCGCGAATCCAGCGTCATGTCCACACTCCCCAGCCCAGCCAGTAGCCCCCGTCGAACCCGCGCGCTAGTGGGCGTCGGGGCCGTGCGTGGCCGCCCCGCCGGGCCGGAGGCGGCATGACGCCCCACGCCAGTCCGGGCACGCCCCCGCCGGAGACGCCGCGCGTGCAGGACCACCTGGGGACCATGATCTTCCTCGCGGTGGTCGCCCACGCGCTGATCATCCTGGGGATCGGCTTCGCGGTCGATCCGATCGAAAGCCCGACCCGCGAACCGCTGGACATCACCTGGGTCACCGACCCCGACGCCCCGCCGCCGGAGCCGGACGAAGCGGTCGAGCACATCGCCACCCGGGACCAGGCCGCCAGCGGCGAGGGCGAGGAGATCCAGGAGGCACAGGCGCCGGAGGCAGAGGATGCCGGGATCGGCGAGCCCGAGCCGGAGGGCCTCGATGCACCATTGCCGGAGGCCGGCCCGCTGGTCATGGACCCGGCACAGCCGGAACCCGAACCGGAACCCGACGCGGTCGCCGCCGACACGCCGGACGCACACGCCGCGGCTCCCGAGGTCGCCGACCCCGAGCCACTGGAGTCCCCCGACGCCGAAGACCGGCCCTCTGCAGCGACCCTGATGAACCGTGGCCTGGAGAGCGCCCGCGCGGCGCCCGCGGAGGAGCGCCAGGCATTCTCGACCCGGGCCAGCCGCACCCGCTACCTCGACAGCCTCGCCGCGCGCAGCGCCCCCGAGGCCGCCTACCTGCAGGCCTGGATCAACAAGGTCGAACGCCTGGGCAACCTGAACTATCCGGACGAGGCGCGGCGGCGCGGCCTGTCCGGGACCCTGGTCCTGTCGGTGCGCATCAACCCGGCGGGCGAACTGCTCGATATCCAGGTCGCCCGCAGCTCCGGGGAACCGGTCCTGGACCAGGCGGCGATCCGCATCGTGGAGCTGGCGGCCCCCTATGCCCCGTTCACGGACGCCATGCGCGAGGAATACGACGAACTGGTGATCACCCGCACCTGGGCCTTCCGCCGCGACCAGATGCAGCAGATCCGCTGACGGATCGGCCCGGCCCCGCCGGCTGCCTTGCGACCGGCCGGGTCAGCATCGATACTGGAGCCATGAATCCGACGACCGCCCGCCACGAGCCCGACAGCCTGCGCGATCACTTCCTGATCGCGATGCCGAGCCTGAACGATGGCTACTTCAGCCATGCGGTCACCTATATCTGTGACCACGACGAAGAGGGCGCGCTGGGGCTGGTCATCAATCAGCCTACCGAGTTCTCGCTGCGCGAACTGCTGGAGCACGTGGAACTGGAGCCCGGCGAGGACCTGCCGGAGATGCCGGTCTACCGCGGCGGCCCGGTGCAGCCGGAACACGGCTTCGTGCTGCATTCCGCCGAGCAGACCTGGCGCGGCAGCCAGCCCATCACCGACTCCATCATGTTGACCACCTCGCGCGACATCCTCGAGGCAATCAACGCCGGGCAGGGCCCGCGCCGAGTCCTGATCGCGCTGGGCCACGCCGGTTGGGGCCCTGGCCAGCTGGAGAGCGAGCTGGCCGAGAATGCCTGGCTCACCGCCCGCGCCGACGCCGACATCCTCTTTGACCGCCCCAGCGCCGAGCGCTGGCGCGCCGCCGCCGAACTGATCGGCATCGACGTCAATCTGATCAGCTCGGCCTCCGGCCACGCCTGATCGTGGGGCTGCTGGCGTTCGACTACGGGCGACGCCGAATCGGGGTCGCGGTCGGCGAAGAGCTGACCGGCTCGGCCCGCGGCCTGCGCACGTTCGCCAGCGACGCGCCCGACCTGTGGTCCGGCATCGACACGCTGGTGGCGGAATGGGCCCCGGAGGGTTTCGTGGTCGGCTGGCCGACCCAGGCGGACGGCAAGCCCACGCCACTGGCGCGGCGCATCCGGGGCTTCGCCCGGACCCTCGAAGAACGCTACGGGCAACCGGTATACTGGAGCGACGAGCACCTGACATCCCACCTGGCCCGCGAGCGCCGCCGGCCGGGACGCCACGACCCGGGGCTGGACGCCCATGCCGCCGCGGTCATCCTCGAAGGCTGGTTTCTGGAGAACGCATCATGACGCCGGACGTCCCGACCCTGCTCGACGACATGGCCGAACAGGCCCGCCACCATCTCAAGACCCACGGGATCGACCAGCCGATCGTCGTCGGCATCCATTCCGGTGGCGTCTGGATCGCGGAGCACCTGCGCGAACGCCTGGGGGTGGAGCGCCCCCTGGGCAAGCTCGACATCAGCTTCTACCGCGACGACTTCTCGCGCATCGGCATGCACCCGCAGGTACGCCCCTCCGAGTTGCCGGAGGATCTGGACGGAGAGCACGTGCTGCTGGTCGACGACGTCCTGTTCACCGGGCGCACGATCCGCGCGGCGCTGAACGAGCTGTTCGACTACGGCCGCCCCGCCTCGGTAACCCTGGCGGTGCTGGTCGAGCGCGACGGACGCGAACTGCCCATGGAGGCCGCGATCGTCGGGGCCCACATGGAGCTCGGCAAGACCGAACAGATCAAGCTGCGCGGGCCCGAGCCGCTGCGCCTGGAGCGGGTCGCCATCGACCCCGAGGACCTGAAGGCCTGAGCCAGCGGAAGCACGACGGATGACCGAGACCCTGATCGCCCACCCCGGCGCGCGCCTGCCCGAACCGGGCCCGCTGCCCAACCGCCTGCAGCTGACCGACGACGGTCAGCTGCGCCACATGCTGACCATCGAAGGCCTGAACCGGGAGCTCCTCACCGAGATCCTGGACACCGCCGAGTCGTTCGCCAACATGAACGAGAAGGCGGTGAAGAAGGTCCCGCTGCTGCGCGGCAAGACCATCGTCAACCTGTTCTTCGAGGCCAGCACGCGCACCCGCACCACCTTCGAGCTGGCCGCCAAGCGCCTGTCCGCGGATGTGCTGAACGTGAACATCAACACGTCCTCCGCGGTGAAGGGCGAGAGCCTGCTGGACACCCTACGCAACATCGAGGCGATGAACGTCGACATGTTCGTCGTGCGCCACGAGGAGAGCGGCACCGCGCACTTCATCGCCCGCCACGTGGCCCCGGGCATCAGCGTGCTGAATGCCGGCGACGGCCGCCACGCGCATCCGACCCAGGCGCTGCTGGACATGTTCACCATCCGCCGCCACAAGGGCGACTTCACCAAGCTGAAGGTCGCGATCGTCGGCGACATCCTGCACTCGCGCGTGGCGCGCTCGCAGATCCACGCGCTGAACATCCTGCAGACCGGCGAGGTGCGCGTGGTCGCACCCTGCTCGCTGCTGCCGGCGGATGTCGACCAGCTCGGCGTGCACGTCTACAACGACCTCGACGCCGGGCTGCAGGATGTCGACGTGATCATCATGCTGCGCCTGCAGCGCGAGCGCATGGAACACGCCCACCTGCCCTCCGAACACGAGTACTACCAGCTGTTCGGCCTGACCTCTCGGCGCCTGCAGCTGGCCCATCCGACCTGCCTGGTCATGCACCCCGGGCCCGCCAACCGCGGGGTGGAGATCGAGTCCGCAGTGGCCGACGGCCCGCACTCGGTGATCCTGGAACAGGTCACCTACGGCATCTCCGTGCGCATGGCGGTGATGTCCATGGTGATGGGGGCCCACCAGGCATGAGCGTGCTGATCGAGAACGCCCGTATCCTCGACCCGGTGGACGGCTTCGACGCCGTCGGCTCACTGTGCGTGCAGGGCAGCGAGATCCTCGCCCGCGGCCAGGCCCCGGACGGTTTCGAGCCGCGCCGGCGGATCGACGCCAGCGGGCTGTGGCTCATCCCCGGCCTGATCGACCTCGCGGCGCGCCTGCGCGAGCCGGGGCAGGAACACAAGGCCACCGTCGCCAGCGAGACCCTGGCGGCGGCCCGCGGCGGTATTACCAGCCTGGTGGTGCCGCCGGACACCGAACCCCCGATCGACTCGCCCGCCGAGGTGGAGCTGATCAACCGCCGCGCCCGCCAGGCCTGCGGCGTGCGGGTGTACGTGCTGGGCGCGCTGACCCATCAACTGGAGGGCCAGCAGCTCGCCGAGATGGCGGCCCTGATGCAGGCCGGCGCCCGCGGGGTCAGCAACGCCAGCAAACCGCTGGCCAGCCTGCTGGTCCTGCGCCGCGCACTGGAATACGCGACCACCTTCGGCCTGACCATCGTGCTGTCCGCCCAGGACCCGGCCCTGACCGGCTCCGGCTGCATGCACGAGGGCGCGGTCTCCACCCGCCTCGGTCTGGCCAGCATCCCCGAGGCGGCGGAAACCGCCGCGCTGGGCGCCATCCTGGCCCTGGTCGAACAGACCGGCGCGCGGGTCCATGTGGCCCGCCTGTCCACTCGGCGCGGCGCGGAGATGATCACCAAGGCGCGCGCCGAGGGCCTGCCGGTCAGCGCGGACGTGGCCGCCCACCAGCTGTTCCTGACCGAGGTGGACGTCGCGGAATACGACCCGAACTGCCATGTGATCCCGCCCCTGCGGGGCCAGCGCGACCGCGACGGACTGCGCGCGGCGGTCGCGCGCGGCGACATCAGCGCGATCTGCTCCGACCACCAGCCGCACGAGCCCGACAGCAAACTGGGGCCCTTCGCCGGCACCGAGCCCGGCATCTCGGCGCTGGAGACCCTGCTGCCGCTGACGCTGCGCCTGGTCGAGGACGGGCTGATGAGCCTGCACGAGGCGCTGGCCCGGGTGACCACCGGGCCGGCGGAGATCCTCGACTTTGCCCAGGGCCGCCTGACACCAGGGGCACGCGCCGACTTCGTGCTGTGGGACCCGACCGCGATGCAGGAGGTGCGGCGCGAGGACTGGCTGAGCGCCGGCCACAACACCCCCTTCTTCAACTGGACCTTCTCCGGTCAGGTCCGCGAGACCTGGGTCGCCGGACGCCCGGTCTGGACCCTGACTTCCGAGGACACCGCATGACTGCGCGCGAGACCGCCGCCCGCCCCCACCGGGGCACGATCTTCCAGGAAGAGGGGCGCATCCTGGACCACCACGATGCCGGGGCGGACCAATGGATCCTGCGGGTCTTCGCCCCCGAATGTGCCCGCGCGGCCCAGCCGGGGCAGTTCGCCCACCTGCAGTGCGCGCCGCGACTGCTGATGCGCCGGCCGCTGTCGATCCAGCGCGTGGACCGCGAGGCCGGCTGGGTGGAGTTTCTCTACAAGGTCGTGGGAGACGGTACCCGTGCGCTGTCGCAACAGGTCAAGGGCGACACCCTCAGCGTGCTGGGCCCGATCGGCCAGCCCTTCCGCCTGCACCCGGAGCGACCGAAGCGGCTGCTGCTGGGTGGCGGGGTCGGCATCCCGCCAATGATCTTCCTGGCCCATCGCCTGCACCTGCAGGGCGAGGCCGGGCAGACCCACGCGGTGCTGGGCTCCGAGGTCCCGTTCCCGTTTCACGCGCGCCCCTCCGAGATCCTGTGGCCGGGGCTCCCGGACGGCGCGATCGCGACCCTGCCGCTGCTGGAGGACTGGGGCGTGGCCTGTCGCCTGACCTCGAAGGCCGGGCTGCCGGGCGCCTTTGACGGCTTCGTGACCGATCTCGGGCGCGCCTGGCTGGCCGGGCTGTCGCCGGCGGAACGCGACCAGGTGGAGATCTTCGCCTGCGGCCCGCACCCCATGCTCGAGGCCTGCGCGGAACTGGCGGCGGAGTTCGACCTGCCCTGCCAGGTCTCGCTGGAGGAGTTCATGGCCTGCGCGGTGGGCGGCTGCGCCGGCTGCACGGTCCCGGTGCGCACCCCGGAGGGCGTGGCGATGAAGCGCGTCTGCGTGGACGGCCCGGTGTTCGCGGCAGCGGATGTCTTTCCGGAGCCGGAGCGGGCCTGAGGGAAAGACCCTGGCCTGACTTTGGCAGGGGCTTCGCCGGCGAGCCGGCTCCTACTTGTCAGGGAGCTTGAGCTCCTCCTCGGTTTCGTCGGCGGAGGATACACCGCCGCCGAAGTTCAGGCGCCATTCGAGATCGGCGCGCGAGTCGGCCTTGTTCAGGGCCTCGTCCAGCATCACATCTCCGCTCTTGAACAACTTCACGATGGCCTGATCGAAGGTCTGCATGCCCACGGACGCGCCCTTCGCCATCACCTCCTTGATCTCACTGATCTTCTCGTCCCGGATCAGCTCCGCGATGTAGGACGTATTGATCAGGATTTCCAGCGCGGCGACACGCCGCCCATCCTTGGTCTGCAGCAGGCGCTGGGCCACGATCGCGCGCAGGTTCAGCGACAGGTCCGACAGGATCTGCGGGCGGTTGTCCTCGGGGAACAGGTTGATCACCCGGTCCAGCGCCTGGGTGGCGTTGGTCGCGTGCAGGGTCGTCAGCACCAGGTGGCCGGTATCGGCGTAGGTCAGGGCCGCGCGCATGGTCTCGCGTGAACGCACCTCGCCGACCATGATCACGTCCGGCGCCTCGCGCATGCCCTCCTGCAGGGCATGGTCGTAGCTGGGGGTATCAATCCCCACCTCGCGCTGGCCCACGATCGAACGCTTGTGGCTGAACAGGAACTCGATCGGGTCCTCGACCGTGAGGATATGCCCGCTCTTGTTCGTGCTGCGGTAGTCGATCATCGATGCCAGGGTGGTCGATTTCCCGGTGCCCGTTGCCCCCACGATCAGCACCAGCCCGTCGTTGTGCGAGACAAACTCCTTCAGCACGGGGGGCAGGCCCAGTTGCTCGATGGTCGGGATCGCTACGCGGATGAAACGGATGACCATCGCGACCTCGCCGCGCTGGCGATAGACGTTCACGCGAAAGCGTCCCAGTCCCTCGCGCGACAGGCCAAAGTTGACCGCGGTCTCGCGCTCGAAGATCTCCGCCTGGTGCTCGTTCATCATCTCGCGGGCGATACTCTCGGCCTGGCCCGGGGCCAGCGCCTTGCGCGAGATGGGCTGGAGCTGGCCGTCGACCTTGATGCTGGCCGGCGCGCCGGTCAGGAAGAACAGGTCCGACGCGGCCTTCTGCGCCATCAGTTTCAGGTAGGGCTCGATCTGCAACTGGCTCATAGTCTGTTTCCCTGACCCGACGCGCTAGCGCAGGTTGAAGTCCTCGGCGCGCTCGTCGACCGCCAGACCCTCGCCTTCATCCTTCACCGCGGGCGCGCCGTCATCCTGGGCACGCTGGCTGTCGAGCTTGATGCGCAGGCGCAGATCGTTCACCGAGTCGGCGTTGCGCAGAGCCTCGTCGTAACTGATCTGGCGATTTTCGTAGAGATCGAACAGGGCCTGGTCGAAGGTCTGCATGCCCTGCTCGCGCGAACGCGACATCAGCTCCTTCATCTCGTGTACTTCGCCCTTCAGGATCAGGTCCGACATCAGCGGGGTGTTGATCATGATCTCCACCGCCGGCACCCGGCCCTCGCCACTCTCCTTGCGCACCAGGCGCTGCGAAATCACTGCCTTCAGGTTCAGCGACAGGTCCATCAGCAGCTGCTCGCGCCGGTCCTCGGGGAAGAAGTTGATGATCCGGTCCAGCGCCTGGTTGGTGCTGTTGGCATGCAGCGTCGACAGGCACAGGTGACCGGTCTCGGCGAAGGCGATGCCGTAGTCCATGGTCTCGCGGTCGCGGATCTCGCCGATCAGGATCACGTCCGGCGCCTGGCGCAGGGTGTTCTTCAGCGCGATCTCGTAGTTCTCGGTGTCCACCCCGACCTCGCGCTGGGTGATGATGCTCTTGTCGTGCTCGTGCACGAACTCGATCGGATCCTCGATGGTGACGATGTGGTCGGCCGTGGTGCGATTGCGGTAGCCGATCATCGCCGCCAGCGAGGTGGACTTGCCCGACCCGGTACCGCCCACGAAGATCACCAGCCCGCGCCGCTCCTGGGTGATCTTCTCCAGCTGCGGCGGCATCTGGATGTCCTCGAATTTCGGGATCACCGAGTTGATCGTGCGCAGCACCATGCCCGGGCTGCCGCGCTGGGTGAAGACATTCACGCGGAAACGCGACACGCCCTGAAGGCCGATCGCGAAGTTGCATTCCTGGTGGCGCTCGAACTCGGCCGACTGCTTGTCGTTCATCAGCGAACGCACCAGCGCCTGGGTGTGCGAGGGCGTCAGCTTCTGCTCGGTCATCGGCACCACGCGGCCGTCGATCTTGGCCGCCGGCGGCATCCCCACGGTAATGAACAGGTCCGACCCGCCCCGGTCCACCAGGGCCCGCAGCAGGTCATGCATGTACTTGATCGCCTTGTCACGATCCATGGCGTTCTCCCCTGATACCCGGTGCGGCGTTCACGCCAAGCGGGCCGTATCGATCAAATGGAATCCGGGTTGGCCGCCTTGCGACGGGCATCCTCGCGACTGATCACGCCCTGCGCCAGCATGTCCTTCAGGCACTGGTCGAGCGTCTGCATGCCGGTGCCGGCACTGGTCTGGATGGTCGAGTACATCTGCGCGATCTTGTTCTCGCGGATCAGGTTCCGGATCGCCGGCGTGCCGAGCATGATCTCGTGCGCAGCGATACGACCGCCCCCAATCTTCTTCATCAGGGTCTGCGCGATGACCGCGCGCAAGGACTCGGACAGCATCGCCCGCACCATGTCCTTCTCCGCCGCCGGGAAGACATCGACGATCCGGTCGATGGTCTTGGCCGCGGAGCTGGTATGCAGGGTGCCGAACACCAGGTGCCCGGTCTCGGCCGCGGTCAGCGCCAGGCGGATCGTCTCGAGGTCGCGCAGCTCGCCCACCAGAATCGTGTCCGGGTCCTCGCGCAGCGCCGAACGCAGGGCCTCGCTGAAACCGTGGGTATCGCGGTGCACCTCGCGCTGGTTGACCAGCGACTTCTTCGATTCGTGCACGAACTCGATCGGGTCCTCGATGGTGAGGATATGCCCGTAGTCGTTCTCGTTGCGGTGGTTGACCATGCCCGCCAGCGTGGTGGACTTGCCCGAGCCGGTGGGGCCGGTGACCAGCACGATGCCGCGCGGGTAGTTCGAGATCTCCTCGAAGATGCGCGGGGCGCCCAGCTCTTCGAGGGTCAGGACCTTGGAGGGGATGGTCCGGAACACCGCGGCCGCGCCGCGGTCCTGGTTGAAGGCATTGACACGGAAGCGCGCCAGCCCGGAGACCTCGAACGAGAAGTCCGTCTCCAGGAACTCCTCGTAGTCCTTGCGCTGACGGTCGTTCATGATGTCGTAGATCAGGCCCTGGACCTCTTTGTGATCCATGACCGGCACATTCACCCGGCGCATGTCGCCGTCGATGCGCACCATCGGCGGCATGCCGGCGGAGATGTGCAGGTCCGAGGCCCCGTTCTTGACCGCGAAGGCCAGCAACTGCGTGATATCCATGCATCCCCCTGTTGTCGGGCGCCACGCCAAGGCGCGCCAGCACCCGGGTGGCAGCCGCAACCACCACGCCCTGTCGCTTGATGAAGGGCCGCGTAAAAATCCGCGGTGACCTTGTGTTCTTCCGGACTATATCATAGGGAAATGACCACACCAGACCATGCCCTGAGCACCGTTCGGACCCGTATCGACGCCGCCTGCCGCGAGGCCGGACGCGACCCGGATACGGTCCGGCTGCTGGCCGTCAGCAAGACGCGCGACGCGGACGAGATCCGCGCCCTGCATGCCTGCGGCCAGTCTGCGTTCGGCGAGAACTACGTGCCCGAACTGGTGGACAAGTACGACGCCCTGGAGGCACCCCCGGCGCCGCTCGGACTCGAATGGCACTTCATCGGCGCACTGCAGGGCAACAAGACCCGCGCGGTGGCCGAGCGGGCGGCCTGGGTGCATACCGTCGATCGCGAACGCATCGCGCGGCGCCTGTCGGACCAGCGCCCGGCGGGCCTGCCGCCGCTGCAGATCTGCCTGCAGGTCAACATCAGCGAGGAACCGCAGAAGGCCGGCGTGGCGCCCGCCGAGGCCGCCACCCTGGCCAATGCCGTGCGTGACCTGCCGGGACTGGAACTGCGCGGCCTGATGGCCATCCCCGCCGCCGAGGACGACCCGCGGCGCCAGCGGGAACCCTTTGCGCGCCTGCGCGCACTGCGCGATACCCTGAACAGCCAGGGGCATACACTCGACACCCTGTCCATGGGCATGTCCGGCGATCTCGAGGCCGCGATCCTCGAAGGCGCCACCCTGGTGCGGGTCGGCACCGCCCTGTTCGGCCCGCGTCCACCCAAATAAGGAGTCTGCATGACGGAACACCGCTTCGAGGTCGGCTTCATCGGGGCCGGCAACATGGGCGAGGCCCTGATCCAGGGGCTGGTCCAGTCCGGCCACGCCGCCGAACGCATCGCGATCGCCGACAAGAGCGCCGAGCGCGTGCGCGACCTGCAGGCCCGCTACCCGGGTCTGGCCAGCGCCGAGGCCACGGAACTGGCCGCCGAAGCCGCCACCCTGGTCCTCGCCGTCAAGCCGCAGACCCTGCCGGATCTGGCCCCGACCCTGCGCGAGGCGGTGTCCCGCGGCGAGCCCCTGGTGATCTCCGTGGCCGCCGGCATCACCACGGCCCAGCTGGCCGGCTGGCTGGGCGACGCCACGCGCCTGGTCCGGGCGATGCCGAACACCCCGGCCCTGGTGGGCGCCGGGGTCACCGGGCTGTACGCCGCCCCCACCGCCGACCCCGAGGACCACACCACCGCGACCCGGCTACTGGAAGCGGTCGGACGCGCGATCTGGGTCGAGGACGAGGAGCAGATGCACGCGGTGACCGCCACCTCCGGCAGCGGGCCTGCCTACGTGTTCCTGATGATCGAGGCCATGCAGGAGGCGGCGCAGTCGCTGGGCCTGCCGGCCGATACCGCACTGGAGCTGACCCTGGGCACCCTCGCCGGCGCCACCCGCCTGGCCACCGAGAGCGACGAGAGCCCCGCCGAACTGCGCCACCGCGTGACCTCCCCCGGGGGCACCACTGAACGCGCCCTGCAGGTACTGGAGGACGGCGACCTGCGCGACCTGATGCGCCGCGCAATGACCGCGGCCGCCGACCGCTCGCGCGAACTCGGCCGCTGAAACCCTGATTCACCACGAAGCGCACGAAGGCACGAAGAAGGGCCAGGTCAAAAGCGGTTAAACCACAGAGGACACGGAGGTCACAGAGTGGTTTGCAGGGGACGGAATGCGTTGCTGTTGATCCCCGAAGGCTGCTCCTGCGGGCGAGCGTACGCAAACCCCTGTCGCGAGATAACTTCCCGGCAACCACTACCGGGATTCGCTAACGCTGGAGCGACTCCTCGGGGCGCCAGGGCGAGGACAACGGCAAGGTAAGGTTTCCAAGGAATCAGCTAGCTGGATGGCCGGCCGGATATGTTGAGTATCCTGGCGGCAGAGAACGTCCACAGGTGGCGGCCCTGGCAGTGCATCCAGCCAATCAAAACTCCGTGACCTCCGTGTCCTCTGTGGTAAACCGCCCTTGACCTTCTTCGTGCCTTCGTGAGCTTCGTGGTAAAACCGCCCTTGCCTTTCAAAGTCTCGACGTGGGCCGTCAGCGCAGTTCGGCGAGGAGCTGGCGGATCATGCGCTCGGCCTGGGCGCCGTAGCCGCCGCCGAACAAGTGGTCGTGGTTGAGGATGTGGTAAAGGTTGTAGAGCGTACGGCGCACGCCATAGCCCGGGTCGATGGGCAGGATCTCCTCGTACGCGGCCACGAAGTCCTGCCCGGGGTGGCCGAACAGCTCCATCATTGCCAGATCGGCCTCGCGGTCGCCGTAGTACACCGCCGGATCAAAGATCGTCGCGCGCCCGTCCGCCAGGAATCCCCAGTTGCCGCTCCACAGGTCGCCGTGCAGCAGCGATGGCTCGGGGCGGTAGTCGACGAAGAAGCCGTCCAGGGAGGCCTCCAGCTCCTCCAGTGCCCCCAGCAACGAGCGCGAGGCCCCGCGCTCGCGCGCCAGCCCGCGCTGGAAGCCCAGGCGCTCGTCGCGGTAGAACGAGACCCAGTCGTCGTGCTCGGTATTCGACTGCGGGGTGCTGCCGATGAAGTTGTCGTGATCCAGCCCGAAGCGCGTCCGGGTCTTCCGGTGCATGTCGGCGATCCCGTGCCCCAGGGCCACACCGTCGCGACGCCCGCCCAGCGCGAGATCCTCCATCACCAGAAAGTGGGTACTGCCGGCGGAGCCAGTCCCCACCACCTCGGGGATCTTCAGCCGTTCGCAGCGCGCGAGTTCTTCCAGGCCGCGCGCCTCGGCGGCGAACATCGCGGCGCCATCGCCCCCGCTCAGCTTGACGAAGAAGCGACGCCCGTCGGTCCCGGTCAGGCGCTGCGCCTGGTTGATGGAGCCCCCGGAACAGGCCTGGCTTCCTGTCGGCTCGAACGGCGTTCCGGTATGGTCGGCAATGCACTGGGCCACCGCCGCCGTCACGGCATCGGGGCCCGCTGAATCGAATCGGTTCATCCTCGGCATCCGGGTTGCTCTGCTGTGTGCAGGGTACCGGCTGACGCAGGATTCGTCAGGAGACCCCCATGGCCTTTCGCAAGCTCGAACCCCTGTGCGACAAGATCGGCGCCGAGCGCATCCGCGCGGTGATCGACGACTTCTACCGCCGCCTCTCGGCCGACCCCGAGATCGGTCATCACTTCGAGCGCATTCAGGACTTCCCGGATCACGTGAACCGGATCGCCGATTTCTGGTACATGAACCTGGGCGGGCGCCTGGAACAGCCGCCGACCATCGACATGGTCGGCAAGCACGCGCCGCTGAACCTGACCGAGGCCGACCTGGCCATCTGGATGCGCCACTTCAAGGCCACCACCGAAGAACACCTGGAGGCCCCGCTGGCGGCCGAATGGCAACAACTGGCCGACGGCATCGCCAGCCGCATGCGCGAGGACATCATCCGCGGCTAGTTCCAGCACCCTGTTCTTCACCACGAAGCGCACGAAGACACGAAGAAGGTCAAGGGCGGTTTTACAGGAAGAAGGGAAGTCAGGAAGAGGTCTTGTGGGGCGGCTTCGGGGCACGGCCCCGCGCTGTTGCCTTTGCGGTCGCGGCTGACGCCGGCACCCAGCGGCGGCCCCAGGCCCTCAACCCATTTCCCTACTTCCGATCTTCCAACCTTCCTGTGAATCGCTTTTGACCTGACCCTTCTTCGTGCCTTCGTGAGCTTCGTGGTGAGCAGACGCCCTAGCAGGCGTTGTCGGTGTAGCCCGGGGCGTCGCAGAAGGCCCGACTGAGGGTGATGCCCGCATCGCCCGGCAGGGCGGCCAGGTGGCGTTCGCGGCTGGCGGCCAGGCGGTCCTGCGGCGTGACCGGATACAGCAGCGTGGACAGCGACGGCGGCTCCTGCCCCAGGCGCACCGCGTACAGGATTCGGTAGGCAAACACCCGGCGAATGTAATCGCGAGTCTCGGAGAACGGGATCAGTTCGGCCCAGATATCCGGGTCCATCGCCCGATCCTCCGGCAGCCAGGAACGCACACGGTGGGCCCCGGCGTTGTAGGCCGCGGTGGACAGCAGGCTGTGACCGCCAAAGCGGTCGAGGTTGCGCCGCAGGTAGTAGGTCCCGAGCCGGGCGTTGGTCGCCGGGTCGAGGATGTCCCAGTCGGAATTCACCCGTACCCCGGCCGCCGAGGCGATCGAGCGGCCGGTCGCCGGCATCACCTGCATGATCCCCAGCGCGCCGGCCCCGGAACGCACGTCATGCAGGAACGCGCTCTCCTGGCGCGCGATGGCCATGGCCCAGGCCGGGTCGATGGCCTGTTCGCGGGCCCCGGTCACGATGAGGTCGTCAAAGGCCAGCGGGAAACGCAGCTCGATATCGTCCCAGTTACGCGCCCGCGCAGCGGTGAAGATGGCTCGGTCATGCCAGCCCCAGTCGGCGAAGGTGCGCGCCGCCGACTCCAGTTCCGGCGTATCCCAGCCCGCGATGGCATGGGTCCACTCGCGGCGGGCCTCGGCGTAGCGATCCAGGCGAACCAACTCGCGCATGCGCTGCATGCCGGCATGCTCACGCATGGCCGCCCGCCGCCCGTCGTCCAGCACCAGGGGCTCATGCCCGATACGGTAGGGCTGGCCCAGCCGGTCAGCGGCCAGGAAGCCGTGGAAGTTCCGCTCGCGGGCGGCGCGCTCGTAGAAGCGCCGGGCAGCCTCCAGCGACTCGGTCTGCTCCAGCGCCCGGGCGTGCCAGTACTGCCACGCCGCCTCGTCACGCACGTCGCGATCCATGGCCCGGATCGCATCCATCACCGTCGCCCAGTCGCGCTCGTACAGGGCCGCCCGCACCTGCCACTGGCGCAACTGGGTATCGAACACCTCGGGTTCCAGGCGGGCCATGAAGTCCAGGGCCTCGGGGCGATAGCGCAGGGCCAGACGCAGGGCAAGTGCGTGCTGCACGCGCCCGGCGGCCTCGGTCGACAGCCCGAGCGCGTCCCCGGACGCCTCCCACCCCTCCAGCGCGGCGTCCAGGTCCTGCCGGACCCAGCGGATAAAGGCCCGCTCCAGCAGCGCCTCGGCCGAGCGGTGATCGTCGGCCTGGAAGTCGACCTCCACCACCCGCGCGGGGCGGCTGGCCAGGTCCAGCCAGCGTTCCGCCCAGCGGCGATCGGCATCCGCCAGATAGCGCCGCAGATAACGGGCGAGACCGGTCTGGCCGGCCTTCACGGCAAGCTCGAAACGCTCCCAGGCAAGCTCGCCGGTCAGACCGTCGGCGTCGCGCCAGGCGGCCAGCACGGGATCGCAGGCGGACGGGCGGGATTGCCCGTGCAGCCAGATGGACTCCATGTCTTCCAGTGCGGCATCGCGGTCGCCGGCCTTCAAGAGCGCCTGGCGCCGATAGCAGTCCTGCTCGACCGACAGCGACGGCTTCGCCCCGGTGGCCGCGACAAACTCAAGGTAGTCCTCCCACTGCTCCTCGCGCGCGAGGTGCGTCAGGTAACTACTGCGCAGCCGCGCGGCCAGCGGGGTGTCGTCATGTTCGCGCACGAAGTCGCGCACGGCGTCCGGTTCGGCGCGACCGAGATTGCGCGCGAGTTCGCGGTAATCCAGATAGGGGGTCAGCGGATAGCCGGTCAGGGTGCTGCGCGCGGCGCGGTAGGCGGTCATGTCGCCCCGGTTCAGCGCCCGCTCCGCCAGCAGGAACAGACTGCGCTCGAAGACGTAGCGGTCGTCCTCCGCAGCCGCCGCCGGCAGCGACGCGGCCAGAGCCAGCAACAGGCCGGCGAGCCCGACGATTACGTTCCTGGAAAGGCGCATGCCCTGCCCTCGCTTCAATGGTTGTTCATCATCGGCCAGCCCCGGGGCGCTTGCAACGGCTTCCGGGCGGTTTCGCGGGGGCATGTCGGCAGATCCGGCAAGAAGCGGCTCTGGATCAGGAATCCAGCACGCGAACCTCGCCGCGCGCCAGGCCGTCGAGGGTCCACGATCCGACCCGGTAGCGCACCAGACGCAGGGTCGGGTGACCCACTGCTGCGGTCATCCGGCGCACCTGGCGATTGCGCCCCTCGCGCAGGGTGATGGCCAGCCAGCGGGTCGGGATATGGCGGCGGAAACGCACCGGCGGATCACGCTCCGGAAGATCCGGTGGATCCATACGCTCCACCTTCGCCGGGCGCGTGAGGCCATCCTTCAGCTCGACGCCCTCGCGCAGGGCAGCGAGCGCGGCATCGTCGGGCTCGCCCTCGACCTGGACCCAGTAGGTCTTGCTGGTCTTGTGGCGTGGCTGAGTCAGGCGGGCATTCAGGCGGCCGTCGTCGGTCAGGACCATCAGGCCCTCGCTGTCGCGATCCAGGCGTCCGGCCGGGTAGACGCCGGGGATTTCGATGTAGTCGGCCAGCGTCGGCCGCCCCTCGGGGTCGGTGAACTGCGGCAGCACACCCCAGGGCTTGTGGAACAGGACAATCCGGGCCATGAACGGCGCGTCAGTCGCAGCGCAGGGTGACGCGCTCGGCGAAGTAGCGACCGAGGTCGTAATCGACGCTGGCGCCATAGTCCAGCGCCATCGCGCGCGCCACCATGGCCGGATCCGGGCGCGGACGCTCGAGCTGCGTCTGGCAGGTCGCATCCACCAGGCCGGAGGCATCGACAATGCGCGTGCCGTGCGGCTCCTGGTGCAGAATCTCGATGAAATACGTCGGGTCGTAGACCTTGTACTCCAGCGGCGCGACGGCGGGATCCACGGGGGTCTCCAGCTCCAGCCGGAAGCGGAAGTGCAGCAGCCCGTCCTCCATAGCCATGCGCGGTTCCGCGGCGGCGGCGATGCCGATCGCGTCGTCCGCCACCTGCAGATGGCTGTACCAGCGGTACTCGTCGAGGTTGTCCAGGATCTCGCGGGCCAGCCCCTGCAGGCGCGCCTCCGGGGTATCCCCCGGCTGATGCTCCTGGGCATCGTCGTGGAGGTATTGCCCGTAGGTCGGATCGAAGCGCCAGTGGTGGAGCATGTGGGTGATCTGCCCCGTGGCGTCGCGCTCGAAGCTGACGCGCAGGTCGATCCACGCATGCGGGTGGGCCTGCGCAGCGGCCGGCAGCAACAACGCCATCAGGATCAGGATCGCGGGGAATGTGCGGCTTGCGGTCATGCAGTCTGTCTCGTATCGGCGCCGGCCCAGGCATTGGCGGCGGCCAGCAGCGGTGCATGATAGGTTGGGGTCACCCCCAGATCCCGGAGCCAGACCGCTGCATCCGGGTCGGGGCCCCGGGGCAGCATCTGGTTGACTGCCGGCAGCCCCGGGATCCGGTCGGCGAGACCCGTCAGCCGGCGCGCACGGCGCAGGCGATCGGCCGCCCCGGCGATGGCCGCGGCGACCGCCGGGGCACGGCGGATATTGCAGCGGGCAACCGCCGCCGGGTCCGCCAGGACGGTGTCGAGGTCGCGCAGCCGGCGCAGGATGCGCGCGGCGCTTTTCGGGCCGACCCCATCGATCCCCGGAATGTTGTCGCTGGCGTCCCCGGCCAGCGCCAGCATGTCCGCGACCTGTTCCGGCCGAATGCGGAAGCGCTTCTCGATCGCGCGGCGATCCAGGTCGGTGCCGCGTTCCGGGTCATGCAGCCGGTCCGCATCACCCAGAATGACCTGGGTCAGATCCTTGTCCGCACTCTTCACGTCGATGCGATACCCGGCCGCGCGGCCGGAGCGGGCCAGACTGGCGATCAGGTCATCGGCCTCGTATTCCGGGTCGGCCAGGGTCGTGAAACCGAGCCTTCCCAGAAGCTCGCGGATCCGTTCGAACTGCTCGCGCAGCTCCGGCGGTGCCGGCGGGCGATGGGCCTTGTAGGCCGGATCGATGCGGTGACGAAAGCCCCGGCGCAGCCCGGTGTCGAGGCAGAACGCCACGGGCCCCGGAGCGCAGGCCGGCAACCACTGACAGAGCGAATGGACCAGGCCGTGCAGCGCGCCGCCCGGGCGGCCCTGCGGGTCGGGATCCAGGCCGCGCGCGAACCAGGCACGGAAGACGAAGATGCTGCTGTCGATCAGCGTCAGGGTCGGCCGTGGCACATCCGGGACCGGCGCGGATTCAGGCGAGGCGTTCAAGGTCCTTCCGCACCCCGGCGATCGACTGGTCGAAGGCGGCGCGCTCCGCGGCATTCAGGTCCAGCTCGATCGCCCGCTCCATGCCGCCCTGACCCAGAATGCAGGGCACGCCCATGGCAACATCGCGCTCGCCGTACTCGCCGTCCAGCAGCGCAACGGTGGGCAGCACCCGGCGCCGGTCCAGGGCGATCGCCTCGACCATCTCGGCGATGGCCGCGGCCGGGGCGCCGTAGGCGCTGGAGGTCTGTTTCAGGGCGAGGATCTCGGCCCCGCCGTGGCGGGTGCGCTCGACGATGTTGTCCAGCGCGGCCTGATCCATGAAGTGATGCAGCGGCACCCCGTTGACCGAGGAATAGCGCAGCATCGGGACCATCGCATCGCCATGGCCGCCCAGTACCAGCGCCTGGATGTCGTGGGTGGACAACCCGGTCTCCAGCGCAATGAAGGCGGCCATGCGCGAGGTATCCAGCACCCCGGCCTGGCCGAATATCCGGTCGCGGCTCCAGCCGGTCTTCTGCCAGGCGCGGTAGGTCAGCACGTCCACCGGGTTGGAGACCACCAGGATGCGGCTCTGCGGGGCATGGACCAGGATGTCCTGCAGGATCAGGTCGAGGATCTCGACGTTCTTGTCCAGCACGTCGGAGCGCGACATGCCGGGCTTGCGCGGCAACCCGGCCGTGATGATCACCAGTTCGGCACCGGCGATCACCGAGGGCTCGTGGCTGCCGCTCAGCCGGGTGTCGAAGCGCAGCAGCGGGGCGGTCTCCTGGATATCCAGGGCAGCACCAGCCGCCGCGCCCTCGCGCACATCCAGCAACGCGATCTCGCGGGCGACATCACGCCGCGCAAGGAACTGGGCGGTGGATTCACCGACGCGCCCGGCGCCGACGATGGCGATCTTCTGCATGCGCTGCTCCTCCTCTGCGGTTGGGGCGGGCTACAGGCGGGCGACCCCGCTGTCGCGGGCAGCCTGACTGATCGCCTGTGGCACGGTATCGATCAGGCGCGGATCGAACGGGGTCGGCAGGATGTAGTGCGGGCCGAACTCGAGCGCATCCCGCCCGTAGGCATCCAGCACGGACTGCGGTACCGGCTCGCGGGCCAGCCCGGCGAGCGCGTGGACCGCCGCGACCAGCATCTCGTCGTTGATGGTCCGCGCGCGCACATCCAGCGCGCCGCGGAAGATGAACGGGAAGCCGAGCACGTTGTTCACCTGATTCGGGTAGTCCGAGCGCCCGGTGGCCATGATCAGATCGTCACGGGTCTCGTGCGCAAGCTCCGGGCGGATCTCCGGGTCCGGGTTGGACAGCGCGAAGACCACCGGCTTCGGCGCCATGGACCGCAGCATCTCCGGGGTCAGCAGGTCCGGACCGGACAGGCCGATGAAGACATCGGCGTCACGGCAGGCATCCGCCAGGCTGCGCGCCTCGGTGTCCACCGCGAAGATCTGCTTGTACTCGTTCAGGTCGTCGCGCTGGCTGTGGATCACGCCCTTGCGATCCACCATGTACAGGTTCTTCTTGGCCGCGCCCAGGCGGACCAGCAACTGCATGGAGGCGATCCCGGCGGCGCCCGCGCCGACGCAGACGATCTTCGCCTCACTGAGCTTCTTGCCCTGGATCTCCAGCGCGTTGACCAGGCCGGCCGCGGTGATGATCGCAGTGCCGTGCTGATCATCGTGGAAGACCGGGATGTCCAGGCGCTCGGACAGACGACGCTCGATCTCGAAGCAGTGCGGCGCCGCGATATCCTCGAGGTTGATGCCGCCGAACCCGCCGGCGATGCGCGCGACGGTGTTGATGAAGTCCTCCGGCTGCGGGGCGTCCACCTCGATATCGAACACGTCGATATTGGCGAAGGTCTTGAACAGCACGCCCTTGCCCTCCATCACCGGCTTGGAGGCCAGGGCACCGACGTTACCCAGCCCCAGCACGGCGGTCCCGTCGGTGATCACCGCGACCAGATTGCCCTTGCCGGTATAGCGATAGGCCAGCTCCGGATCCTCGGCGATCGCGCGCACCGGCGCGGCGACACCCGGCGAGTAGGCCAGGGAGAGGTCGTCCTGGGTCGCCGTGGGCTTGGTGACCTGGATGGCCAGTTTTCCGGCCGGCTGCTGTTCGTGGTACTCCAGCGCGCGCTGATTGAAATCCTTGGACATGGTGTAGCGGGGCCTTTTTTCGATCGGGAACAAATAAACGGCGTGCCGCCCGGCGCGAGTCCGGGCGACGGGAGAGATCCTTCAGTTGACCGGGTGCGTGGGGACGCGGCTGTTGCGCGCCTCTTCGTACAGTGGCCGGAAGCGATCGGCCATCCGGGTGAGGTCACGCTGGCGCGATTCCGGCGCCGGGTGGGTACTGAGGAAGACCGGGTGGCGCCCGTTGGACTGGGCCGCCATCTTGCGCCACAGGCTCGCCGCGGCGTCGGGGTTATAACCCGCGCGGGCCGCCAGCTCCATACCGATCTCGTCGGCCTCGGCCTCCATCGCGCGACTGTGCGGCAGCTGGACCGCCAGTGCCGCGCCCAGCGCCGCCCCGGTCAGGGCAATCTGCGAACGATCCCCCGTCATGGCGTAGCCGGCAACCGCCATGTTGCTGGCCAGCGCCACCGACATCTTCTCCGCGGTGTGGGCCGACAGCGCATGGGCGATCTCGTGCCCGATGATCTGGGCCAGTTCGTCGTCGGTCAGCTCCAGCTGCTCGATGATGCCCGAGTAGATCGCCATCTTGCCGCCCGCCATGGCGAACGCGTTGATGGTGTCCGGGGCCTCGATGACCACGATCTCCCAGTCCCAGTCCGCGGTCTCGGAGCGGTACTTCACGGCCTGGGCGACGACCTTTTCGGTAATGCCATGCACTCGCGCGGTCATCTCGGGGTCGGCATTGATCCGGCCTTCCTCCCGTGCCGGTGCCAGCATCTCCACGTAGGCGGTACGCGAGGCACTGATGGCCTGGCTCTCGGAGACCAGCATCAGCTGCGAGCGACCGGTCACCGGGTTGGTGGTGCACCCGGGGATCGCCACCGCAAGGCCACCGGCAACCAGCACCGCCAGGAGCAGAGAGCCCAGGCGACCGCGGACCGGCCGCCACGACTTGGGAAACGCACGCATTATTCCAGCACCTCGCTAGTCCTCTACCTCGAGATCGAGCGGATGCCGAATGCGCATCCGGAGTCGGTCTCTCCAAGGATACACCTGACCGCGCGCGACCACCGCCTCACCGATCAAGGATTCGGGATCCAGCTCGGGCCAATGATCGCGGTCATCCCCGCGGATCAGCAAATCCAGGGGGCCCTCCAGCACCAGCACCCAGTGGCGCCCGGTCGCGCGCACCGCGGTCACCTCGGCCATCACCCGCAGCCGGCCCTGACGCAGCGCGCCATCCAGCGGGTCCAGTACCCGGGCGGGCATGGCCGCCGGGCGCTCCAGCCACAGCCCCCGTTCTGCGGCTCGCGCCTCGGCCTCGGCCGCGTACAGGCAGGCATCCAGCGGCACCGGTCGCGGCCCCGGCCGCGGCATCGCCGCGCCCGCCGCGATCAGATCCGCCGCCAGCAAGGCGCCATCTTCACTCCAGGCATGCATGCGCGGGGTACCTCCCGGGTCCCGCGCGGGGTCCGCGGGGCGCAGCTTCAGGCGCTGCCCCGCTGCAGCCAGGCGGGTTTCAAGGGCTTCACGTATTCCCTCATGCAGGCGCAGATCGCGCAGCGGAGTCAAGGCCTCCGGCAACGGGGCGGCCGGGGCCAGACCGATCAGGCGGATCGTCCGCCCATCGGCCAGGTGCAACCGGTCGAACCCCACGACACGCTCGACCTCGACCTCCTGCAACCCGCGCCGGTCCTGATCCGCCAGCCGGCACTCCGCCGCAGCCATTCCGGCCAGCAGCAGGAGCACGGCCCCCACAACGCAGACGAGGGCGCCCCGCAGGACGCCCTCGTCGGTTCGGACACGGCCCGCCATCGCGGTCACGCACCCGGTCGCGTTGCGCGCCTGACGGCGCGCCGCGGCTTCAGAATGCGAAGCGGCGGTTGAACTTGTCGACCTGGCCGGCGGTATCAACGATCTTCTGCTTGCCGGTGTAGAACGGGTGGCACTGCGAGCACACGTCCACATGCATCTCGTCGCCGGAGGCGAGAGTGGAGCGGGTCTCGAACTGCGTACCGCAGCTGCAGATAACCTTGACGTTGTGGTAGTTCGGATGGATGTCGGCTTTCATGGTCGGCTCACGCAGGTTCTGGCGAAAAGTCCAATAGGATAGCCGGCTCCGGGCCTTCAGCGCAAGACCGGTTTACGGTGCCATTTGGGCAGGGCATTTGAAATCCAGGCGGCAACCCCCTGAATGGCCACGTGGTTTTGCCCACCGGACAACCTGTGGATAACTTTGTGGACGAATTGTCGCACCCGGAACGAGACGCTCGCGGGACGTCAAGGGGCGCCGCCACCGATGAGACAAAAAACCCCCGCAACACCTTGATCTCAATTGTTTTACCCTCCGAAAACCACCACGACCCGGCGTCCGTGACGGAGACAGGCGTACCCGCTCGGACTGCGGAGACGGCTGTGCATAAAGCCGCGGTCCGCCCTCATCGCCCTGGCGAGTCCGGGACAATCGCCGTGTAGATGGCAGAGTAATCCGCGTCCGCCAGGCCCTGGGCCTGCGCCCGATCCAGCAGATCCGCCAGCAACGGCAACCATGGACCCACCAGATGGGCATCCTCGACCGCCTGCTCGGTCAGGCGCACATCCTTCAGCAAGTGCTTGACCGGAAAATTGGCCGTGCCGAAGTCGCCGGAGACCATCTTGCCCAGCTTCTTGTCGAAGGTCGGGGCGTACAGGGCGCTGTCACGCAGGATGTCCATGAAGGTATCCACCTCCACGCCCTCGCGGCGCACCAGCCCCAGACTCAGGGAAAACGCGGCGGTCAGGCTGGCGATCAGCTGGTTGAAGGCGAGCTTCAGGGCCGCGCCCTGGCCCACTGGGCCGACATGTCGCGGGGTCTCGCCCAGAGCCGCCAGCACCGGCTGCGCCCGAGCAAAGTCCGTGTCGCTGTCGGCTCCCGCCATGATCAGCAGCCGGCCGTCGCGCGCCTCCGGTATGGAGCCCAGTACCGGCGCCTCGAGATAGCATGCCCCGGCGGCCCGCACCCGCTGTGCCAGGGCGCGACTTTCGGCCGGCAGAATGGTCGCCATCTGGATCACGCAGCGCCCATCCAGCGCCCCGTCCGGCAGGTCGTCGAGCACCGCGCCAATGGCGCCGGCATCGCTGAGCATCAGCACCAGCACATCGGCCTCCGCGACGGCCGCGGCGGGGGCGTTGTGGACGGTGACCCCCTCGGCCGCCAGATCGCTCGCGCGAGCGACCGTGCGGTTGTAGGCCACCACGGGAAATCCGGCCTGCAAAAGACGCAGGCCCATGGGTTGCCCCATGAGCCCGCATCCCAGCAGCGCCACTCGGGACGCAGTCATGCTGACCCCCTACTTGATCTTGTCGTCCAGATCATCCGTGTACCCGAGCAGGGTATGCGGCGGCGGGGCCTCCTTCTGGTACTTGCTCGGCGTGACCGCCTCGGTCTGGTGCAAGCTTCGCCACAGGCCGATCACCATGATCAGCATGATGACCGAGAACGGCAGACCGACACTGATCGCGGCCGCCTGCAGCGCGGCCAGTCCGCCCGCCAGCAGCAGGATGGAGGCGACCACCCCTTCGAGGATGGCCCAGTACACGCGCTGGGTGACGGTCGGGTTACGCACGTCGCCGGAGGCCAGGGTGTCGATGACCAGCGAACCGGAGTCCGAGGAGGTCACGAAGAACGTCACGATCAGCAGCGTCGCCGCCGCCATCACCGCCACGGCCAGCCAGTCGAAGAGCGGCAGGGCCTGGAGGGTGACAAACAGCGCGGTGGACACGTTTTCCGAAACGGCGCCGGCCAGGTCCGCAACGCCGTCGAGCTCGTAGCTCATCGCGGTACCCCCGAACACGGCCAGCCAGACGAAGGCCGCGGCGGTCGGGGCCAGCAGCACCCCGGCGACGAACTCGCGAATGGTGCGCCCGCGCGAGACCCGCGCGATGAACATACCGACGTACGGGGCCCAGGAGATCCACCAGCCCCAGTAGAAGATGGTCCAGGAGGTGGCCCAGCCGGAGTCCTCGATGGTGTCGGCCCACAGGCTCATTTCAGGCAGGGACTGCACATAGACACCGGTGCTTTCCACCAGCAGACGCAGGATGAACAGGGTCGGCCCCATCACCAGCAGCAGGGCGATCAGGATCGCCGCCAGGCCAATATTGAAGTTGGACAGGCGCTTGATGCCCTTGTCCACACCCAGCGCCACCGAGACGACGGCAATCAGGGTGATGATCGCGACCAGGACGATCTGCATGAAGGTGGATTCCTCGATCCCGAACACGAAGTTCAGGCCCGAGTTGATCTGCATGACGCCAAGGCCCAGCGAGGTGGCCACCCCGAACATGGTGCCGAACAGCGCTACCACGTCGACGAGATGTCCCCACGGACCATAGATCCGATCACCGATGAACGGGTACAGCGACGAGCGGATCAGCAGCGGGAGGTTGTGGCGGTAGGCGTAGTACGCCAGCGACAGGCCAACGACGATGTAGATCGCCCAGGCGTGCAGGCCCCAGTGGAAGAAGGTGTAGCGCATGGCCTCGGTGGCCGCCTCGGCACTCTCGCCCTCCGCATGCGGCGGGCTGAGGTAGTGGAACATCGGCTCGGCGATGCTCCAGAACAGCAGCCCGATCCCCATGCCCGCGGAGAACAGCATCGCGAACCACGCGGCGTAGCTGAAACGCGGGGTCTCGAACTGGTCGCCCAGGCGCACGCCGCCGTAGCGGCTGAACATCAGATACAGGGAAAAGACCAGGAACACCGTCACGACCAGCATGTAATACCAGCCGAGATACTCCCCGATGCCACTTTGGAGCTGCTCGAAGATCGCCTCGGCGCGATCCGGGAAGATGGCCCCGAAAGCCACGAAGGCTGCGATTATCAGGCTGGCGGTATAGAAGACCGGGCTGCAGATCACGCCAAAGCCGCCGAGGCGGGTTTGCGTCAGACCCGGGGTGGACTGCTCATCCATTCGGTTTCCCCTTTTGTTCCTGTGGCAAGCGCAAGACCGAGCGGTCCGGTTCCGGAGTTTTCCGGAAGCCGCGCGGGGAGGCGCCCGATGGGCGTTGTCGCGGTAGGTGGGACAGCATCACCGTAGCGAAAGACTCGCCGCACTGCAAAACCGCGACAGGCGTCACGGCCCGCGCGGCCTCACGCCTCGGTGCGGGTCGAATTCCGGGCCAGCAGCAGGGCCCGAGCCTGCCCGCCCTGGCGCTCGCGCTCGATCTGCCAGCCCCCCGCGGCGAGAAAGGCGAGATCCGCCTCGGACTCGATCTCCACATAAACCCGGCTGTCGGCGTGCAGCCAGCCCTGCGCGAGCAGGGCCTCCAGCACCCGTGGGACATGCCCCTGCCCGAACGGCGGGTCCACCAGCACGAGATCGTAGGCAAGGCCCTCGGGGGGTGGGCCGGCCAGCAGGCGCCGGGCGTCATCCCGACGCACGCTGACCTGCCCGGCGCCCAGGGTCTCGCAGTTGGCCTGGAGCTGGGCCGCGGCGCGCGCATCGCGCTCGACCAGCAGCACCGCACCGGCCCCGCGCGAGGCCGCCTCCAGCCCCAGCGCCCCGGTTCCGGCGAACAGATCCAGCACCCGTGCGCCCGGCAACCGGGGCTGCAGCCAGTTGAACACCGTCTCGCGCAGGGCATCGGCAGTCGGCCGCAGGCCGCCCACCGCAGGGACCGGCAGCCAGCGTCGCCGCCAGGCGCCGCCGATGATGCGGATGCGCGCCGGGCGCCCGGCGGGGGCCCGCCTACTCCTGCCCACCCACGATCACCGTGACCATCGCATCCGGGTTGATGCGCTCGCGCAACCGGGCATTCAGTTCATCCAGCTCCACCGCCTCCATGCGCTCGATGTAGCGCTCCAGGTAGTCCAGCGGCAGGTCGTAGAAGGCCATCATCCCCAGCAGTCCGACGATATCGCTGTTCGAGGCCAGCGACAGCGGGAAGCTGTTGACCACGTTCTCGCGCGAGGCCTCGAGTTCTTCGGCATCGACCCCGTCGGCGTGCCAGCGCACGAGCGCCTCGCGCAGGGCGGTCACCGCCTCGTCCGCCTGGTCCACGCCGGTCTGCATACCGATACGGAAGGGGCCCTCGGCCGCCATCGGCTGCAGGCGACTGCTCACGGAATAGGCCAGACCACGCTGGCTGCGGATCTCCCGAAACAGCCGCGAGGTAAAGCCGCCGCCCCCGAAGGCGTGATTTGCAAGCGTCAGGGCGTAATGATCCTCGTCGCCACGTCGCAGCGCCGGGGCGCCCATCAGGATATGGGCCTGCTCGGAGGGAAACTCGATACGCTCCTCCACCGGCTCGTCGCGCGGCTCCACGGCCGGCAGCGGCTCCACCGCCGCGCCCTGCGGCAGCGCCGCGGAGATCCGGTCGGCCACCGCCTCAGCCTCCTCGCGCGTCAGGCCACCAGTGATCGCCAGGGCCCCGTTGCCGGTGGTGTAGAAGCGCTCATAGAACGCACGGGCATCCGCCGGCGCCAGGGCCTCCAGGGTCTCGCGCTTGCCGCCCGGCCAGTTGGCGTAGGGGTGGTCGCCATACATCAGTTCGTAGAAGCGCCGGCTGGCGACGCTGCCCGGGTCCTGGCGCTCGCGCTGCAGCCCCTGCAGGGCCTGGCGCCGGGCCCGCTCGAAGTCGGCCTCGGGGAAGGCCGGCGCGGCCAGCACGGCGGTCAGGGTCTCCACCGCGGTATTCATCCAGTCCGGCTCGGTCAGGCTGCGCAGGCTGACGATGGCCATGTCGCGCAGCGAATCGGTGCTGAATTGCGCGCCCACCGACTCGAAGCGCTCGGCCAGTTCGTCCGAATCCATCTCCTCCGTGCCGTGGCGCAGGGCGCTGCTGGTCAGCGAGGCCAGGCCGTGGTGGTCACCGTCGCGCGAGGCGCCGCCGTCGAACGTAAGACGCAGGTCGACCATCGGCAGGTCCGGCGCGGCCACATAGAGCACGCGCAGGCCCTCGTCGGTCTCCCACTGCTCGATCTCCACCGCCTGGGCCGGCAGCGCCAGCGCCAGCAGCCACACGAAGGCCGTCAGCCATCCCGCACGCATCATCTTGCCTCCCGTCATCACATGCCCCCCGCGGTTTCGCCATAGGGTTGCGCCGCACCCGGATCAGGCGGGTCTTCGCCATCCAGGGGCCGCGGGTCGAGGATTCCGACCGTGCGGCGCTGCGGCACCAGGTATTCGCGGGCCACGCGCTGTACATCCTCGGCGGTGACCGCCCGCACGCGCTCGACGAAGCGATCGCCTTCCTGCCAGCCGACCCCGATGGTCTGCAGCATGCCCAGCTGGAAGGCCTGCGAGCGCACCGAATCGCGCTGGTACACCTCGGAGGCGATCACCCGCGCCTGCACCCGCTCGAGCTCGCTGTCGCTGACCGGCTCGTCCTTCAGGCGCTCCACCTGTTCCAGCAGGGCGGCCTCCAGCGTGTCGACGTCGGTATCCGCCGTGGGCACGGCCGCGATCAGGAACAGGTCATCCAGCCGGCTGAAGGGGCTGTAGCGGGCCGACGTCGCGCCGGCCAGCTCCTCGCCGCGCACGATCTCGCGGGCAAAGCGCGAGGCCTCGCCGGAATCGAGGATCCCGGCCGCCACCATCAGGGCATAGGCATCCACCGGATCCTCGACGGTGTTCAGCACCGGAGTCTTCCAGCCCATCATCAGATAGGGGAGTTCGGCCGGGGCCTCCACCGTGATACGGCGCTCGCCCTTCTGCGGGGTCTCGCTGCGCGGCTTCGCCTCCGGCAGCTCCCCGGCGGGGATGTCGCCGAAGTGCTCGCGGGCGGCGTCGATCACCCGCTCAGCGTCGACATCGCCCACCACTACGACGACCGCGTTGTTGGGGTGGTAGTAGCGGTCGTACCACGCCTGGTTATCCTCCAGGGTGTAGGCCTCGATGTCGCTCATCCAGCCGATCACCGGGTTGCCGTAGGGGTGGTTGAAGAAGGCGGTGGCCATCAGCTGCTCGCGCAGCAGGGCGTTCGGCTGATCCTCCACCCGCAGGCGGCGCTCCTCCTGGACCACGCTCAGTTCCGGGCGGAACTCGTCTTCCTGCAGCTTGAGGTTCTGCATGCGTTCCGCCTCCATCGCCATCACCGTCTCCCAGTGATCGCGCCCGATCACCTGGAAGTAGCCGGTGTAGTCACGACCGGTAAAGGCGTTCTCGCGTCCGCCCAGGCGCGAGATGATGCGCGAGAATTCGCCCGGCTCGTAGCGTTCGGAGCCGCGGAACATCATGTGCTCCAGCATGTGCGAGATCCCCGTCACACCGCTGTGCTCGTCGGCCGAGCCGACCCGGTACCAGACCATATTGGCCACGACCGGGGCCCGCCGGTCCTCCAGCACCAGCACCGTCAGCCCGTTGTCCAGCGTGGCCTCGACCACGTCCGATTCGATCTCCGGCGGCGCGGCCGACCCGACCGCCGGCCAGGCGCACACCAGCGCTGTAATGAGCACTGTGACCAGTTTTTTACCGCGCATGATTCATGAATCCTCGTGCTAGCATTGGCGAACTCTCTACTTGACCACATCGAGCATGTTCGGTTTCCGCAAGAAGAAGTCCGAAGACTCCACGGCCGCCCCGCCGGAGACGGCGAACGCCGAGCCGGAAAAGCCTGCCCGCGGGGGCTGGTTCCAGCGCCTGCGCCAGGGCCTGGCCAAGACCGGGCAGGCCCTGGGCGGCGATCTGGGGTCGCTGTTCCGGCGCAAGATCGACGACGAACTGTTCGAGGAGCTGGAAGAACGCCTGCTCCTCGCGGACGTGGGCCTGGATGCGACCCAGCGGATCATGGATCGTATCACCCGCGAGGTAAAACGCGGCCAGCTGGATGATGCCGAGGCGCTGATGGACGCCCTCGAGGCGGCCATGATCGAGATCCTCGAGCCGGTCTCGCAGCCGCTGGAGATCCCGGAGGCCGAACGCCCGTTCTCGATCCTCGTGGTCGGCATCAACGGCGCCGGCAAGACCACCACCATCGGCAAGCTGGCGCACCACCTCCAGGCCAACGGCCGCTCGGTGCTGCTGGCGGCCGGCGACACCTTCCGCGCCGCGGCGGTGGAACAGCTGCAGACCTGGGGCGAGCGCAACAACGCCCCGGTGATCGCCCAGGGCACCGGGGCCGATTCCGCATCGGTGGTCTACGACGGGCTGCAGGCGGCGCAGGCGCGCGGCATCGATGTGATGATCGCGGACACCGCCGGGCGCCTGCATACCCAGACCAACCTGATGGACGAGGTGCGCAAGGTAAAACGCGTGATGGGGCGGCTGGACGAACACGCCCCGGACGAGGTCCTGCTGGTGGTGGATGGCGGCACCGGGCAGAACGCGCTGAATCAGGCGCGCCAGTTCCACGAGGCGCTGGGCCTGACCGGGATCGTGGTGACCAAGCTGGACGGGACCGCCAAGGGCGGCGTGCTGTTCGCGCTGGCCGAACAGCTGGGGGTGCCGGTGCGCTTCATCGGGGTCGGAGAGAAGGCCGAGGACCTGCAGGTCTTCGATGCACGCGCCTTCGTCCGCGCCCTGCTCGGCCGCGACAGCGACTGACCCGCTCCGGATGATCCAGCTGCAACGCGTCACCAAGCGGTTCGGCAGCGCGGCAGAGGCGCTCAGCAATGTCAGCCTGCGCGTGGATGCGGGCGCGATGGCCTTCATCACCGGGCCCTCCGGTGCCGGCAAGAGCACGCTGCTGCGACTGATCGCCGGGCTCGAGCGGCCCACCCGCGGCCGCATCCGCGTCAACGGCCACGACCTCGACCGCCTCTCCAGCCGCGCCATCCCCGGCTTTCGCCGCAGTATCGGACTGGTGTTCCAGGATCACCGCCTGCTGTTCGACCGCCCGGTGTTCGACAACGTCGCCCTGCCGCTGGAGATCCTCGCCTATCGCCGCCCGGAGATGCGCAAGCGCGTACGCGCGGCCCTCGACAAGGTCGGTCTGCTGCACAAGGAGGCGGTGAACCCGCGCACCCTGTCCGCGGGGGAACAGCAGCGGGTCGGGATTGCCCGGGCCATCGTCCACCGCCCGGTCCTGCTGCTGGCGGACGAGCCCACCGGGAACCTTGACCCGGCGCTGTCGCGCGAGATCCTGCAGCTGTTCGACGACTTCAACCGGGTCGGCATGACCGCGTTGATCGCCAGCCACGACCTGGGGCTGGTGGAACGCATGGGCAAGCCGGTCCTGCACCTGGAGGACGGCCGCATCGAGGCGCGCGGCGCCGCGGAGTCCGCGACGTGAAACCCGGACGCCGCCTCCTGGACACCGTCCCGGCCTGGCTGGAGGCGCACCGGGATGCCGCCCGGCGCAGCCTCCAGCGCCGCCTGCAGGCACCCGTCCTGAGCCTGATCAGTATCGCCGTGCTGGGGTTCATCCTCGCCCTGCCCGCCTACCTCTGGGTCCTGCTGGACAATGCGCGCGCATTGTCCGCCCACGTCGACCACGAGCCGCGCATCGCCCTCTATCTCGATGCCGTGGAGCCGGACACGGTGGCGGCGCTCGAACGCCACCTGGAGACCGATGCGCGGATCGAGCGCTGGACCTGGATCGACGCCGACGAGGCCCTGGCACGCTACCGCGAGGGCCTGAGCGACCCGGGCCTGCTGGACTGGCTGGATGACAACCCCCTGCCGGATGTCGTGGACGTGCTCCCGGCCACCGCCGAGCCGGAAACCGTCGCGGCCCTGCGCCAGGCGCTCGCCGACACGGCACCGGGCGCCACCGTGGTCAGCGACGACGAGTGGGTCCGGCAACTCAACAGCCTGCATCAGCTGGGGCTGCGCATCCTGGCGGTCGTCGGGGCGCTACTGGGTCTGGGGGCCCTCCTGATCCTCGCGCTGGCCACCGCCTCCGAACTGCGCGAACGCCGCGAGGAGATCGCCATCTCGCGCATCAGCGGGGCCAGCCACCGCTTCCTGCGGCGGCCGTCGCTGTACGGTGGTCTGATCACCGGGCTGGGGGGCGGGGTCTTCGCCGGCCTCCTGCTGCTGGTCGGGATCGGCCTCAGCCGGGCACCCCTGGAACAGGCGGCCGCGGCATTCGACCTCCCGTTCCAGCTCGCGCTCCCCGGAGGCAGCCATCTGCTCACCCTGCTGCTGGCCGGGCTGCTCCTGGGCTGGCTGGGGGCCCGACTGGGCAGCGGTCATGCGCTGCGGGATGCGCCCTAAGGAAACGCGATTAATGTACACGCTCACGTTGGCAGAACACAGCCGGAACTTTTACAGGGTTTAGCACTCTCACCCTCAGACTGCTAATCTAGAGCCATAGAATCGGGAGGAATCACCACGCATGACCCAGGCCCTGACCACCCCGCGCGTCGACATGCCCGTACCGGTGGGCGACCTCGATCACTACATGCAGGCCGTCGGCCGCATCGAGGTGCTGGACGCCGAACAGGAACGCGAACTGGCCGTGGCGCTGCACGAGCGCCAGGATCTCGATGCCGCGCGCCAGCTGATCCTGCACAACCTGCGCTTCGTGATCCACGTCGCGCGCGGCTACCAGGGCTACGGCCTGCCGCTGGGTGACCTGATCCAGGAAGGCAACGTGGGCCTGATGAAGGCCGTGCGCCGCTTCGACCCCAACCAGGGCGTGCGCCTGGTGTCCTTTGCCGTGCACTGGATCCGCGCCGAGATCCACGAGTTCATCCTGCGCAACTGGCGCATCGTGAAGGTGGCGACGACCAAGGCGCAGCGCAAGCTGTTCTTCAACCTGCGCAGCGCCAAGCAGCGCCTCGGCTGGCTGTCGAACGCCGAGGTCTCCGCCGTCGCGCAGGATCTGGGCGTGTCGGAGAAGGACGTCTGGGAGATGGAGCGCCGCCTGTCGAGCCAGGACGCGAGCTTCGACCCGGGCCCCGAGGCGGACGACGAACAAGGCTACCAGGCCCCGTCCGAACGCCTGAGCCTGGAGGACCTGAGCGACGACCCGGCGCACGTCACCGAAGACGAAGACTGGGACCGTCACTACCAGGAGCGACTGAGCCAGACCCTGGGCGAACTCGACGAGCGCGCCCGCGACATCCTGATGCGCCGCTACATGGCGGACCAGAAGGCGACGCTGCACGAACTGGCTGCGGAATATGGCGTCTCGGCGGAGCGCATCCGCCAGATCGAGAACAACGCAATCAAGCGCATCCGCGCCGCCTTCGACGACTGACCCGGGCCTGCGGCCCGGCGATCCCGGCCCCGAACGCAAAAAGGCCCCGGCACAAGCCGGGGCCTTTTGGGTTACCGAACGGGGCGAGATGGCCCCGCCGGCCCGTTCCGCGCCGGATCAGCCGAACAGGATCACCGAGAAGAAGCTGATCCAGGACCAGATGATCAGGGCTGCCGTAAAGGTCAGCGGGAAGTTCTCAAAGGTAAACCAGTCGCGCATCTCGCAATCCTCGGAATTTTCCAACCAGAATAGGCGAAGGGTAAGCGGCACCGCGACGCGGCGCAAGTTCGACCGACGTCAGCGCTCGGACTTTTGGCCCGGACGGCCCTCGCGGTCCCGCCCGGGCGGGTCGTCTCCCGAACGGGTGGGGATCCGCGGGTCGTCGTCATCCATCAGGATGCGGTGCGCCGGGCCCTGGAGATCGTCGTACTGGCCGGAACGGATCGCCCAGAAGAGCACCAACCCCACGACCAGGGCAAACAGCATCGCCAGCGGAATCAGGAGGTACAGGATGGTCATGGCCCCAGTGTACCCAGCCAGACCAGCCGCTTAAACCAGTACCTACACCGGCGGCCGCGGCGGCGCCACGGGCTCGGCAGGGCGAATGGGGCTGCGCTCCGCGGTCTCCCGCGCCGGTCGCAGCCGCAGGGCGTTGCCCACCACCAGCAGCGAACTGAGGGACATGCCCAGTGCCGCCAGCCAGGGGGTCAGCAGGCCGGCGGCCGCCACTGGCAGCGCCACCACGTTGTAGCCGATTGCCCAGGCAATGTTCTGACGGATCACGCGCCGGGTGTGGCGCGCCTGATCCAGGGCCTGCGGCAAGTGGTCCAGGCGATCCGACAGCAGGACCAGGTCGGCCTGGGTCTGGGCCAGCTGGGTGCCGCCGCCCATCGCCATCGACACGTCGGCGCCGGCCAGCACCGGGGCATCGTTGATGCCCTCGCCGGCCATCAGCACCACCCGGCCCTCGGCCTGGCGCGCCCGCACGTACGCGAGCTTGTCCTCCGGCGTCAGCCCCCCCTCGGCCTCGGCGATGTCCATCTGCGCGGCAAACGCCTTGGCGGCCTCGGGGCGGTCTCCGGTCAGCAGGACCACCCGCAGGCCGCGCGCCCGCAGGTCACCGAGCACATCCCGCACCTCCGGACGCGGGGTGTCGGCCAGCCAGAACAACGCGACGGGCTGATCGTCGACGACCAGCCAGACCGGCGTGGCCAGCGGATAGTCCGCGGGTGCGGCCGGACTCGGTGCGTCGACGCCGGAGGGCAGCATGGAGGCCCCGCCAATCGACACCCGGCGCCCCTCGATGCTGCCCTCGAGGCCCCGGCCCGGCAGGTTCCGGACCCCGGTGGCGTGGATGCGGGAGGCCCCCGCCGACCCGGCCAGGGCCCGGGCCAGGGGGTGTTCGGAATGGGACTCCAGCGCCGCCGCCCACGCCAGCCAGTCGTCGCTCTCGGGGGCGGGCTGCAGGTCCTCGCGGGCGACCAGGCGCGGCATGCCGGCGGTCAGGGTACCGGTCTTGTCGAGGCAGACCATGTCGACCCGCGGCAAGGCCTCCAGGGCACTGCCGCGGGTCACCAGCAGACCCATGCGCGAGAGTGCGCCGGTGGTGGCCGTCAGCGCGACCGGGGTCGCCAGCGCCAGGGCGCAGGGACAGGTCGCGACCAGCATCGCGACCATCACCCAGAGGGCGCGGGCCGGGTCGATCCAGGCGTACCAGACCAGGCCAGCCAGCGCCGTAAGTACCAGCACCGCGCCCACGAACCAGCCGGTTCCGGCCTCGGCGATGCGCGCCATACGGGGCTTCTCGGTCTGCGCGCGGTCGAGCAGGCGCTGGATCGCGGCCAGGGTGGTCTCCGCGCCGACGCGCTGGACCTCGACGGACAGAGGGCCGTCGACGTTGACGGTGCCCCCGGTCACGGCATCGCCGGGGCGCGCCGGGTGGGGCTCCGGCTCGCCGGTCAGCAGGGCGCGGTTGACCGTGGATTCGCCCGCGCGCACGACACCGTCGGTCGGGATGGTCTCGCCGGGGCGGACCCGCACCCGGTCGCCGGGGGCCAGTTCGCCGACCGGGACCGCCTCGATCTGCCCGTCGGGGCCCTCGCGGTTGGCAATCGCCGGCACCAGTCGATCGAGGCGGTCGATGGCATGGCTGGCGCGCTGGCGCGCGATCAGCTCCAGGTAGCGACTGGTCAGCAGGAAGAACACAAACATGACCACGGATTCGAAGTAGACGTGTTCACCGGTGCCGAGGATCACCGCGTAGAGGCTGGCGAGGTAGGTGACGATGATCGCCAGGCTCACCGGTACGTCCATGCCGAGCTGGCGATGGCGCAGGTCGCGCCAGGCGCTCTGGTAGAACGGGATCGCGGAGTAGAGGACCACCGGTGTGGTGAGCGCGGCGGCGACCCAGCGCATGAACTGCAGCAGGTCCTCGTGCTCGGTGTCCTCGGCGCCCAGCCAGAGGGCCACGGCCAGCATCATCACCTGCATCATGCCAAGGGCGGCCACGGCGATCCGGCGGAGGGCCAGCCCGCGTTCGCGGGCGATGGCCTGCTCGCGGGTGCCGGGGTCGTAGGGGTGGGCGTGATAGCCGATGTCGCGGATCGCCTTGAGGATATCCGACAGGGCGATCCGTTCGGGGTCCCAGACGACCTGGGCGCGATGGGTGGAATAGTTGACGCGAAAGCTCTCCACGCCCGGGAGGGTCTGGACATGGCGCTCGTTGAGCCAGACACAGGCCGCGCAGGTGATGCCTTCCAGCATCAGGGCCGCTTCGCGGCGCTCGCCGGCCGCACCCGCCGGCGTGACGAACTGCTGCTGCACGCCGGGATGATCGAACAGTTCCAGCTCGCGCAGCTCGTCCGGGATCAGGGGACTGCCGCTTTCCGCCGGCGGGGCATCGCGGTGATGGTAATAGGCCCCCAGGCCGCGCTCGATAATCGCCCCGGCCACGGCCTGGCAGCCGGGGCAGCAGGTAGGCTCTTCCCGCCCCTCGAAGGTGACGGGATAGTACGCGCCCGCGGGCACAGCGAGCCCGCAGTGGAAACACCGGGTCGGGGCCGCGGACGCTGCCGGGGCCTGCGAGTCGGACGCGAGCGCCACGGCGGGAGCGCGGGGGGTCAGCCGGACTGGGCGCTGCGCACGCGGGTCCGGGCCTGCTGTTCCAGGAGCTGGTCATCGCGCTGGACCTGGAAGCGCAGATCCCAGCGCCCCGGGGCCGGCAGCGCGACCTCGACCTGGTACAGGCCTTCGCCCATGTGCTGCATCTCGAAGCCCTGGTCGCGGCGCTCGTCGGCGAGCCACATGAAGATGCCGCGGATGCTGGCGTCGTTGATCGGGACGCCATCGGCATCCCGGACCTCTACCTGGAGCGTGGCGGCCTCGCCCTCGGTGGGGCGCTCGACCCAGCCCTGACGAACCTGCCAGCCCTTCTCGCGCTGGGCCTGGAGCTCCGACACGCGGTGTACGGCCAGGGCCTGCTTGCGGCTCTCCATGCCGGCCACGGTGCCCGGGAATGCCGAGGTCACCTGCTCCGCCCGGTTCTCCGGCTCCGGCAGGATGGAACCGATAAACTGCTGCGGCATCCCGTTATGGGCCAGCGTGATCAGGACGGCCTGGACGGACGCGACGATCGTGAAAAACCCCACGAGAACCAGCGGAGCCCAGTGCAGCCGGCCAATCTTGGCCTTGCCGCCACTCTCGGCCTCCGCCTCTTTCTGCGTGAAGACGATCCCCAGCCCGTAGGGCACGATGATGTACAGCGCGAGATGGATGGCGAAGACATCCGCGCCCTGCCAGGTCAGGATCGAGTAGGGAATGAACACAAACAGCATGAGGGCGACGACCACCGCCGATGTGCTGTAGGCCTTGAGCCGCGTGAAGCGGTAGATCAGCGCGAACAGGATGGCCAGGGCCGCGGTACCGACGCCGAGGGTAATGACGAGATTGCTCATGATGTCTTCTTCGTTTCCTGCGTGATCGCAAGCTAGGGGCTCGCGGGGTGCCGCGCGATTTCCGGCAGCACGAATACTGTTTCTCGCCCGGGCGCAGTGCGCAACGGAACACCGTTAGCGATGACTGAACTGGGACGTCACTTCGAGCGGTTCAATATGACCCTCGCGATCCGTAATCACAAAACGGAACGGCTGCGGCGAGGGGGCGCCCTCGGGCACGTCGTGGCGCACGCGCGCGACCACGGTGAGTCGCTCCCCGGGCTCCAGGCGGATCCGCTCCACCTGCCCGAGGTCGAGCTCCGCGCCGTCGAGCCCGGCGAGTCCGATCTGGAAGTCCAGCTCCCGGTCCGCGGTATTGTTCAGGCGAATCTCGTAGCCGTTCTGGATGCGCCCGTCGGACATCTGCACATACAGCGGCTGGCGCACCTGGTTCACGTTGGCGTCCACGGGCGGGCGACCCACGATGCTGGCAACCAGTGCAACGATAACGACCAGCACGGCCGCCCCATAACCCAGCGTCTTGCCCCTCAGGAACCGAGTCTTGCCGCCCTCCTGCTCGCGCTCCGAGGTATAGGCGATCAGCCCGCGTGGCCAGCCCTGCTTGTCCATGATCGTGTCGCAGGCATCGATGCACAGCGCACAGTGAATGCACTGGTACTGCAGCCCATCGCGGATATCAATGCCGGTCGGGCACACCTGCACGCAGTAGCCGCAGTCAATGCAGTCCCCGACGCCGGCGGCCTGGCGCTGCTCGCGGGTCTTCAGACCGGCCTGGACCTTGGCGCGGCCGGCGGTGCCCTCGCCGCGTGATTCGTCGTACGACACGATCATGGTGTCGCGGTCGAACATCACGCTCTGGAAACGCGCGTAGGGGCACATGAACGTGCAGACCTGCTCGCGGGCCAGCCCGGCAAACGTGTAGGTGGTGGCGGTCAGGATCCCCGCGGTCACATAGGCGGCGTACACTGCCTGGCCGGTAAAGAAGTCCGCCACGATGGAAGGCGCATCGCCCCAGTACAGGACGAACCCGAGCCCGGTGGCGAAAGCCACCAGCAGCCAGGACGCATGGGTGAGACCATATTTCGCCAGCTTTTCGGCGTTCCAGGGCTGTTTGGCGAGCCGGAGGCGCGCGGGCCGCTCCCCCTGAATCTTGCGCTCCAGCCACATGAAGACATCGGTCCACAGGGTCTGGAAGCAGAAGTAGCCGCAGAACACGCGCCCGGCCACACCGGTCACAAAAAACAGCAGCAATGCGGCGAGGACCAGAAAGCCTGCCAGCCAGAAGATATCCTGCGGATAGACAACCAGGTCGAAGATATGGAACTGGCGCCCGGGGATGTCGAACAGCACCGCCTGATCCGGCCCGTATTCACGTTCCCAGCGGATCCACGGCAGACCGAAGAATACCCCGTAGGCCAGGAGGAGAATTCCGGTCTTCAGGTTGCGAAACCGCCCCTTGACCGACCGCGGGTGGATCGGGATTCGCGCCTCGTACAGCGGCTGGGACTGGGACATCGGATCCTCCCGGAGCGTATCCGGCAGTGCGGCCCGGCGGCAATACGCGGGCCGCGGCAACAGTTCAAAACAAAAAGGGGCACCCTCGGGCGTCAATCCACCCGGCGGGCACCCCTGTCAACGCGTGCATCCTGGCAGGCCTCCGCACCCCCGGGGCTCGCCAGGTCGACGGAGCCGGCCTACTGCCCCCCGCCCAGGGAATGCACGTAGGCGGTCAGCATCTTGATCTCCGCATCCGACAGTCGATCACCGAATGCCGGCATCTCACGCTGGATACCATCGCGAATGAAATTGGCGACCAGACGCTGACGCTCGCTATCGCTTTCCGCGCCGCGCACGTCGACCAGACCCCACAGATCGTTGGTCAGGTTGGGCGCGCCCTGCGAGGTCAGCCCCTGGGCGTCCATGCCGTGGCACTGGAAGCAGCCACCGTCGGTCCCGGTAAAGATCCGGGCACCCGCATCGGCGTCGTCCTGATCCACGCTGTAGTCGTTCAGCGACAGCACGTAGGCGGCGACCTGATTCAGCTGGTCGCTGCTCAGGGTGTCGCGGTACCCGGGCATGTAGCCCAGGCGGCCCTGGTGCAGGGTTTCCTCGATCTGTTCGACCGTTCCGCCCCACTTCCAGTGGTCATTGCGCAGGTTCGGGTACTGCCCGACCACGCCCGCGCCACCGACCTGGTGACACGCCGCACACCAGGTACCGAAGGAGCCCTGGGCGTACGCGTTGACGAAACTCATGCTTTCAGCGTCCTGCAGGATCGTTTCGTAATCCTGGGCGGCCACCTGTTCCAGCATCTCGCGCTGGCGCACGGCATAGGTGCCGGTCTGCATGTCCTTCGCGAGCAACGCACGGGTGTTCCAGTGCATGGTGCGCTCTTCGCCGCCCTGCTCGAAGGTGATGGTGTTGAAGCCCTTGGTGAAGCTGTCGCCAATCGGCCAGGCCGGGTAGATCAGCCAGTACACCAGCGCGAACACGATCGTGGCGTAGAAGCCCCACAGCCACCAACGCGGGAGCGGATTGTTGTATTCCTGAAGGTTGCCGTCCCAGACGTGCCCAGTGGTCTCGACCTGGTTCGGGTCCTTATCACGGTTGTCCTGTGTGCTCATTGCTCGTCACTCTTGGTTTTGTCACGCCGGGCCACGGGCTCCCGATGTGAATCATCGTCGTCCAGAGGAATGTAGCGATACGTCTCGAACTTCCGGGCACGCCGACGATTGGAAAACAGGAAGATCACGACCCCGATAAAGGTGCTCATGAAGAGGATGAGGGCAACGATCTTGCTGTTGCCCATATCCGTGATCCATTCCCAAAGTCCCGTCATCGTGGCGCCCGTCCTCCCTTACCGGAATTCGGCAAAGTGCCCGTCGTCGTATTCGCTGAAGTCGACCATGGTCCCGAGGACCTGGAGATAGGCCACGAGGGCATCCATCTCGGTGATCGTCCCGGGGTTGCCGTCGAAGTTCTCGGCCTGCGCCTGCGCCACCAGATTGTCCTCGGCGTCGCGGATGTCGAACATCCGGGCGTGTTGCTCCCCGAACTTCTCGACGTTGGCCTGGTATTCCTCGTCGGTGAGCGAGTACGGCACGCCCACGCGCTTCAGCGCGATCATGCGACGATCGATATCGGAGTAATCGAGCGGCGTGGTCGCCAGCCAGGGGTAGCCCGGCATGATCGACTCCGGCACCAGCGACTGCGGGTCGATCAGATGCTGGACCTGCCACTCGTTGGAGTACTTGCCCCCCACGCGCGCCAGGTCCGGACCGGTGCGCTTCGAGCCCCACTGGAACGGATGGTCGTACTGCGATTCGGCCGCCAGCGAGTAGTGACCGTAGCGCAGCATCTCGTCACGGAACGGACGCACCATCTGCGAGTGGCAGGTGTAGCAGCCCTCGCGGACGTAGATGTCACGCCCGCGCTGTTCCAGAGGCGTATACGGACGCACGCCGTCCACTTCCTCGATCGTGTCGTCGATGTAGAACAGCGGCACGATCTCGACCAGGCCGCCGACGCTGATCACCGCCAGGGTGAGGATGATCAGCAGGCCGGCATTGGTTTCAACGCTTTCATGCTTCATGGATCTAGTCTCTCCCTAATCAGGCCGTGCGGGCTTCGGCGGACGCGGCCTGGGCCTCGCGGGCCTCGGCCTTGATGCCCGAGCGAACGGTCATCGCGATGTTGAACGCCATGATCAGCATGCCGGCCAGGAAGAACCCGCCACCAATGGCACGCACCACGTACGGCTTGTGCAGGAACACCACCGACTCGGTGAAGGTGTAGGCCAGGTTCCCGTACTGGTCAAAGGCGCGCAGCATCAGGCCCTGACCGATACCGGCCACCCACATCGCGGTGATGTACAGCACGATCCCGATGGTCGCCAGGAAGAAGTGCACATACACCAGCTTCAGGCTGTACAGGTTGACGTTCCACAGCCGCGGGATCAGGTGATACAGCGAGCCGAAGGAGATCATCGCCACCCAGCCGAGGGCGCCGGAGTGCACGTGGCCCACGGTCCAGTCGGTGTAGTGCGACAGCGCGTTCACGCTCTTCAGAGACATCATCGGACCCTCGAAGGTCGACATGCCGTAGAACGCCAGCGCGGTGATCAGGAACAGCATGATCGGGTCGGTGCGCAGCTTATCCCAGGCGCCCGACAGGGTCATGATGCCGTTGATCATGCCGCCCCAGGAGGGCAGCAGCAGCAGGATAGAGAAGGTCGCCGCCAGGGTGGAGACCCAGTCCGGCAGCGCGGTCCAGTGCAGGTGGTGCGCACCCACCCACATGTACAGGAAGACCAGCGCCCAGAAATGGATGATGGACAGCTTGTACGAGTAGATCGGGCGACCGGCCTGCTTCGGCACGAAGTAGTACATCATCCCGAGGAACGCGGCCGTCAGGAAGAAGCCCACCGCGTTATGGCCGTACCACCATTGGGTCATCGCATCCTGCACCCCGGAGAAGATGGAGTAGGAATGCGGGTGGAACAGGCCGACCGGGACCTGGATGTTGTTGAAGATGTGCAGCAGCGCGGTGGCCAGGATAAAGGCCATGAAGAACCAGTTCGCCACGTAGATATGCGGCTGGTTCCGACGCAGCAGGGTCATCAGGTAGATCATGAAGTAGGCGACCCAGACCACCAGGATGATGATGTCGATCTGCCAGTTGAACTCGGCGTATTCGCGGCCCTGGGTGATCCCCATCATGTAGGTGATCACGCCGAGGACCAGCGCCAGGTTCCACCCGTAGAAGGTGAAGCTCGCCATGGAGTCACTCCACAGCCGGGTCTGACAGGTCCGCTGCACCACGTAGTAGGACGTGGCGAACAGCGCGTTACCCCCGAAACCGAAGATCACGGCCGTGGTGTGGACCGGACGGAAGCGCCCGAAGGTGATCTGCGCGATATCGAAGTTCAGGAACGGGAACGCCAGCTGCGAGGCGATCCAGACACCGGCGGCCATCCCGAACACGCCCCAGAGGACGGCGGCAATGGCAAACCGCTTGATAATCGCGTAGTTGTACTGCTCGGAAGTCGCGACTGACGCTGCGGGTGCGGCACCCGCCGTAGTGGCTGCTTGTGACATGACTTTTCCACCTTGCTGCGGGGAACACGGATGTCCCGATGGTTCGGGGGCGTGAACTCTACCCCATTCCGGGCCCACAAAAAACCAATACCGCCTGTGTCACTCGGATATTGAGCGGGACGGGCGGAACTTTTCCCGCCAAAGAGAATACATCTTCCGGTGGATCGCCCGCGAGGGACGCGGGCGGCATTTTCGTTGATCCAGATCAACGAACCGGCTGAACCGGGATCACGCGCCCGTCTGGCCGCGACGGGGGCGGCGCATCCAGCACCCAGGCATGGCCGTAGACCACCTCCCAGGTCGCGGGCAGGCGACCCTCCACGCCGAAGTCGCGGGCATAGGCCTCGGCGACGGCCACCAGACGCCGGGGGCCAAACAGACCCGACGAACGCCCCGCCAGGGCGTTGCGCACCCCGACCCCGCGCAGGTCGCGGATCAGGCCGGTCAGATCCGGGTAGGTCAGGGTCAGGGCCTCCTGGTCCATCACCGGATCGGCAAAGCCGGATCGCACCAGGGCATCGCCGATGTCGTGCATGTCCATGAAGGCGTTGACATGTGCCCCGGCGCCGCCATCCACAGCCGCGAAGGCGGCGCGCAACTCGCGCAAAGTGTCCGGGCCAAAGGTGGTAAACAGCCACAGCCCGCCCGGGCGCAGGATACGCCGCACCTCGGCGAAGGCCTGGTCGAGGTCGCTGCACCACTGCAGGGCCGAGCTGGAGACCGCCAGATCAAAGGACCGCTCGGCGAGCGGCAAGGCCTCGAGGTCACCGCAGACCACCTGCGGCCGCCGCAACCAGCGCCCGCGACGCCGCGCCCGCGCGACCATCTCCGGGGCGAAGTCCACGCCGGCCAGGCGTGCCCCGCGGTAGCGGCGGCCCAGTTGATCCAGGGCCTCGCCGATGCCGCAGCCCAGATCGACGATGCGTTCCGGCTCCATCCGGATCCAGTCCAGGCGCTCCAGCATCCGCTCCTGCACCTCGCGCTGCAGGACCGCATGCTCCTCGTAGGTGGCGGCGGCCCGCGCAAAGGCCTCGCGCACCCTCGCCTTGTCGAGATCGAAGCTGTCGGGTCGGGTCATGCGGACTCCCCTGCACTGCAGTGATCCAGAAACTCGGAAACAAATCCGGCCAGCCGCTGCGGTCGCGCCCACCAGTCCGCATGACCGCCCGCCCCGCGACCGATCCGGCCATCGGGGCGCAAGCTCGTCATTCCCGCCTCCACCGCGGCCGGCACCAGCGCGTCCTCCGGCTCCAGCCAGCACGCCACCGGCGCCTGCACCTCGGCCCAGGCGGCGCGCAGGTCGGCGTCCTGTAGCAGGTCCAGACCCGCAGCCAGCCCATCCGGGGAGGCCGGGGCCGCCTGCATCCGATCCGCCAGCGCACGCGCGAGCGAGGCCGCATCGGGACTGCCGCGAGCACAGAGCATCGCCAGACGCCGATTGAGTCGGCGGCGGTCGCCTCCGAGGGCGGCGCGGAAGTCCTCCAGCTCGGCCAGCGGCAGGGCGGCCGGCCAGTCATCATTACGGATGAAGCGCGGCGTCGCCCCAATCAGCACAAGCCCCTGCGGGCCCGTCCACTGGCGCGCCGCCGCGAGCGCCACCAGGCCGCCCAGGGACCAGCCAGCCCAGACCGGGTACTCGACGTCCGCGGGCAGCGCGGCGATCAGGGCCGCGGCGGCGCCCTCCGCATCCGCCAGCCGCCAGCCGTCGCCCGCGGCCCCATGACCGGGCAGATCCGGCGCCAGTACCCGCGTGCCGGCCGGCAGCTTGGCCCGCAGGGGCGCCCAGACCGCGCCGGAAAAGCCCCAGCCGTGCAACAGCACCAGCGTCGGGTCATGGACCGGGCGGGTCGCAGCCTCCATCTCAGCGCGCTGAACGCCGGCCACCGGCTTGCGTATCATGTGCGCTCGCAATCTCTTGCCCATCCGCGCAGACAGGCTCACCGCTCATGGCTATTACAATCGGCATCATCATCGCGTATCTGCTGGGATCGCTTTCCACGGCCATACTGGTCAGCAAGCTGCTGCGCCTGCCGGACCCGCGCACCACCGGGTCGAAGAACCCCGGCGCCACGAATGTCCTGCGCTCGGGCGGCAAGAAGGCGGCCATCATCACGCTCATCGGGGATGTCGGCAAGGGCTGGCTGCCGGTGTTCGTCGCGCTCCAGCTGGAGCTCTTCCCCGGCTGGGCGATCGGCCTGATCGGCCTGGCCGCCTTCCTCGGTCACGTGTTCCCCGTGTACTACCGCCTTCAGGGCGGAAAGGGTGTGGCCACCGCACTTGGCGTGATCCTCGCAATCAGCCCGGCGGCCGGCGGACTGGTGCTGCTCACCTGGCTCGTGGTCGCCGCGATCTGGCGATATTCGTCGCTGGCGGCCCTGGTCGCGGCCGGCATGGCCCCGGTGTACACGATCCTGCTGGGCATGGATCACTGGATCAGCGCCGCGGTCGCGCTGATGAGCGTAATCCTGTTCATCCGCCACGACAGCAATATCCGCCGTCTGATGCGCGGCGAGGAATCGCGGATCGGCCAGAAGAACAAGGCCCCGGCCCCCGGAGACTGACGGCCCACCGAGCACGGGCCGGGCAGGGCTTCAGCCCGGTCCGGCCGGAACCGGCGCCTCCAGTTCGGCCAGGGGCCAGCGGGCCCGCGCGGCGACAACCGGGGCCCCGGCATCCCCTACGCCACCGGCCTGCAGCCGCCGCAGCCCGGCCAGCGCGATCATCGCCCCGTTGTCGGTGCAGAACTCCGGGCGCGGAAAATACACCGGCACCCCCTGGCGTTGCGCCATGGCCTGCAGCCCCGCGCGCAGCGTGGTGTTGGCGGCCACGCCACCGGCCACCACCAGCGCCGGGGCCCCGGTCTGCTCCAGACCGCGCCGGGTCTTTTCGACCAGGGTGTCAGTCACGGCCTCCTCGAAGGCGCGGGCGACATCCTCCGGGCGGTAACTTTGCTTCTTCAGCGCGGTCAGGACGGCGGTCTTCAGGCCGGAGAAGCTCATGTCCAGCCCCGGGCGATCCAGCATGGGGCGCGGCAGCCGCAGGGCATCCGGCTCGCCCTGTTCCGCCAGGCGCGCCAGCGCCGGGCCACCCGGATACCCCAGCCCCAGCAGCTTGGCGGTCTTGTCGAAGGCCTCGCCGGCGGCATCGTCGATGCTCTCGCCGATCAGGTCGTAGTCGCCCAGGGCCCGGGCATGGATCAGCTGGGTATGCCCCCCGGAGACCTGCAGCACCAGGAACGGGAAGTCGAGCCCGGTATCCTCCAGAAACGGCGCCAGCAGGTGGCCCTCCAGGTGATGCACCGCCAGCGCCGGGATACCCCAGCCCCAGGCCAGGGAGCGGGCCACCGAGGCACCGGTCAGCAGCGCCCCCAGCAGTCCCGGCCCGCCGGTGTAGGCCACCGCATCCAGGTCCGGCCCGTCCACGCCCGCCTCCTCCAGCACCGCGCGCACCAGCGGCAGGAGCCGCCGGATGTGGTCGCGCGAGGCCAGTTCCGGCACCACGCCGCCGTAGATTGCGTGCAGATCCGTCTGGCTGTACAGCCGGTGCGCGAGCAGGCCACGGTCGCTGTCGATCAGCGCCACGCCCGTCTCGTCACAGGAGGTTTCGATACCCAGTACCTTCATGGCGCCAGCATGCCGGGTTTCGTCGATGCCACCAAGCATCCCCGGAACGACCGCGCCATTGCGCCAGGACCGGGGTTCACAGGCGCCCCCGGCGATCGGGGATACCCCCCAGCGGCAGATGCGCGCAGCCGCGACCGAGAGCCATGACCTGGAAGCGCTCGCCCATCTCGCCCGGCAGGGTCAGCATGCGCACGGCCTGCGCCGCCTGCATGGTCAGGCGGGCATCCTCGCCGCTACCGACGCGGGCCTCGAAACGCTGCGGCAGCCCCGCCCCCAGGAGGAACTCGCCCTGCCCGGCGTAGGCCAGCACATCGAGGCCCGCGGCATCCGCCGCCTCGGCCACAGCGGTGAAGTCGACACTGGCGGTCAGGTCCATCAGCCCCGGATAGGCCAGAGGATCCTGGATCATCTGCTGGCGGTAGTAGCCGACCAGGGTCCCCTGGTGCCGTTCCGGGGCGTAGTAGGCCGCCTGCGGAAAGCCGTAATCCACGATCACGGCCACCCCCTGCTCCAGCCCCTCGGCGAGCGCGCGCACCCACGCCGCCTGCGCCGGCCGCCACTCGGACAGGTAGCCCTCGGGCCAGGGGCCATAGTCGGCCGCCAGCCGCGTCACGGGTTCGGCCAGGGCCGACGGGGCCTCGCGTTCGGCCAGGGTCAGCGCCCCGTCCGCCTCGGTAGTGACGCCGACCTGCCACACGCGCCCCTCACGCCAGCGGAACAGCTCCACCGGCAGGGCATCCAGCACCTCGTTGGCCAGCACCACCCCACGCAAGGGGGCCTCGGGGAGGGCGTCGAGCCAGGCCACACGCGCGTATTCCGCCGGCTCCAGCTGGGCCTGCAGGTGGGCCTGCTGCCGAGCGCGCAGGTCCGGGCTTACCTCGATGATCCAGTACCTCTCCCAGGCGACCCCGAGCTCGCGCAGGGTAGTGATCACATCCCCCGCCAGGCGGCCACTGCCGGCACCGAATTCCAGCAGCGTGCCGGCGCCGTCGAGGTCATCGCGCAGCACCGGGGCCAGCCAGGTCGCCAGGGTCTCGCCGAACAGCGGCGAGAGCTCCGGCGCGGTGACGAAGTCCCCGCCCTCGCCCAGCTTGTGTGCCCCGTTCACGTAATAGCCCAGACCCGGCGCATACAGGGCCGCCTGCATGTAATCGACGAACGGAAGGAACCCCTGGCCCGCCGCAATACTCTGTTGCAGGTGAGTGCGCAGACGCGCGGCGATCTCCCGGGCGACCGGATCGTCGGCGGTGTTTGTGCTAGGTTTCGGCGGCAACATGGCGACGCATGGTACCAACCCGGGGATGGACGTGGCGCAGGCACCCACCGACAATTTGAGCAGGACACCCGACCCGGCGGGCGTGGTGCTGATCACCGGGGCCGCACGGCGCGTCGGCGCCACCATTGCCCGGCACCTGCACGCGGCCGGGTTGCGGGTGCTGATCCATTACCGCGGCTCGCGTGACGAGGCCGACGCGCTCGCCGCCGATCTGAACGCGGTGCGCCCCGACAGCGCCCGCACCCTGCAGGCCGACCTGCTCGACCCCCAGGCCATCGAAGTCCTCGCCCGCGACGCCGAGGCGGCTTGGGGGCGGCTGGACTTTCTCGTCAACAACGCCTCGACGTTCTATCCAACCCCCGTGGGCGAGATCCGCGAATCCGCCTGGGACGACCTGATCGGTTCCAACCTGAAGGCGCCGACCTTCCTCACCCAGGCGTGCAACCCGGCGCTGCAGCGGGCGCAGGGCGCGGTCGTCAACATCGTGGATATCCACGCGCTGCGCCCGCTGAAGGGCTACCCGGTGTATTCGGCGGCCAAGGCCGGGCTCTGGGCCCTGACCCAGGCCTTTGCCCGCGAACTGGGGCCCGGCGTGCGGGTCAATGGGGTTGCGCCCGGCGCGATCCTGGCGCCGGAGGATGCGCAGAATACCGGCACCCACGAGGCCATGATCGAGCGCACTGCCCTCAAGCGCGAGGGCAGCCCGGAGGATATCGCCCGTACCGTGCGGTTCCTGCTGCTGGATGCGCCCTACATTACCGGCCAGGTTATCCCGGTGGATGGCGGCCGCTCCGCGTCGCAGTAGCCGTACCCGGGGTCAGCCGCGCTACACTGGCCAGAACCAAGAACACGCGTCAGGAGACCACCCGATGATCGATTCCAAACGCTTCGACGACCTGGCTCGCCGGATCACCGAAAGCCTCCCGGAGTCCGTGCGCCACATGCAGGAAGACGTGCAGCGCCAGGTCCGCTCATCGCTGCAAAGCGGCTTCGAGCGCATGGACCTGGTCACCCGCGAGGACTTCGACATTCAGGTCGCCCTGCTGGAGCGCACCCGCGAACGCCTCGCCGAACTGGAGGCTCGCGTAGCCGCGCTGGAGGGGCGGCCGGACGACACCCCGGGGCAGTAGCCACCACTGAAACCACCCGCCGGGGACGGACCCCCGGCGGCCGAACGGAGGGGCACGGATGCCCGTCACCATTGCCTACGCCCGCGCCATCGACGGCATCCATGCCCCGCTGGTGACCATCGAGACCCACCTGGCCAATGGCCTCCCGGCCTTCCAGATCGTCGGCCTGCCGGAGGCCGCGGTGCGCGAGAGCCGTGATCGCGTGCGCGCGGCGATCCAGACCAGCGGCTTCGAATTTCCGCGGCGGCGCATCACCGTCAACCTGGCCCCGGCGGACCTCCCCAAGGACGGCGGCCGCTTCGACCTCGGGATCGCGCTGGGCATCCTCGCCGCCAGCCAGCAGATCCCGGCCGAAGCGCTGGCGGCGCACGAATTCCTCGGCGAACTGGGGCTGGACGGCCAGTTGCGGCCGGTGGGCGGCACACTGGCGGCCGGACTCGCCGCCGCGGATGCCGACCGCGCCCTGGTGGTCAACCCGGAGGACGGCGCCGAGGCGGCACTGGCGAGCCGTGCGCGAGTCCTCACCGGGTCACACCTGACCGCGGTATGCGCGGCGCTGGCCGGGCGCGACGCCCTGGCACCCGCCCGGCCGCCCGAGCCGGAACCGCCGAGCCACCCGGACCTCGCGGACGTACGCGGCCAGCACCAGGCACGGCGCGCCCTGGAGATCGCCGCGGCCGGCGGGCACCACCTGCTGATGGTCGGCCCGCCCGGGAGCGGCAAATCGATGCTCGCCGCCCGCATTCCCGGCATCCTGCCGCCCATGGAGGAGGCGGAGGCACTGGAGACCGCGGCCATCCACAGCCTGCGCGGCAGCACCCACCTGCGGGGTGACTGGCGGGCCCGCCCGTTCCGCTCCCCCCATCACACCGCATCGGGCGTGGCCCTGGTGGGCGGCGGGAGCACCCCGCGCCCCGGGGAGATCTCGCTGGCGCACCAGGGCGTGCTGTTTCTGGACGAACTGACGGAGTTCGACCGCTCGGTGCTGGACGTGCTGCGCGAGCCGCTGGAAACCGGCGTAATCCACATCTCGCGCGCCGCGCGCCAGGCCGAGTTCCCGGCCCGCTTCCAGCTGGTGGGGGCGATGAACCCCTGCCCGCAGGGTTTCGACTGCGACCTGGCCGAACGCTGCGAATGTACCCCGGAGCAGCGGGCCCGGCACCGCAAGCGCCTGTCCGCCCCCCTGCTGGACCGGATCGACCTCGCCATCGAGGTGCCCCGGATCCCGCCGGCCGACCTGGCTGGCGCGACCGAGCCCACCGAGACGTCCGCTGCGGTCGCGACGCGCGTGACCCGGGCGCGCGACCGGCAGCAGGCGCGCCAGGAGGGGCTCAACAGCACTCTGGATGGCGCGGGACTCGACCAACACGCCGCCCTTGCGTCCACCGACCGCGAGCTACTGGACAAGGCGGCCGAGCGCTTCCGTCTCTCGGCACGGGCCTATCACCGCATCCTGCGCGTGGCGCGCAGCATCGCCGACCTGGACGGCGCGGAAGCGATTGCCACCCGGCATCTGACCGAGGCCCTGAGCTACCGCGCCCTGGATCACTGGCGCACCCAATAGGCGGGGAAGCGTCGTCTCACAAACAAAAGGCCCCGCCCGGTCTCCCGGGCGAGGCCTTTTTACGCAACGTACTGCGCGACGATCAGTCTTCGAAGGTCGCCACGTAGACGGCCAGATCGGCGATGTCCTGATCCGACAGGTTCGCGGCGTTCGGCGCCATCAGGGCCGTCTGGTCACCAACGGTCTCGCCGGCGCGGTAGCGCACCAGCTTGTCGGCGATGTAGTCGGCATCCCGGCCGGCCAGCTTCGGGAACACCGGGGTGCCCTGACCCTGCGCGCCATGGCAGGCCACGCAGGTGTTGTAACGCGACTGACCGCGCTCGGCATCACCCTCGTCGACCGCAATGGCGGCCACGGCTTCGGCCTCTTCCTCGGCGGCCGCTTCGCCCGCGTCGGTGGTGGCCACCGGCTCCTCGCCTTCAGCGGCGGCGTCCGCGGCGGTGTCGCCGTTGCCGTTGCCATCGCCGTTACCGCTACCTTCGTAGTCGTGATCGACGCCCGCCTGGTCGAGCATGTAGGCCACGGCCTCGTGCATCTGCTCGTCGGTCAGGCTGGAGTCGCCACCGCGCGCCGGCATGGCGCCGATGCCGTTGATCGAGTTTTCGAACAGGGTCTCCAGACCCTTGTCGTTCAGGCGGTTGTTCCACTCGTCCGTGTCGTCCTTGAGCGGGGCACCGGAGGCGCCCGAGTCATGGCAGGCGGCGCAGACGTTGGCGTAGATGTCGCCCGGGCTGAGGTCCGCGGCTTCCTCGGCGGAATCCACCTCGCCAGAGACCACCCGGCCGATCGGCGCGATGCGCTCGGCAATACGCTCCTCACTCACGGCCTCCGCCTGGGAGCCCATCATGCCCCCAATCCAGCTCGCAAGGTGCGACACCAGAAACAGCACCGTGGCCAGCAGGGCCAGGGATGCGATAAAAAGCAACACCTTGTTCCCGGTGTCCATCTTGATCGGTTGATTTCCCACTTCTCTCCCTCCGAGATCCTGGCCATGCGTGGCCTTGTGGTGTGCCCTGTCAAAAAGCGCTCGCGCGGTACGCGCAAATCGGGCGCAGAGTATAGGGCATCATGCCAGGCGCGACCACAAACCCAGCGGCGCGGTCAAATATGGCTGGACGCACCCGCGGCCCCGCCCGTATCATTGCAGCCCTTGCGCCCGTAGCTCAGCTGGATAGAGCGCTGCCCTCCGGAGGCAGAGGTCAGAGGTTCGAATCCTCTCGGGCGCGCCATTACGCAAAAAGGGACCCTCGTGGTCCCTTTTTGCGTAATGGGGTGTCTGAGAGCCCGATTCGAACCTCCGTTCGAGCCGAGGCCCGCAACGCGGGCCGACGCGCGGTACCGCCGCAGGCGGTGCCGGCCCGAAGGGCCAAGCGACCGCAGGTCGCGCAGCGAGTCCAGCCCCTCGGCGGCAGCCTTGGGGCGTTCGCCGGCGCGAAGCCATGCTTCGCGAAACCCCGGCTCACCCTCTCGGGCGCGACGCCTGAACACCCCCGAACCCAACCCTGCCAACCTACCGTTCGAGCCGAGACCCGCGCAGCAGCCCTGGCATTCTCGCCTGCTTGCGGGATACGCACCGAAGCCCCACCGGCCTCCGCTCGCCCCACACCCGCCACAGCGACGTCCCGTGCATCCCGAATCGTCGCCCGGCATGATCTGGATCAAATCGGAGGCCGATTCCGGGGGCTAGCGTCGAAGGTGCATGGACCCAACCGGAGGAAAGATCATGCTGATGGAAATCATGTTTCAGTCGCCCATCGGAATCCTGACGATCGTGACGCTGGTGGGCATCGTGGCCTTCTTCGCGTACGTGGGGTACTTCATCATTCACGGGATGCACGAGAACGACAAGGGCCGGTAGGGCAGGACGGACCCCGCTCGGGGCGGGGCTGCCCCCTCGAAACAGAAAAGGCCAGGGCTGCAGATGACCGCTGCCCTGGCCTTTGATGCGGGTTACCCGGAGCGCCCGGGTAACCCGTGTGGTTGCGTCCGACTCAGGAGCCGGAGCCCCCGGGCGTATCGCCCAGTTCGGCGCGCGGCGCGTCGCCACGGCGAGTATCCGCGGCCACTTCCGGGCCGACACGGCTCGGCTCGGCCAGGGAGTCGGTGCAGGTCTGGGCACCGTGGTACAGGCGCACGACGTGCTTGGCCTCGGCGAAGAACAGCCAGCGCTCCATGCCGATCCCGACCAGGCTCGAGACCGCCGCCAGCCAGGCGATACCGGCCGGCGCACCGGAGAGGATCGAACCGAAGACCAGCACCGGGGCGATGAAGCCGAGCAGGAAGACGCCCATCTTGATGTTGTCGATGGTGTCCTTGCGCGGGTCGTAACCGAACTCGTCAGTCAGGAACGTACCGGCGGTGTGGCCGGTATCCAGCAGACGCACCGTCGCCCGGTTGAAGGTGGTCGCGGTGTTGATGGTCGGACCGTTCACGCGCGAGATCCAGAAGTAGTAGATCCCCTTGAGCAACGCGGCGGCCAGCAGCGCGACGATGGCCACGCCCGCATGCAGCGTGGTGGCATTGCCGAACACCGCGGCGATGGCGGCGAACAGCGTGGTGCCGGTCGCGATGCCCAGCATGATGTAATTCGCCGGGGTCAGCGCCGTGTTCCACTGGCGGATGGTCTTCAGGCAGCCGTAGATCATGCCGGTGGAGAACAGGGTGATCACGGCCAGCACGGCCGCGATCGCGCCGGCCATGGCGGGCAGCGGCCCGATGGCCGAACCCTGCAGCAGCACACCCAGGCCGTAGATACCGGCGAAGGGATAGAACAGCACCGCGAACACGGCCTCGCGCGACAGCCAGGAGGTCTTGAAGCGCATGAAGGAACGCCAGGCGTTCTTCTTGTTCGCCAGGTGGCCGGTGGAGAGCATCAGCCCCAGGGTGATCATGCCCAGCGACACCAGGCCGTGCGCCAGCAGCTCGCCGTGGCTCATGGCCGGGCCGATACCCGCGAGATGGAAGGCCGCCAGCAGGATGAACAGGCCGTAGCCCGCACCCGAGATGACGGTAAACAGGATGACGGAAAATGCCGGATGCATATGAATTCTCCCGTTCGGGCCGCGCCTAGCGCGCGACCATCTTGTTGACCCAGTCCTTCACCGAGGTGACGAGCTTGTTGGCGCGCACATCGTCGGTGGGGATCGGGCGGGTGATACGCGGGGGCAGATAGGTGTTGACCGGCTTGTAGCCCAGCTCCGGCATCTGCTTCACGCCGCCGCGCTCGCGCACCAGGCGGCTGACCTCGGAGTCCTGATCGTCGAAGTCACCGAAGAACCGGGCGTGCGCCGGGCAGGTGATCACGCAGGCGGGCTGGCGCTCTTCCGGCGGCAGCTGCTCGTCGTAGATGCGGTCCACGCACAGCGTGCACTTCTTCATCACGCCGTCTTCGCGGTCCAGCTCGCGGGCGCCGTAGGGGCAGGCCCAGGCGCAGTAGTTGCAGCCCATGCACTTGTCCTGGTCGACCAGCACGATGCCGTCTTCCGGGCGCTTGTAGGAGGCGCCGGTCGGGCAGACGTTCACGCAGTCAGCATGCTGGCAGTGCATGCAGGACATCGGGATGTTCACGGTCTTGTTGTTGGGATAATCGCCGACTTCGTAGTGGCGAATACGGTTGAACCACACGCCGCTGGGGTCCTCGCCATAGGGGCGATAGTCGGTCAGCGCGCCGGTGGTACCGCTGGTGTTCCACTGCTTGCAGGCCACCGCGCAGGCGTGACAGCCCACGCAGGTATCCATGTCGATTACGAGTCCAAGTCGCATTTCAGGTACTCCTCAAATTCTCTCGGGCCGCCGGCTTCGGCCGGCGGCATGGCCCGGATCCGTGATGCCTACTGTTCGTCGTCCAGCGAGCCGCGCGTCAGCACGTCGCGGATGGAACGGTTCAGGTGCACCGGCTTGTGCGCCGCGTAGCGGAGCTGGTCCGGGGCCTCGGACATGCCGGGCGCCGGCTTGATCGTGTCGAAGTCGGGCCAGGTGCTGGCCTCTTCCGGGTCGGCCGGGGTGATCTTGACCTTCAGGTCGTACCACGCGGCCTGGCCGGTGACCGGGTCGGAGTTGGTGATGTTGTCCACCGGGTCGCCCTTCTTCGGCAGCAGCTCGCTGATCAGGTGGTTCATCAGGAAGCCCTTGTTGGACTCGTTCGCGTCCGGCTTCAGGCCCCAGGCGCCCTTCTGCTTGCCGATGGCGTTCCAGGTCCAGACGGTGCTCGGCTCGCAGCCCTCGATCAGCTTGACCTGCACGCGGATCTTGCCGTTGTGCGACTCGAGCCACACCCAGGACATGTCGGCGATGCCCATGGACTCCGCCTTGCCGCGGTTCATGTACAGGTAGTTCTGGGCGCAGATCTGGCGCAGCCAGGCGTTCTGCGAATCCCAGGAGTGGTACATGAACATCGGACGCTGGTTGACCGCGTAGAAGGGATACTCCTCCTCGTCGATCCGGGTCTGTTCCAGCGGCTTGTGCCAGATCGGCAGCGGATCGAAGAACTGGGTCAGGCGATCCTTGTGCTCCTGCTTGGTCGGCTGCGGGCCGTCATACAGGCCCTGACCGGCCAGCTTGAAGCGCTGCTGGGTCTCGGAGTAGAGCTCGATGGTGATCGGGTCGGTCTTGCCCACCCAGCCGGCGTGCTTGGCCAGCTCCAGGTACTCCTTGTTGGCGTAGCGGTAGAACTGCTGGTTCGGCGCCAGGTGATGCACGAAGAACCCCTGGTTCTCGATGTACGCCTCCCACTGCTTCGGGTTCGGCTCGCCACGCAGGTGGGTCTTGCCGTCCTTGCCGCGGTAGCCGGACAGGAAACCGATGCCGGGCTCCTTCTCGAAGTTGACGATGAAGTCCTTGTAGTCCTCGAACTTGCGGCTGCCATCGTCGTTGGTGAACGCCGGGAACTTCAGGCGGCCGGCCAGCTCGACCATGACCTCCTGCCAGGGACGCACGTCGCGGTCGACCTCGAGGATCGGGTGGCGGATGGAGTCCGCCGCCGCGGCCGGCTCGGAGATCGGGCGGTCCAGCATGGAGATGGTGTCGTATCGCTCCAGATAGGTCGTATCCGGGAGCACCAGATCGGCAAAGTTGACCGTCTCCGAGTGGAACGCATCCGCGACCACCAGGAACGGGATCTTGTACTCGCCGCTGTCGTCCTTCGCCCGCAGCATGTCCATCACCTCGGCGGTATTCATCGAGGAGTTCCAGGACATGTTCGCCATGAAGAAGATCAGCGTGTCGATCGGATAGGGATCGCCGTTGACCGCATTGGTCACCACCATGTGCATCAGGCCATGGTTGGAGATCGGGGCATCCCAGGAGAACGCCTTGTCGATGCGCAGCGGGTTGCCTTCGTCATCGATGACCAGGTCCTCCGGCGCGGTCGGGAAACCGAGCGGCGGGCTCTTCAGCGGGGTGTTCGGCGCGCATTCCTTGGCCGGCTTGATGCCCGGCGGGACGTGCTTGGGATACGGCGGCTTGGCCAGGTGACCGCCGGGGCAGTCCACCGAGCCCAGCATGATCTGCAGCAGATGGATCGCGCGGCAGGTCTGGAAGCCGTTGGAGTGCGCGGAGATGCCGCGCATCGCGTGCATGGACACCGGGCGACCGAACACCTTGTCGTGCTTGCGGCCCCAGGAGTCGGTCCACTCGATATCGAGTTCGATCGTCTCCTTGAACGCAACGTGCGCCATCTCCAGCGCCAGGCGCTCGGTCTGGTCGGCCGGGACGCCGGTGACCTCGGCGGTGTTCTCCGGGGAATACTCGTCGCTCAGGTAGCGCTCGGCCAGCAGCGTCATCACGGTCTTGACCGGGCGGCCGTCGGGCGCGGTGTACTCGCCGAACAACGCCGGCTTGATGTCGACCTGGGTGCCGTCGACGAACGCCTCCTGTTCCAGCTCCCAGACCAGCGGGTTGCCGGCCTCGTCACGCAGGATCAGGCCATCGCCCTTCTGCCCCGGGGTCTGCACCACCAACTGGGTGGCGTTGGTGTAGCGCACCAGGAAGTCCCAGTCGAACTGGTCGTTCTTCAGCAGCACGTGCAGCATCGACAGCGCGAACAGGCCGTCGGTACCGGGCTTGATGCCCACCCACTCGTCGGCGATCGCCTGGTAGCCGGTGCGCACCGGGTTGATCGCGACAAACTTGCCGCCGCGGCGCTTGAGCTTCTCCAGACCGATCTTGATCGGGTTGGAGGCATGGTCTTCCGCCACGCCCCAGAGCATGTGGTACTTGGTGCGGTCCCAGTCGGGGTCGCCGAATTCCCAGAAGGCGAAGCCGGTGGTATACAGACCGCCGGTGGCCATGTTCACCGAGCAGAAGCCGCCGTGGGCCGCCCAGTTGTACGTGCCGAACTGGGTCGCCCACAGACCGGTCAGGGCCTGCATCTGGTCGCGGCCGGTGAAGAACGCCAGCTTGCGCGGGTCGGTCTCGCGGATCTTCTGCAGCCGCGTGGACAGCATGTCCAGGGCCTCGTCCCAGGAGATCGGCTCGAACTCGCCGGCGCCGCGCTCGGTGCCGGGCTTGCGGCGCATCGGCTGGTGCAGGCGCGCCGGGGACTGCTGCTTCATGATCCCCGCGTTACCCTTGGCACACAGCACCCCCTTGTTGATCGGGTGATGCCGATTGCCCTGGATATAGCGGACCTTGTTGTTCTGGACGGTAACCTTGATGCCGCAGCGGCAGGCACACATGTAGCAGGTGGTGTACTTGATCTCCTGCTCGCTGTGGTTCTCGAACTCGGGCAACGCGCTCATTCAGACGACCCCATAGATTACGGTTTGCTTATTCATGGGCCATATTGGCCATAAGCCGGGCTTTTGGCCAACGAAAAGTTCTTATCTTGGAATAAGACAAAATTATCTGTGAGAGATTTTGTTTATTGCCGCAACGATTCTGAGGCATTGTTGTTGCGTTCTCGGAGAAGTGGTCTACGATGTGTGTGATGAAACATATCGCCCCCATCGGCAGGACGGAGCACCCCATGGAACAGCCCCTCAAGGACGAGAACGCACTGGTGGATGCCTTCGGCCGCCGCATCGAATATGTCCGCCTCTCGGTCACCGACCGCTGCGACCTGCGCTGCTTCTACTGCATGCCCAAGGGCTTTCGCGACTTCGAGGAGCCGGATCACTGGCTCAGCTTCGAGGAGATCGAGCGCGTCATGGGAGCCTTCGGACGTCTGGGCACCCGCCGCGTGCGCCTGACCGGCGGCGAGCCGCTGGTACGCAAGAACCTCCCGGACCTGGCCGCACGCCTGAACGCCCTGCCTGGCATCGACGACATCTCGCTGTCCACCAATGCCACGCGCATGGCGCGCCATGCCCAGGAACTGAAGGATGCTGGCGTGGCGCGCATCAACGTCAGTCTCGACTCGCTCAAGCCGGAAGTCTTCAAGGAGATCACCGGCGGCAAGCTGGACAAGGTGCTGGACGGGCTGATGGCCTCCAAGGCCGCCGGGCTCGACCCGATCAAGATCAACATGGTGGTAATGGGCGGGATCAACGAGCCGGAAGTCGAGGACATGGTCGACTTCTGCATCGAGCACGGCTTCACCCTGCGCTTCATCGAGACCATGCCGATGGGCGACACCGGCCGCGAGGCGAAAGAGGGTCACTACGTGAACCTGCAGGACGTGCGCGCCCGTCTGGAGCAGCGCTACAACCTGGTACCCGGCGTGATGCCGGGCGGCGGCCCGGCGCGCTACATGCAGATCCCCGATACGCCGGTGCGAATCGGCTTCATTACGCCGATCTCGCAGCACTTCTGCGATACCTGCAACCGCGTGCGCCTGTCGGTGGACGGCACCATCTACACCTGCCTGGGCAACGACCACAGCCTGAACCTGCGCCCCTACCTGCGCGAGGGCTGCACCGATTCCGAACTGGAGGATCTGGTGGTCCAGGCCATCAACCTGAAACCGGAACGCCACGAATTCTCCGAGCGCCCGGAAAAGGTCATGCGCTTCATGTCCATGACCGGCGGCTAGCGTCACGGCGGGGCTGGCCTCCTACATGCCTGGGGCCTCGACACCGCGCGAGCATTCCACAGGAACGAGGAAGGCCCGCTGGAAAGCGGGCCTTCTACGTGTCGGCGAACGGCGATCGGGCTCAGTCGACGGCGCCTTCCGGCGGCAGCTTTTCCTTCATGGAGTCGGACAGCGGCACGTCGTGCACGACCAGTACCGGCAGGCGGGCGTTGCGCACCAGCCACTCGGTCGCGGAACCGGAGAGCATGTTGGCGATCTGACTGCGCCCGCGGGTCCCCATCACGATCATATCCGCGCCCCACTCCTCGGCATGACGGGAGATCTCCTCCGGCGCACTGCCCACGGCGATGGCGACCTCGTCATCTGCCTCCGCCCACTCCTGCAACTGCGACCGGATTTTTTCTTCCGCCGAATGGCGCATTTCCTTTGCATTCAGGGGCGACGACCCCGCACCACTGAACGCACCAGCGGAACTGGGCCCTGCCACGTCCGACGGCTTCATCACATAGAGCAGCCGCTTCTTCGCCCCAGGGCAGTGCTGGCGTGCAACAGCCAGGGCCGCGGCAGAGGCGGGCGAGAAGTCGACGGCGATGATGACGCGCTGCAGCATGAAGATCCCCAATTGAACGCATGGAAGAGCCCCGACAAAGGCTTGAGCGGGGCGGCAAACTTCAGGACGGGCTTATGAAGTGCTAGACTTTGTCGCCTTTCCTGGCGGTTTCAGTCTGTACCGGCATTGAACCGCTTGCAACCGCGCCATCCACTGGTGGCAACCGGGCCCGGCTACTTCGCACAAGTCTCTGGTACCTGTTCGTTCACCCGTTGATCCCGACGCATGTCGGCTTCGGCGCGCATCGGTATTGGGGAACGTAACGTGCAGCAGACCCTACAAGACTTCCTGTCCCGCCAGCGCAAGATCTGGTTGTTCAATGTGCGCGGCGACCTGATTGCCGGGATCGTGGTCGCGCTGGCCCTGATCCCGGAGGCGATCGCGTTTTCCATTATCGCCGGGGTGGACCCGAGCGTGGGCTTGTACGCGTCCTTCACCATGGCGGTGGTGATCGCCTTCGCCGGAGGGCGCCCCGGCATGATCTCGGCCGCGACCGGGGCCATGGCCCTGCTGATGGTGACACTCATCGCCGAGCACGGACTGCAGTACCTGCTGGCCGCGACCATCCTGACCGGCATCATCCAGATCCTGTTCGCCTGGGCCAAGCTCGCGCGCTACATGATGTTCATCCCGCGCACGGTGCTGGTCGGCTTCGTGAATGCGCTGGCGATCCTGATCTTCCTGTCCCAGGTGCCCTACCTGGTGGATGGCGACACCACCATGTGGGCGCTGGTCACGGCCGGCCTGATCATCCTCTATGGCCTGCCGATGATCCCTGGCTATCCGAAGCTGCTGCCGCCGCCGCTCGTCGCGATCGTGGTGCTCAGCGTCGTGGTCTATTTCATGGGGCTGCCGACGCTGGAGGTCGGCGACATGGGCGACCTGCCGGACGGCCTGCCGGTGTTCCTGTTCCCCGACATCCCGCTGAACTGGGAGACGCTGCAGATCATCTTCCCGACCGCCTTCGCGCTGGCGATCGTCGGCCTGCTGGAGTCGCTGCTGACCGCCTCCATCCTCGACGATCTGACCGACACGCCCTCCGGCAAGAACCGCGAGGCCCAGGGCCAGGGCATCGCCAATGTCGTCACCGGCTTTTTCGGTGGCATGGCGGGCTGCGCGATGATTGGGCAGTCGGTGATCAACATCAAGTCCGGGGGGCTGGGGCGGTTGTCCACGCTGTCGGCGGGCATCTTCCTGCTGCTGTTCATCGTGTTCCTGGGGGATCTGGTCTCGATCATCCCAATGGCCGCGCTGGTCGCGGTGATGATCATGGTCTCCATCGCCACCTTCGACTGGGGCTCGCTGACCACCCTGCACAAGCTGCCGCGCACCGACGCCACCGTGCTGATCGTGACCGTTGGCACCACCGTGATCACCCACGACCTGTCGCTGGGCGTGTTCGCCGGCGTGCTGCTCTCGGCGATCTTCTTCGCGCGCAAGATGGTCAAGGCGGTCGAGGTCACCAGTGCGCTCTCCGAGGACGGCCGGACCCGGATCTATACCGTGCGCGGCCAGTTGTTCTTCGTCGCCGTGGACAAGTTCATCGACAGCTTCGACTACCGCGAAGGCATCCATCACATCGAGATCGACCTGACCCGCGCCTCGCTGTGGGACAGCTCGGCGGTGGCCGCCATCGACAAGGTCGTCGGCAAGTTCCGCCGCAACGGCATGGAGGTCGAGGTGAAGGCCCCGCGAGGTGAAAGTGGTGAACTGCACGACAAGCTCGCGCAGCACGACAAGGGCGCCGACCTGGGGCCGGGCGGGCACTAGCACCGCCACCGTCATTGCGAGGAGTGCAGCGACGAAGCACAAAGGCGCGAAGCGCGTTGAACGGCCGCAGGCCGGCCCGAAGGGCGAGCGCAGCGAGTAATCTCCCTCCGAAACCCTCGGACCCCGACACTGCGCAAGCTTCAGGAGGTTGCCGCGGCCCCTGCGGGGCCTCGCAATGACGGTGCCCGTGGCGGCGCCGGGGGATTGGAGAGATTGGACCTCTTGTCCAGGCGTGGCAGGCTAGGCGGATGATGAATCTTCGCCGGCCGGCACCCCCGGCCGACCCCCGGGCCGAGCAGGAGCGGATTCGGCGTGCGCTGCTCTGGCCCATGCTGGGGGCCGCCATCCTGATCGTGATCCACGCCCTGCACGACCTGCTGGGCGGGGACTGGTCGCGGCTGGGCATCCTGCCGCGCGACGCGGTCGGGGCGCTGGGCATCATCACCTCGCCGCTGATCCACGGCTCCTGGGGCCACCTGCTCGCCAACGTGCCCACCCTCTGGGTGCTCGGCATGCTCACCCTCTATGGGTTCCCTCGCGCCACGCGCGTGGCGGTCCCGTTGATCTGGCTGATGGGTGGCCTCGGCGTCTGGCTCTTCGCCCGCGAAGGCCTGCACATCGGGGCCTCGGGCCTGACGCACGGCCTGATGTTCTTTGCCGTAGTTATTGGCATTCGTCGGCGCGACGCGCTGTCCATCGCGCTCGCCATCATCATCCTGTTCCTCTACGGCAGCATGATCTGGGGCATATTCCCCAGCGCGCCCCGGGTCTCATTCGAGGCGCACCTGTTCGGCGCCGTGGTCGGTGCGATCTGCGGCTGGTTCTTGTACCGGCGCGACCCGCTACCGCCCGCGCGACGGCCCTCCTGGGAGGAGGACGACGGGACGGATCCGGAGACCCTGCGCAAAATCGAGCAGGGGCGACTGGACGAGATCGAGCCGAAAGAACCGCTGGAGGGGCCCGGGCGTCGCGACTAGCCGAACACCCGTCCTTAATGCAGCTCCCGTCGGTCGGGGCATCCCGCGACGTTGCGGCGACGGCCCCTCTTCATGGCACCGTCATTGCGAGGAGGCGAAGCCGACGTGGCAATCTCCGAACGCTGGCAACGCGGTGCTTCCGGAGGGAGATTACTCGCTGCGTTCGCCCTTCGGGCCGGCCTGCGGCCGTTCAACGCGCTTCGCGCCTTTGTGCTTCGTCGGCTGCGCCTCCTCGCAATGACGGTGCAGGGTCCGGCTTGGTGGCGCGCGCTAGCGCCCGAAGGTCATGCGCATGCCGGCCATCAGGGTCAGGCCGGGGGCCGGTTCGTAGTAGCGGCGGTTGCCGTCGTTGATGCGGATGTTGTCGACGTGGTCCGCATCCAGCAGGTTGTTCGCGGCCACGAAGGCCTCGACATGGGCGTTGCCATCCTGCCAGTGGCGGCCCGCGCGCAGGTTCAGCGTGGTCTGTCCGCCCACTCGTTCGTCGTTGGCGTCGTTCACGTAGCGCCCGCCTGTGTACAGCGCATCGATGGTGAAAAAGTAAGGCCCCTGGCGCCAGTCGGCCTCCACGAACAGCTGCTCGCGCGGCAGCCCGGGCAGGCGGTTGCCATCGCGCCGCTCACCCTGCTGGTCCACGAAATCCCGATAGCGGAAGTCGTTCAGGCTGAGCGCGCTGGACAGCGTCCACTGCTCGGTCGCGGCCCAGTCGACCGCCAGCTCGAAGCCGTTGCGCGCGGTTCGGCCGGCGTTGGTGTAGAACGTGCGACCGTCCACGTTGGGCTCCTCGAACGGGGCGATCTCGTCGCGCACGCGGGTCGCGTAGACCGAGGCATCCCAGGCCAGGCGAGCGGTCTCGCGGCGGATCCCGACCTCGATGCTGCGTGCCCGCTGGGGGTCGAGGGCGTCGTTGAAGCCACCCCCGCCCTCGGGGTTCGCGAACTCGGTGAAGGTCGGGGTCTCGAAGTTGGTGGCCACGTTCACGTAGGCCCGGTAGTCCGGCTGGAAGTGCCAGATCAGCCCCGCCATCGCGCTGGTCTCGCGGAAGGTCCTCGCATCCGAGCGATCCGGTTCGCCGACCCGGTCAGAGAAGTGGTCGTCGATGGACATGCGGATGCGGTCGTGGCGCGCGCCGAGCACCATGTTCCAGTCCGACCCCAGCGCGGTGTCGGTTTGTATAAACACTCCTCGCGAGCGGGCGCGCTCTAGCTGGTCCAGGGCCAGATCTCCAACGACTTCGTCTTCGTCACAGTCCAGCCCCGGTGCGAAAGTCCCCGACGTACAGCGCCGGGTGCGGTCGTCACGCTGCTCTTCCAGGTCGATCCCGGTCAGCACCCGGGTCGGCCCGATGTCCTGTTCGTACTGGGCGTTGAGGCCGTAGAAGTCGCGATCAAAGGCCACCCGCGAGTCACCGGGGAATGGCAGTTGCTGCGCGTAGTCGCGCTGGGTCCAGAACCCCCCGAGGCGCAGCTCGCCGGGTCCGAGGGACTGTTCCCACTGCAACCCCGTCGTGAGCTGCTCGGCCGCCTGGGTACTGTCAAGGGCCGTGGCCAGCGGGGCGGCCGCGCGCCGGTTCTGACGCATCTCCTCGCGGGTGAGCCCGCCGGGGTCGTCGGTGCGCGGGGCATCGAGGTAGCGCAGGTGGAAGTTCAGCGTGCCGGCCTCCAGCTCCGAGGCGGTGTGCAGGCGCAGGTAGCGCTTCTCGGCGGTGGACTGGTCGCGGTAGCCGTCGATCGCGAAGTCGTGGGCGGTCAGGGAATAGCGATGGTTGCCGTGGTCCTGTTCGGCGATGGCCTCGGCGCGGCGATAACCGTAGCTGCCCAGCAGCACCCCGCCACCAAAGCCACGCGGGTCGCGGCCGTCGCGGGTGCGCGCCGAGATCACGCCTCCGGAGGCATTGCCGTACAGCGCGGCGCTGGGTCCGCGCAGGACCTCGATGTCGCGCAGGTTCAGCAGGTCGATCGCGTCCACCTGTGACTGGCCGTCGGGGGTGGTCTCCGGGATGCCGTCCTGCAGGATGCGCAGCCCGCGCACGCCAAAGGGAGCGCGCGATCCGAAACCGCGGATCGAGATCCGGACATCCTGGGCAAAGTTGTAGCGGTTCTGGGCGAACAGGCCCGGCACGCGATTGAGCGCCTCGTCCAGCTGCAGGCCCTGCCGCCCCTCGGTCGCCTGGCGCTCGTCCACGCGCGATACCGCGGCCGGCAGGTCCGCCAGCGGCGTGGCCAGGCGCGGAGCAGTGACAGTCACTTCGACTGGATCCAGGACCGTGGGCCCGTCGTCGGCCTGTGCGGTGACCGCCACCAACAGGCTGGCGAACAGGGGCCAGCGCACTCGCCCAGAGAACGTCGGATCCGGCCGTCGCGCCACCACGGTCCCTCCCATTCGGTACTGCATCGTGACGGGCCTCGAACCCGCTCACCCTTTAGAGGACTCGCCGCTCGCTAGCAGGTTCCCGGCCCAGGTGTTTCATTTGCGCAACAGTGTCGCGTTTTAACGCGATCTTCACCGCCCCGTAACGGACACGTCACTCGCCCTCCCCATGCTTGCGCCCTGTCGGGACGCCCTCGCGGCCCGCCAACCTGCACACTTTATGAAGGGGAGAATCCCATGAATCGCAAGCACCTGCTGACCAGCCTCATCGCCGCCGGACTCGTCGTACCGGCCCTGGCTACCGCCGACTGGACGCTGTACGGCCGCGCCCACCTGTCCGCCGATGTCCTCGACGACGGCGCCGACTACAACGAATTCAATGTGTCGAGCAATTCCAGCCGCCTGGGCTTCAAGGGCGAGCGCGAGTTCCGTGAACAACTGGTCGGGATGTTCCAGATCGAACAACAGATCAATTTCGACACCAACGGGACGAATTTCGCGACTCGCGATACCTTCGTCGGCATCAAGGGCTCCGAGTGGGGCATGCTGCGCATCGGCAAGTTCGACACCCCCTTTAAACGCGCCCGCGGTCCGGCCAACTTCTTCGGCGACCAGGTCGGTGACATGCGCAACCTGACCCGTTCCGCCGCGCAGACCGGCCGCTTCGACGAACGCTTCAATAACAGCATCCACTACCAGACCCCGAGCTTCGGCGGCCTGACCTGGAACATCCAGTACTCGAACGAGACGGACGGCGCCACCACCGCCGACGGGGCCCCGAACAAGGCCTACTCCACATCTCTGAAACTGAGCATGGGCGACCTGACCGGCGCCCTAGCCTACGAAAAGCAGGAAGATGGCGATGTGAACCCGGATGCCTGGCGCCTGGCCGTCGGCTATCGCATCACGCCCGCCTTCCGCATGGGCGCGTTCTACCAGAATTCCGAGACCGTCGGTGGCGACGACGCCGATGTCTACGGCCTGGGCGGCCAGTTCCGCCTGACCCCGAGCATGTACCTGAACGGTCACGTCTTCCAGCTGGATTCCGATCTGACTGATGCTGACGCAACGATGTACGCCCTGGGCCTGGAATACCGCCTCGACAGCGACCTGCGCTTCTACGGCAACATCGCAATGGTCGACAACGACGACAACTCGGCCCTGGCGCCGTGGAATGCCGCCAAGAGCGTCAGCCAGCCGGGTGTGGGTGGCGAGAACGCTACCGCCCTCTCGATCGGGATGCGTTACGACTTCTGACCGAGCAATACCGGGGCCGGCGGCCAGGACCGCCGTCCCCGTTTTCCGAGCCCCGCCGGACTACGCCCCGGCGGGGCTTTTTTGTGAGCTCAACGAGGCGCTGGCGGCGCAATTCCGTTGCGACACCGGGACCTTCAAGAATCGGGGAAATACAGGTAGAGATCGGTTTCGGTGCAACAGGCGCACACCGCAGTCCCGTTGGCGGGCTATCCGGGATGGGTTCATCGCCGCCGTTAAAGGATCGACACGGTCGCGCGCCTGCGGGGCAGATGCGCGACCGGCGATCGGCTCAGGGGCGTTTGGGGGTCTGGTATTCGGCTTCCTTCTGGAAGGGTTCCCAGATGGTCTCGTAGCCGACGAAGCCCTTTTCGTTGGGCTTCATCTGCCGGGTTACCAGAAAGCGCGACTTGCCGTCCGGCACTTCCGGGTGCTTCTTGTCAGATTGCTGACTCATGGTGCATTCACCTCGCTTCGATGAAAAAAGAGGGGCGGAGAACTGGCGTCGCCCTGCCCCGACATACTCACGCGCCGAACGCCTGCTCCATCACTCGATAGGGACCGCGCGCCCGCTGTCGATCTCCGGGCCCGACTCCACCTTGCCACCGTGTGCGATTTCCTCGTCGGTGGCATCGCGTACCAGCAGGATGTTCAGCTTGAAGATCACCTGACGGCCGCACAGTGGATTGTTGCCGTCGATGGTGATGGTCTTGTCGTCGAGCCGTGTCACCAGAAAGCTCTTGGTCTGGCCGCGATCGTTCTCCATCAGGATGGCGGTCCCCACCTCGCGGTACTCCTCCGGCACGTTTTCGATCGCGTCCGTGATCACGAGCGACTCGTCGCGCGGGCCATAGAGGGCGTTGCAGTCGATCGGCACTTCGATGGTTTCGCCTTGGGCGCGGCCTTCCAGCTCGCCCATGACCTGGGGCGACAGGACCTCGTTGACGCCGTGGACATAGCCCAGCGGGAACTCGACCTCGGTCAGCACCTGGCCGGTTTTCTGGTCGATCACCTGGTAGTTCAGCTCGACGTACTTGTTGTCCTGGATTACTTCGGTCATGAACAGTCCCGCATTGTCAGAAAATGGACGCACCAAAGATGCGTACCTCGCCTTCCTCGTAGCCGAGGACCATCCGGCCCAGCCACTCGCCCTCCTTCTTTGTGCTGCGCACGCGATACAGGACGGTGACATGCTCGCCACGGCGAATAATGCCCAGGAAATCCCAGTCCTCGCTGAGATTGCGGGTCAACTCGCTCTGGGCGAACTGCTTGCCCACCTCGACCTCGTTGAGGCCAAACAGCAGGTGGTAGGAGAACCGGCGGACGAACTTGCCGTACTGCCCCTTGTTGGAGTGCTTGATTAGGTCGCTCCAGATGGGGTGGGCAATCTCGAGGATCTCCTGGTCGGAGTGGTCGATGATGTTCATCGAGGTCTCCGGCAACGTCTGTGCTTCAGCTGCACTGGTCATATTGAAAACCCTCAGGTGTGGCGGTTGAAAGGGATGACCGACGCGCGAACGCGTGGGTCATCGCGGCTGCCGAGCATGGTGGCGGGGCCGGCTGCGGCCCCGCCACCGCAGCACCCTAGGCTTCCTCCTTCTCGGCCTCCTTGGCCGGCGCCTCGTCCTTGTCGACCAGGTGGTAGCAGGGCGCCTTCTCCATGGTGTACTCGCCCGTCTTCGGGTCACGACGCGAAACCGTCAGGTGGTGCCAGTTCTTGTCATCGAGCTTCATGTAGTCGCCGCGGTAGTAGTAGCCCGGCCAGCGGGTTTCCTTGCGGAACAGGGTGTGGTGGAAGACGCTCTCGGCGGTGCGCACGCGGTGCTTCAGCTCCCAGGCACGCAGCAGCTCGTGGATGTCCTCCGCCGCCAGCTTGTCCAGATCCTCTTCCAGGATCTTCATCTTCTTCAGGCCGATATTGAGCAGCTTCTCGTTGGTCATGTAGCTGACCGTTACGCCGCCACAGTATTCATCCATCAGCTTCTGCAGGCGGTCAAGACCCTGGCGCGGGTTGATGAAGTTCGGATTGACCGAACCGGCCACGACCTCGTTGCTGTAGATCTTGTAGTGCTCCAGCGGCTTGTAGATCTCCTCTTTCAGCTTGTTGATCTGCGAGTCGGAGACCCGGATACCGTCGGCCTTGCCATCGTCGATGTACTTGCAAGCGGCCTTGGCGGCCAAGCGGCCCTCGGTGAAGGAACCGGAGGAGAACGCGTGCGGCGTCCCGCCCACGGCATCGCCGGCACCGAACAGGCCCTCGACGCTGGTCATGCGGTTGTAGCCCCAGAAGTACTCGGGCGGGGAGACATCCTCCGGACCGGAGCACCAGGCGCCACAACCCGTGGCGTGCGAGCCCATCACGTAGGGCTCCGAGGTGGTGAGCTCGGGGTTCTCGTTCTTGGGGTCCACGTCGGTGGCGGCCCACAGCACGGCCTGGCCGACGGTCATGCCCAGGAAGTTCTCCCAGCCCACCTCTTCAAGGTGCGGATCCTGGAAGGCCTCCATGGTGACCATGTGGATCGGGCCACGACCGGCATTCACCTCGTTCAGGAATGCGTGGTTGCGCAGGCAGGTCGGGATCGGGCGATGGGTCCGGTGGGAGGCCTCCGGATCGAGGTACTCCTTGCCGACCATCTCCTGCAGCTGCGGCCACCACTTGGATTCGTACTCTTCGCCATTGCAGTTCTGCGTACGGGTCTTCAGATGCAGGAAGTACGCACCCACCGGACCGTAGCCATCCTTGAAGCGGGCCAGCACGATGCGGTTCTCCATCTGGGTCATCTTGGCACCGGCGTTGATCAGCAGGCCATAGGCCGAGCCGGACGACCACGGGGCATACCAGACGCGACCCGCACCCTCACCGACCGAACGCGGCTTGAAGATCATCGAGGCGCCTCCGGCGGCCACGATCACCGACTTCGACTTGAAAACGTGGTAGTTGCCGGTGCGAACGTTAAAGCCCACGGCGCCGGCGACCCGGTTCTCCTTGGACTCGTCCATCAGCAGATGGGTCACGCAGATGCGGTTGTAGATCGTGTCCGCGGACTTCTTGGCGGCCTCGGCCACGATCGGCTTGTAGGACTCGCCGTGGATCATGATCTGCCAGCGACCTTCTCGCTGATAGGCGCCCGTCTTCGGGTCGCGCATCAGCGGCAGGCCCCACTCCTCGAACTGGTGCACGGTGGAGTCCACGTGGCGCGCCATGTCGAACAGCAGGTCCTCGCGCACCATGCCCATCAGGTCGATGCGGGCGTAGCGCACATGGTCCTCGGGGTTGTTCTCGCCCCAGCGGGTGCCCATGTAGCAGTTGATCGCGTACAGGCCCTGGGCCACCGCACCAGAGCGGTCGATGTTGGCCTTTTCGGCAATCACGACCTTCTTGTCCTGCCCCCAGAAGCGGGCTTCCCAGGCGGCACCCGTGCCGCCGAGCCCGGCGCCACAGACCAGGATGTCGATGTTGTCTTCGACGATTGTCTTGTAGGCCATCAGTAGTACACCCCTTCTTTCAGTTTGAGACCGGCGGCCTCAAGCGTGTGCAGATCCCCCTCATCCATCCGGATGTACTTGGGCTCGTTGAACAACAGCTGGCTGTCACGCATGGATTTGTCCGGTGCGGGGACGTCCGCCAGCTGCGGGATGTGCTTGCCCCAGGGCTTGGTGGTAATCGGCGACAGGAAGTCCTTCTCCCGACCGTCGCGGAACTTGATCTTCCAGGCGATGGTGCCGCGCTCTTCGTCGCGATCGACGCGCACGCTGTGCCCCAGTGGGGCGAAGTCCGCGTAGCCGCGCACGTCAATCGCATGGTGCGGGCAGGCCTTCACGCAGGAAAAGCATTCCCAGCACATGTTGGGCTCGATGTTGTAGGCGCGACGGGTGGTTTCGTCGATATGCATGATGTCTGACGGGCAGATGTCCACGCAGTACCCACAGCCATCGCAACGGGTCATGTATACGAAAGTTGGCATGGTTGTCCTCGATCGATGCTGGTGTTCGGGTTAATGGCTAGTAGTGGTGCGGCGCTTCACGCTGGATGCCCTTCCCCATCTCCATCGGCGCATCGCGCAGCAGTTCCATCGAATGGCGCTGCTGTTGCTCGGGATCGTCGCGCGTGAGGGTCGGGAGGTTCTCGGCGGAGCCGTCGGCACGGGTAATGCGCTTCTGGTAGGCCGCGGCAGGCTTGAAGAACATGTGCGCGAACTTGGACCAGTAGACGGTCGCGAACAGGGTCGTGGTCGCCGCGAGGAAGAGCGCGAAGAACAGCCACCCGAGGGCGCCGGTGCCCTGGGTCAGCGACCACAGGATGGCGAAGGTCGACATCGCCAGCAGCGACACGATGAACAGATCGGCCCGGACCAGCTGGTACCAGCGACGGCCCTCGGAGTAGACGTCGACGCGAATGAAGAACCAGAACCAGTAGCCGCCGAAGGCCAGCGACAGGGCGCCCAGATGCCACAGGACCGGCCACACGCCCGCGGCGGGCTCGCTGGCGTAGCCAAAGATCAGGACCGCGGAGGAGACCACGAACAGGATAAAGCCCCACATGGTGAACAGATGGGACGCGCGTCGTTTCGGGTTCTTGAATTCACCGGAGGTGATGACCTCTTTCCCCAGGGTCTGCATGGCCTGGGAGAATTTCTCGCCGCCGCTCACGCTGCGGGTCGCGTTCTTCTCGGCTTTCTTGGCGTTCTCGAAGAAGTACTGGGCACTCCTCTTGTGCATCATGTCGAGGATCGTGCCGGCGGCCACCAGAATGACCATGAGCACGACATACGCCTGCATTGCGGCTGGTGGAATAAACGCAGCCAGTTCGGCAAAGGGATTGCTAGTGATCACGGCGTCAGGCCTCCTCAGAGTGTCCAATGGGCACACCGAGTCTGTGCCAACTCGATCTTTTGCTTCAAATCAAACTTGCTTCCCCGCGCATAAGCCCGATGAATGAGGTCATATGCTTATTTATGGAAACACTTATCTAGCGGCCCAGGCAGACGCCATCGCAAGCCGCCAGGCTGGCCCGGGGGCGGCACACCGCCCGCTGCCCGCAGCACGCGGGTCCGGGGCGCCAGCGATGGCACCGGAACGAACGCCCGGGCCGGGTGAGACAAAGGGAGAACGGCCGCTGATCGAGGCGCTCCCGGGGCAGGGCTGACGGCCCTGACGGGTGGACAGATCCGGATTTGCGGCTGCGGGGGCGGTCAAGAAACCCGAACCTTTATGGACTATCTTGTGCTACGTTCGGGGTCGACCAGCAGCGCGCCCGCCCCGTCAACCGGGTGGGCGCATGCGCCCCGAACACGACTTACGTGTGGCACAGACCACCCCATCCATGCAGTTCACATCCAGCGTCGGCAGGAGAGAAAGCCCCATGATCAAACCGCACGGTGCAGACACCCTGAAGCCCCTGTTCGTCTACGACCCCGATCAACACCACGCCCTGCTGCAGGAGGCCGAGACCCTGCCCTCCGTGGTCATCAGCTCCGGCGCCGCCGGCAACGCCGTCATGATGGGCGGCGGCTATTTCACGCCGCTGACCGGGTTCATGAATGTCGCCGACGCCATGAGCTGCGCGGAGAACATGCGAACCACCAGCGGCCTGTTTTTCCCGGTGCCCGTGGTCAACCTGCTGGAGGATGCGGACGCCATTCGCGGGGCCAAGCGGATTGCCCTGCGCGACCCGAACATGGAGGGGAACCCGATCCTCGCCATCCAGGAGGTCGAGGCGATCGAGGAATTCACGCCCGAGCAGATGGCGACCATGACCGAAAAGGTCTACGGCACGACCGACATGGAACACCCCGGGGTCGCCGCCTTCAACAGCGTGGGCCGCGTCTGCGTATCGGGGCCCATCCAGGTGCTGCACTTCTCGTACTTCCAGGACGATTTCCCCGATACCTTCCGCACCGCCGTCGAGATCCGCAACGAGATCGCGGAACGCGGCTGGAACCGGGTGGTCGCGTTTCAGACCCGCAACCCGATGCACCGCGCCCACGAAGAGCTGTGCCGCATGGCCATGGAGCAACTGGATGCGGACGGCGTGGTGATCCACATGCTGCTGGGCAAGCTCAAGCCCGGCGACATCCCGGCCCCGGTGCGCGACGCCGCCATTCGCAAGATGGCCGAGCTCTACTTCCCGCCGAACACGGTGATGATCACCGGATACGGCTTCGACATGCTCTATGCCGGTCCGCGCGAGGCCGTGCTCCATGCGCTGTTCCGCCAGAACATGGGCGCGACCCACTTCATCATCGGGCGTGATCACGCCGGGGTGGGGGACTACTACGGGCCGTTCGATGCCCAGACGATCTTCGACACCGAGGTACCCGCGGGCGCGCTGGAGATCGAGATCTTCCGGGCCGACCACACGGCCTACTCGAAGAAGCTAGACCGGGTGGTGATGATGTGCGATGCACCCGACCACACGAAGGAGGATTTCGTGCTCCTGTCCGGCACCAAGGTTCGCGAGATGCTGGGCCGAGGCGAGGCACCGCCGGTCGAGTTCTCCCGCCCGGAAGTGGCCAAGATCCTGATGGAGTACTACCAGGGGCTGAACCGGTAGCAGAAACGCGGTTCAGGCATCCGACCACCCGCACACTCGCGCGGGTGGCCGGATGTCGGCTCCGGCTAATAGGTCTTGGACAAGGTCGCCTGGATCTGCGCGAAGGTGCGGGCGACGTCGAAGGTCTGCACCTGAATCCCCAGCTGACGCCCGATCTGGGTCGCCGAGAATATCCCCCTTATGCGAGTCTCACCCGTCTGGGGATCCCGCTGACCGACCAGCGCATGCTGGCGCCCCCAGTCCTTCAGCGTGGCGACGATATCCGCCACGTCCGCCTGCATCACGCGCTGCATGTCCAGCAGGTCCACGTCATCCAGCGGCACCATCAGGTCACGCACCCGAAGGTCGTCGTACCGCATGCCGCGCTCGTTCACCATCTGGACCGGGCGCTCCCCCTGAGTGTCGCGGGCCGTGATCAGACCCAGCACGCGCTCCGAGTCCACTACGATCAGCAGCCGGACACCCCGGGCGATCATCTGCTCGGTCGCCTGGTTGAGCGTCGCCTCGGGACCGATCGTCGCAACCGGCACCCGGCGGAAATCGGTCATTACGCACAGCGCCGAGGAAGCCAGGGTGACCTGGGGGTCTTCCTCCGACACCTGCTGGAGCCCGATTCCGGGGGCCGCCTTTTGCGACGGAAGGGGCTTGTGCGGGAATTCTGCGGTCATCGCGTTTCTCCATCCACGGTGGAATCCAGAGGGACACGAATGACGCGCCCTCTCCTAGACGATGCCCTGAGACGAAGGCGCTGACAAGCGGGTCGATCATCCCGCGCCGAAACGCCACCCCGCTGCCGAATGCGGGCCGTATGACCGAGTCGGATCAGGCCGCGCTCTCCTCGGGTGTCGCCCGGATCGCGAAGTCCATGGTCTCGAGATCGCCCAGCGCCCAGGTCGCCCGCGGCGCCCCAAGCCCGGCCACGGTGCCCGGATTCACGAGCCAGGTGGCGCCATCCTTCACGTGCGGCTGCTGGCGGATCTCGGTCTCGTGGCTGTGGCCGCAGCAGACGAGGTCATAGTCCCCGGTGCAGGCCATCGCATGGGCGTAATGGGGGTAGTGCGTGACGAAGATGCGCCGGCCACCGAGGGTGATGGTGGCGTCCAGCCCGTAGTAGTGCAGGAGGCCATCGGACTGGTGCGCGATGCGCGAGATCGCGACCGGGTCCCCCAGGTTGTTGCCGTGCACCGCGTGGATCGGCACACCCAGCTTCAGTGACGCCCGCAGCGTGTTGCCGCCGATCACGTCACCACAGTGGATGACCGCCTCGGCGCCCTCGGCAATGCCGGCCTCGATCGCGCGGGCCAACATCGGGCCACGGTCGTGACTGTCGGAAACAATGCATACCTTCATGGGTTGGCAGGCCTCTGTTGTGAAATTCCGGTGCCGGAACGATAACACTGCCGCGCCCCGCCCTGCGTCCGGGCCCGATTCGGGGCATCCGAACGGGCGCGAAGAATCCATCTTTGACTCCCTTGTGGTGGATACCCCGGAACTGCATAGTGGGGGTAACCCCGATCGAAGTAAGGGGTATTGCAGTATATCGCGATTGTCTAACTTACAAGGCGTTGACGATTTATGGCACAGACCCCGTCGCAGGAAATCAAGAACACCACCTGTTACATGTGCGCCTGCCGCTGCGGCATCCGGGTGCACCTGCGCGACGGGGAGGTGCGCTACATCGATGGCAACCCGGAGCACCCGATCAACGAAGGCGTGATCTGCGCCAAGGGCGCCTCCGGGATCATGAAACAGCACTCGCCCGCGCGGCTGACCCAGCCCCTGCGGCGCAAGGCCGGCGCCGAGCGCGGGGATGGCGAGTTCGAGCCGATCTCCTGGGAAGAGACCTTCGAGATCCTCGCCGAACGCCTCGGGCACATCCGCGAGACCGACCCGAAACGCTTTGCCCTGTTTACCGGGCGCGACCAGATGCAGGCCCTGACCGGGCTGTTCGCCAAGCAGTTCGGCACCCCCAACTACGCGGCCCACGGCGGCTTCTGCTCGGTGAACATGGCCGCCGGCATGATCTACACCATCGGCGGCTCGTTCTGGGAGTTTGGCGGCCCCGACCTGGAACGCTCGAAGCTGTTCGTGATGATCGGCACCGCGGAGGACCACCACTCCAACCCGCTGAAGGTGGCGATCTCCAAGTTCAAGCGCCAGGGCGGGCGCTTCATCTCCATCAACCCGGTGCGCACCGGCTACTCGGCCATCGCCGACGAATGGGTGCCGATCCGCCCCGGGACCGACGGTGCCCTGCTGCTGGCACTGATCCACGAGATCATCAACAAGGGCCTGTACGACCGCGACTTCCTGGTCCGCTACAGCAATGCCGGCCAGCTGGTGAACATGAACGAGGAGCAAGACGACTTCGGCATGTTCCTGCGCACCGAGGATCCGCCCGAGGAGGGCTGCTACGACGCGCAGAACCAACTGTGGTGGGACCGCAAGACCGGACGCGCGGTGCCGACCCACACGCCGGATGCCGATCCCTTCCTGCTCGGCGAGTTCACCCTGGATGACGGCACCCCGGCCAAGCCCGCCTTCCAGCTGCTGCAGGACCGGGTCGCCGAATACACGCCGGAATGGGCCGCCCGGATCACCGGGATCGATGCCGAGGACATTCGCCGGCTGGCCCACGAAATGGGCGTTACCGCGCGCGACCAGCGCATCGAACTCCCCATTGCCTGGACCGACTCCTGGGGCGTGGAACACGAATCCGTCACCGGGAACCCGGTGTCGTTCCATGCGATGCGCGGACTGGCCGCGCACTCCAACGGCTTCCACACCATCCGTTCGCTGTCGATTCTGATGTCGCTGCTGGGCACCATCGACCGCCCCGGCGGCTTCCGCCACAAGGCGCCGTTCCCGCGTCCGATTCCACCCTGCGCCCGCACGCCCAAGGGGCCGGAGGGCGTGCAGCCAGGCAAGCCGCTGGACGGCATGGTGCTCGGCTGGCCCGCGGACCCGGACGACCTGTTCGTGGACGACAAGGGCGAGCCGGTACGCCTCGACAAGGCCTTCTCCTGGGAATACCCGCTGGCCGTGCACGGCATGATGCACAACGCCATCACCAACGCCTGGCGCGGGGACCCCTACCCGATCGACACCTTGCTGATCTTCATGGCCAACATGGCGTGGAACTCGACCATGAACACGGAAGAGGTCCGCAAGATGCTGAACGACAAGGATGACAACGGGGACTACAAGATCCCGTTCCTGGTCGTCGCGGACGCGTTCCAGTCCGAGATGACCGCGTTCGCGGATCTGATCCTTCCGGATACCACCTATCTGGAACGCCACGACGTGATGTCCATGCTGGACCGCCCGATCTCCGAGTTCGACGGCCCGGTGGACTCGGTGCGGATCCCGGTGGTGCCGCCCAAGGGCGAGTGCAAGCCGTTCCAGGAAGTCCTTATCGAGCTCGGCTCGCGCCTGAAACTGCCGGCGTTCGTGAACGAGAACGGGGAGCGCAAATTCCGCGACTACCCCGACTTCGTCGTCAACTACGAGACCGAACCGGGCTCCGGTATCGGCTTCCTGGCCGGCTGGCGCGGCAAGGGCGGGGAGAAATCCCTGCGCGGCGAACCCAACCCCAACCAGTGGGAGATGTACGCCCAGAACAACTGCGTATTCCAGTACGAGCTGCCGCGCAGCTACCAGTACATGCGCAACTGGAACAAGGGTTATCTCGAGTGGTCGCAGCGCAACCGCATCACGCGCTTTGGCGAGCCGATCCTGATCCACCTCTATTCCGAGGTGCTGATGAAGTTCCGCGCCGCCGCCCAGGGCAAGGGCCCATCGCGCAAGGCCCCGGCGCATCTGGCCAAACGCGTGGAGACCTTCTTCGACCCACTGCCGTTCTACTACGACCCGCTGGAGTACCAGACCACCAACAAGCACACCTACCCCCTGGCCGCGATCACCCAGCGTCCCATGGCGATGTACCACTCCTGGGACTCCCAGAACGCCTGGCTGCGACAGATCCACGCGCACAACCTGCTCTACGTGAATTCGCGCACCGCGCGCGCCGCCGGGATCAACGACGAGGACTGGATCTGGGTGGAAAGCCAGTGGGGCCGGGTACGCTGCATGGCCAAGTACTCCGAGGCGGTCGAACCCGGAACGGTCTGGACCTGGAACGCGATCGGCAAGGCCGCGGGGGCCTGGAACCTGACACCCGAGGCCAACGAGTCGCGCAAGGGTTTCCTGCTGAATCACCTGATCTCCGAGGAGCTCCCGGGCGATGAAGGCCCGATCTCCAACTCCGACCCCGTCACCGGGCAAGCCGCCTGGTACGACGTGCGCGTGCGCATCTACAAGGCCGAAGAAGGGGCGCCGCAGGAGACATCGCCCCAGTTCAAGGCCCTGCACCCCTACCCCGGCCAGTCCAAGCGGGCCCGTGTGGTGAACTTCTTTGCGGGCCTGGGGAAACGCTGAACAATGTACACACTCGCGTTGGTACCCCAGGTTTTCCGAGACAAGGCGCGGTGCGCAGCCGGTAGTGGCTCTACCGGCAAGCGGCGCAACGCAGGATCGGGGAACCTGGGGTGCCAACCCCACAAACTATTGAAAAGCAGGGGCTCGGCCGCTTTTGCATGCGCACGGCGTTGCGGCTCCCTTGTGCAGAGTGACTGCACGGCAGTCGCCGCGCCTTGTTCGCACGCAAAAGCGACTCGAGCGCGAGTGCGCACATTGTGCAGCGTTTCCCCAGGAGGCAAGAAATGACCCAACTCGCCCTTGTCATCGATCTCAACGTCTGCGTGGGCTGCCACGCCTGCGTCACCAGCTGCAAGGAATGGAACACCTCGGGCGATGCCGGCCCGCTGGTCGACCAGAACCCCTACGACGCGGACCCCACCGGTACCTTCTTCAACCGCGTGCAGAGTTTCGAGGTCGGTGAATACCCGAATACCGAGACGGTCCACTTTCCCAAGTCCTGCCTGCACTGCGAAGAGCCTCCCTGCGTGCCGGTCTGCCCGACGGGGGCCTCCTACAAGCGCGAGTCGGACGGCATCGTGCTGGTCGATTACGACAAGTGCATCGGCTGCAAGTACTGCTCCTGGGCCTGCCCCTACGGGGTGCGCGAGGTAGACAGCGAAAGCAAGGTGATGACCAAGTGCACCCTGTGCGTGGACCGCATCTACAACGAGGAGCTGCCGGAGTGGGATCGCAAGCCGGCCTGCGTACGGGCCTGCCCGACCAACGCACGACTCTACGGGGACATTCATGATCCCGAATCGGTCGTCTCGAAGGCGATCCGCGAAGCAGGCGGCTATCAGCTGATGCCGGAATGGGGCACCAAACCGGCCAATCACTACCTGCCACGACGCAAGACTCAGCTGACCATCCGCGAGGACGAGGTGGAGCGCGCCGACAACCCGCTGAAGATCGACAGTCAGCTGCCGAAGCCCGGGCAGGAAGAACCCTCGCTCGACGACGTCACCAGCTGGTAAACAGGGACGAAGACACTATGCATCCAGCCTTCTCGGTTATCTTTCTCACCACCCTGATCGGCGCCGGCCAGGGCCTGTTTCTCGGTCTGTTCGGTGCCGAGTCTCTCAGTCTTCTGGGCGTGCTGCCGCCGCCCGGTTCGGACTTCCTGGCGCTGGGCTCCGCACTCGCCCTGGTCTTTCTGGTCCTCGGGCTGGTCGCCTCGTTCTTCCACCTGGGGCGCCCGGAACGCGCCTGGCGCACCGCCACCAAGTGGCGCACCTCGTGGCTGTCGCGCGAGGTAATCGTGCTCCCGGCGTTCATGGGCGTGGTCTTCCTGTACGGCGCGGCCCACGCGTTCGGGTTCAACCCGCCTCTGGGCACGCTGGCCGGGGACGTCCCCATCCTGCCGACCGTCGTGCTCGGTGCCATCGGCGCGCTGCTGGCGATCGTTCTGTATGTCACGACCGCGATGATCTACGCCTGCATCAAGTTCCTGCAGGAATGGCACTCCCCGCTGACCGTGGTGAACTACACCGTGCTGGGCGCTGCCAACGGCTTCACGCTGGCGGCTGCCTATGCGGCCTGGGCCGGTGTCCCGCTGGTCGCGTTCCTGGCGACGGTGGCGATCGTGCTGACGCTGCTGGGCCTGGCCACCCGCATCGCATCGCTGGTGCGCAACGCCCGTATCAAGTCGAAATCCACGGTGCAGACCGCGATCGGCGTGAAGCACCCGAAGATCCAGCAGAAGTCCCAGGGCTTCATGGGCGGTTCGTTCAACACCCGGGAGTTCTTTCACCACATGTCCGCGACGTTCCTGCGCGGGATGAAGTGGATCTTCCTGCTGGGGGCGTTCGCGATCCCGGCGCTCCTGCTCCTGATCGCCCTGGTCACCCGGGTCGACCCGGTCAATGTGCTGATCGCCGCGTTTGTCATCCAGTACCTGGGACTGGTGGCCGAGCGCTGGTTCTTCTTCGCCCAGGCCAACCACCCGCAGAACATCTACTACCAGTCGGTCGCCTGACCCCGGTCGGGGGGCGGCCTGGCCGCCCCCCCGTCCACCCCCACTACGGGCCCTGTTTCAAACAGACCGCTCAGGTGGCAGGCCAGCCCTCCGTCGCGATGCCTTCCCCCAGATCGACCTCTACCAGGCGGCGACGCACCTCCAGCAGCTTCTCGACCAGGGCCGGTTCGACGCGCTCGTAGGCCTCCGCGTCCGGCACCCGGTTAACCACCACCCCCAGCAGTTCGGTGATCGCGTTGCCGATCGAGTTCTGGCTGATCGTCACGATCAGACGGCCCTCGTCATTGCGGTAGATCAGCTGCTTGAAGGCCGGCTGCCAGCGAATGGCATGGGCGTACTTGGCATCGGTAAAGCAGCGGTCGCGCACCTTCTTGGCAGTCTTCAGGAAGTCGTTGTTGAACAGCAGGACCTCCTCCACCGCATCGGGAAAGTGCACGCCCTCGGGCATCGGGGCATTGCGGGTGGAGACCTGGGAGAAGAAGGTGCGATAGAAGTCCAGGAAGCCCTGCAGGATGGCGTCGTATTCGCGCCAGAAGCGGATGTCCTTCAGCGCCTCGACCCCGCCCTGGATCTCCCAGCTCGGCAGGCCGTGCGGGTAGCCGGTCAACCCGAGGCGCGCCTCGTGATCGGACGCAGGGCGCAGGATCTGCAGGTCCAGGGCCCGGGTAAAGAACGCCCGGTAGACCTCGCGCATATAGGCCTGAAACAGGCTGTGCTGCCCGCCATCAGTCAGATTGGGATTGCCCGGATCCGCCAGCGGCGCATCGGCCAGTTCCGACTTCGGAAAGACGATGAAATGGTTGTGCAGCATGCGGATGCTGGGCACCCCCGGCGCGGTCAGCGGCCACGTCGCGTCCAGGCTGGCCTCGCCCGCCAGCACCAGGGCCTCGGCCGGGTCCGGGTACTGCTCCAGCATGTACTCGATGATCACCCCGTTCATCCGGTTCCAGACATGCCGCACCGGCTCCGGCACCTGGGTGCGCCGCACCGGGCGGCCCATCGGGTCGAGGATGGTCTGCGAGGTGTTGTAGATGATGGAACAGTCGAACTCGTTGCTGTGCCCCAGCGCCTTGCGATAGAGCAGCAGGTTTTCCGGATTCACCAGCAGCCCGTTGTTGTGGACCAGGTCCGCCAGGTTTTCGGTGCTGTTGAAGAATTCGTTGGGTTTCATGCCCTCCGGGATGTCCAGGGGGATGGGCCGAAACGGCGTGGTGATCTCGCGGGGGCCGGCTTGCATGACGGTCAGTGACTCCTTGCAGAGGGGCGATGCCAGGGCGGCGCGGGCGGACTTGTACCTACAACCACAATGCCTGTACTGTAACTTGCGCGGCTCGGGAGTGTCTGCCGCGACCATAGCACAACCACCCACTCCTCAGAGGAGCGAGAGCATGCGACTGATTCTGTTGGGGGCGCCCGGCGCCGGCAAGGGCACGCAAGCCCAGTACATCTGCGAGAAGTACAACATCCCGCAGATCTCTACCGGCGACATGCTGCGCGCGGCGGTGAACGCAGGCACCCCACTGGGCATGAAGGCCAAGGAGGTCATGGATGCAGGCGGCCTGGTCTCCGACGACATCATCCTGGGTCTGGTGAAGGAACGCGTGGAGCAGCCCGATTGCTGCGACACCGGCTTCCTGTTCGACGGCTTTCCGCGCACCATCCCGCAGGCCGAGGCCCTGAAGGAACAGAACGTGCCGCTCGACTTTGTCGTGGAGGTGGATGTCCCGGACGAAGAGGTGATCCGGCGCATGAGCGGGCGGCGGGTGCACCCGGGCTCCGGTCGCACCTACCACGTCGAGTTCAACCCGCCGAAGGTCGAGGGCAAGGACGACGTCACCGGCGAGGACCTGATCCAGCGCGAGGACGACAACGAAGAGACGGTGCGCAAGCGCCTGGAGGCCTATCACAGCCAGACCCAGCCGCTGGTCGAGTTCTACTCGAAGTGGGCGGACAGTGATGACCCGTCGGCGCCGCAGTACGTCCACATCAAGGGAACGGGGTCGGTGGAAGACATCCGCGACCAGATCTTCAAGGCTCTGGGCTGACGATCTCGCGGAAGGCCCGGAAAGTGCCTCCCACGAGGTAAAAAGGCCCGCCCGGAGCACCGGGCGGGCCTTTTCGATTCGGGGACCAGCCAACCGGCCAGCCCCTTCTCCTGCCGAGCGGGCCGCGACTAGCGCCCCAGGACTTTGGTCACCTTGTTCTGCCGCAGCCGGTAGGCATCCGGCATGCCCGAGCCCAACAGGGGCCGCAGGTACATACGGAAGGCATCGGTGACATCGGTGCCCGAGGCATCGATGAACTCGTCCGGCATCACCTTGGTCTTGCCGGCGACCGCCTCCAGCGGCACATACTCGTAGTCCACCGAATAAAAGCCGGTGCGCTTGATCGCCACCGAACCGTCGCGACCTTCCCACATCGCGAACTGCACAGCCTTCTCGCCCACCTCGCGGGCTTCGCGCTGGTCGACATCCGAAACACAGCCAATAAAGGCCCGCTGCAGATAGCCGAAGGTGTCGCCACGCACCCGCTTCACCCCCAGCTTGTCGCGGATCTCGCCACACAGCATGTCCGCCAGCGCCCCGGTACCGGAGAGCTGGACGTTACCGTGGGCATCCTTCTCGACATCCTTCGCCAGCTTGGTCGCGATGGGTTCATCGTTGGCATCGTGGATGCCTTCGCTCACAGCAATCACGCAGCGGCCGTGGCGATCCATGGTGGCCTTCACATCCTTCAGGAACTGGTCGACCTCGAACACCCGCTCCGGCACGTAGATCAGGTGCGGCCCGTCATCCGGGAATTTCTTGCCGAGCGCGGAGGCCGCGGTGAGAAAACCGGCATGACGCCCCATGACCACCGCCAGATAGATCCCCGGCAGGGCGTAGTTGTCGAGGTTGGCACCAATAAAGGCCTGCGCCACGAACCGTGCCGCCGACGGGAAACCCGGCGTGTGGTCGTTCTCCACCAGGTCGTTGTCGATCGTCTTCGGGATGTGCACGCAGCGCATCGGATAGTTGGCCTTGCGCGCCTCCTCGCTGACGATGCGGACCGTGTCGGAGGAGTCGTTGCCGCCGATATAGAAGAAGTAGGTGATCTCGTGGGCCTTCAGGACCTTGAAGATCTCCTTGCAGTAGTCAAGGTCCGGCTTGTCGCGCGTGGACCCCAGGGCGGACGAGGGCGTCTGCGCGACCATCTCCAGGTTGTGGGTGGTCTCCTGGGTCAGGTCCAGGAATTCCTCGTCGATGATCCCGCGGACCCCGTGGAAGGCCCCGTAGACCAGTTCGACGTCGGTGAATTTCCGGGCCTCGAGGACCGCACCCACCATGGATTGATTGATTACCGCCGTCGGGCCTCCACCCTGGGCGATCAGAACCTTGGCCATCTTCGTCCTCCTTTTGCGACTTGCGTGCGAACCATCGGTGAACCGGCCGCATAGCGACCGGGGCATCTCGATGCAACAAAGCCCGAAGATAGCAAATTCCGCACCCTGTGTACGGAATTGTTTAATTGTATTATCAGAAACTTATTTAATGGCGCACAGCCCGGCGGGCCTACCTGCATAAGCGTCAGTTGTGCCCCCTGGCAGGGGGCAAGGCAGAACTCAGTCGGGCAGGTGCTGATTGACGAAGTGCGTGACCCGAATCATCGCGTCGCGCGAGGCGAGGTCATCGGCGAAGGTGCGGTTATTGCCGTTGCGGAAGTCGAAGCCGCGACCCACACCGGGATATTCGATCCAGGTGACATCACCGCCGCGGCTCTCCAGTCCATCCGCGGCCATGCGCGCGGTACGGTGGCGCTGGTACTGCTCCTCGTCGCCGATCAGGATCATCATCGGGATCTCGAGCTGATTGACCTCGTTGGCGTAGCGGTACACCTGGTGCGGCTCGCCCAGATTCGGGTCCTGCAGGTGCGGGTAGTAGCCGGCCCAGCAGGCGACATCCTCGACCTGGCGCTCGAAGGTGACGGCGACCTTCAGGGTCTTGTAGCCGCCACGAGTGATGGAGACCAGGCAGGCACGGTCGCCCGCGATGTCGTCACGCGCCAGCAGGACATCCAGCCCGCTGTTCAGATCGCCTTCCAGCTCGTAGTCATGATCCAGCGGGTGGCTCTCCATGAAGCGGCCGGTGTACAGGTCCGGCGCCAGCACCACGAAGCCGCGGGCGGCCAGGCGCTTCACGTGCAGTTCGGCCAGGTCGTCCAGGCCGCGCCGGCCGTGGGTCCAGAGGATCGCCGGATAGGCCTCGCCATCGGCCGGTCTTGCCACCATCGCCGGGATGTCGATGCCGTCGCGCTGGTATTCGATGCGTTCAATGGTGACCTCGTGGTTCTCCAGATCGGAATACATCACGCCGTCTTCCCACCAGTCGTCATCCCACCACCAGTTGTCGGAACCGGTGGGTTCATCGGCCGCCAGCGGCGCTACGAACAGGCTGGCAGCCGCCAGGAACAGGAGAGGACGCAGTACAGAAACCATCGGGAACCTCGTGCGGATCAATGTGGACAGGGCCGTCACAGGGAGACGGGCCGCTCGCGGGCTTTCTTCCGAGGGTAGTGCAAATGGCGAGGCCCTGCCGGGGGGCGCAGCAGATCGCCCAGATCCGACAGACTCCTAGTCTCCGCCGGAAAACCCGAGCTGGCGCCAAGCCTCGTAGACGACCACGGCGACTGCGTTGGAGAGATTCAGGCTGCGGCTGCCGGGCTGCATGGGCAGGCGCAAGCGCTGCCCGGGAGGCAGGGCTTCGAGCACCGAGTGGGGAAGACCGCGGGTCTCGGGGCCAAACAACAGGGCATCGCCAGCGCGGAAGGCCGGCGCATCATAGCGGGCGTGGCCGCGCGTGGTGATGGCGAAGACCCGGTCGGGCCGCACCGATTCCCGCCACTGTTCGAGGCTGTCATACTCTTGCACCCGGGCCAGCTCGTGATAATCGAGCCCGGCGCGGCGCGCCCGCGCACTGTCCAGCTCGAAGCCGAGCGGATGGATCAGGTGCAGCGCAGCGCCGGTATTGGCTGCCAGACGAATGATGTTGCCGGTGTTCGGCGGGATCTCCGGTTGAAAGAGGACGATGTGAAGCATGAGTGATTCGCGCACCGATCCGCGGCTGGCCCTGGAGTTCTGCGGGCTGCATTTGAACACGCCGCTGGTGCTGCTGTCCGGCTGCGTCGGCTTCGGCGAGGAGTACACCCGCGTGGCCGGCTTCTCCAATCGCGACGCCGGTGCGATCTGCCTGAAGGGCACCACCGGCCAGGCCCGTCTGGGCAACGCGCCGCACCGGGTCTACGAGACCCCGGACGGCATGCTCAACGCCATCGGCCTGCAGAACCCGGGCGTGGACCACGTGGTGGACCACACCCTGCCGCAGCTGGACTTCGAGGAGACCCGCTTCTTTGCCAATGTCTCCGGCTCCACCATCGAGGAGTACATCGAGGTCACCCGCCGCTTCGACGACTCGCCCATCGACGCCATCGAGATCAACATCTCCTGCCCCAATGTAAAGGAAGGCGGCGTCGCCTTCGGCAACGACCCGGACATGTCCGCGCGCGTGGTCGAGGCCTGCCGCAAGGTCACCTCCAAGCCGCTGATCACCAAGCTTTCGCCCAACCAGACCGACATCGCCGAAAACGCCCGCCGCTGCATCGAGGCCGGCACCGATGCTTTTGCGGTGATCAACACGCTGATGGGCATGGCGGTGGACGTCGAGAACCGGCGCGCAGTGATTGGCAACAACCAGGGCGGACTCTCGGGGCCCGCGATCAAGCCGATCGCGCTGCTGAAGGTCCAGCAGGTCTATCAGGTGGCCGCGCCCCACAACGTGCCGATCATCGGACAGGGCGGCGTGATGAACGCCACCGACGCGCTGGAATTCCTGATCGCCGGGGCCAGCACCGTCGGCGTGGGCACCGGGCTGTTCTACGACCCGCTGTGCCTGCCCAGGATCCTCCACGGCATCAGCGACTACATGGACCGCCACGGCTACACCCACGTACGCGACCTGACCGGCACCCTGCAACTCAACGGCGCCGTCTCCGCCTGCGCCCCGCCCGCCCCGCAGGACCCCACCACCTGAAGGCCTGTTTCACCACGAAGCACACGAAGGCACGAAGAACGGCCAGGTCAAAAGCGATAGAGCATTAACAGGAAGATGGGAAGGACGGAAGAATGCGGGAATGGTGCCCCGGGACTGATCAACCCGCCGGGCAGGCCCCAGGACACGGGCCAGCGGCCTTTACCCAAAAACCCTTCCCATCTTCCCTTCTTCCTGTGAACCGCTTTTGACCTGGCCGTTCTTCGTGCCTTCGTGGGCTTCGTGGTGAAATCAGCCTAGTCGTCGTCGAGGCCGAGTTCGTGGATCTTGCGGGTGAGGGTGTTGCGCCCCCAGCCGAGCAGGGCCGCCGCCTGCTGGCGGTGGCCGCCGGTGGCGTTCAGGGCCTCGCGGATCACCGTGCGCTCCAGTTGCGGCAGCACCGAACCCAGCAGGTCCTGGTCTCCACGCTGCCAGTGCTGGCGGGCCACCTGGGCCAGTTCGGCCGTCCAGTCCCGCGGGCCGGCGACCACGCCGGCCGGACCACCGTCCGGCTCGGCCCGGGTCTCGGCGGGCTGGTGCAGCTCGGCCGGGAGGTCGTCCAGGTGGACCTCGCGGCCCGACGCCATCACGGTCAGCCAGCGGCAGGTGTTCTCCAGCTGACGCACGTTGCCCGGCCAGGGCAGGCGCTGCAGCTCCGCCACCACCTCGGGGCGCATGGTCTTGGCTTCGACCCCCAGTTCCTGCGCCACCTCGGCCATGAAATGCTGCACCAGCAGCGGGATGTCCTCCGGGCGCTCGCGCAGGGACGGCACATGGATCCGGATCACGTTCAGACGGTGGAACAGATCCTCGCGGAACAGCCCCGCGCGCACGCGTTCCTCCAGATCCTGGTGGGTCGCGGCGATGATGCGCACGTCCACCCGGATCGGCGTATGGCCACCCACGCGGTAGAAGGTGCCATCGGACAGCACGCGCAGCAGCCGGGTCTGCAGGTCGAACGGCATGTCGCCGATCTCGTCGAGAAACAACGTGCCACCATCGGCCTGTTCGAAACGGCCCTTGCGGCTCTGGTTGGCGCCAGTAAACGCACCACGTTCGTGGCCGAAGAGTTCACTCTCCAGCAGATCCTTGGGGATGGCCGCGGTATTCAGGGCAATCAGCGGCTGATCGGCGCGCGGGCTGTGCTGGTGCAGGGCACGGGCGACCAGTTCCTTGCCGGTGCCCGACTCCCCGTTGATCAGCACGGTGATGTTGCTGCGCGACAGGCGGCCGATGGCGCGGAACATCTCCTGCATCGCCGGGGCCTCGCCGATGATCGGGGTTTCCTCGATCTCGGGGCCAGCGGTGCCGTTGTCCTGCCCGGCGCGCCGCGCCTCCAGTGCCCGCTGCACCAGAGCCACGGCCTCGTCCACATCGAACGGCTTGGGCAGGTACTCGAAGGCCCCGGTCTGGTAGGCGCCCACGGCGCTCTCCAGATCGGAGAAGGCCGTCATGATGATCACCGGCGGCGGATCGGGGCGCGTCTGCATGCGCGCGAGGAAGTCCAGGCCATTCAGGCCCGGCATGCGGATATCGGCGACGATGGTGTCCGGCACCGGGTCCCGGTCGAGCGCCGCCCAGGCGGCGTCCGCGGTCTCGAAGCCGCGCACCGCGATCGCGTGACGCTGGAGGGCACGCTCCAGCACCCAGCGAATCGAGTCGTCGTCGTCAATGATCCAGACAGTGGGCTCCATCACTTCCTGGCCTCCCGGGCCTTCGGGGGTTCAAGGGGCAGCAGGATGTCGAACGTGGTCGCCCCCGGGCGCGAATGGCATTCGATCAGACCGTCGTGCAGCTGGATCAGGCTCTGGGCAATGGGCAACCCGAGCCCGGTCCCGGCGGCGCGGCCGGTCACCATGGGGAAGAAGATGCGTTCGCGGATCTCCTCCGGGATACCGGGCCCGTTGTCGCGCACGCTCAGCTTGGCGACCAGGCGGTGGCGATGGCCGGAGATGGTGTACTGGCGCAGGATGCGCGAGCTCAGGGTGATCTCGCCCCCGTCCTCCAGCGCATGCACCGCGTTCTGCACCAGATTCAGGATCGCCTGCACCAGCATGTCGCGATCGGCCTGCACGTCCGGGATGCTGGGGTCATAGTCGCCGCGGATCTTCAGCCCCAGCGGCAGCTGCACACTGACCAGGCCCCGCACGTGCTCCAGCACCTCGTGCAGGTTGACGGGCTCGCGCCGCGGCAGGTTGTTCGGCCCCAGCATGCGATCGACCAGGCTGCGCAGCCGGTCGGCCTCGCGAATGATGATCTGGGTGTATTCCTTCAGGCCCGAGTCGTCCAGTTCGCTGGCAAGCAACTGCGCCGCCCCCCGCAGTCCGCCCAGCGGGTTCTTGATCTCGTGGGCCAGCCCCCGGGTCACCGCGCGGGTGATCGCCTGCTGCTTCTGTAACTGCTCCTCGCGGCTGATGCGCTCGTGGCGATCGATCGCATTCAGCTCGAACAGCAACTGCCCCGGCTTGTCGCCCTCGCCACGGAGCGGGGTGATGACCACGTCGGCGAGGAAACTTTCGGCCCGCAGCGGCTCCATCTGGCGCGCGCGCAGGGTGATCGGCTGATCCAGCGTCAGCGCCGAGCGCAGGCGGCTGGACAGATTCCGGTCCAGCTTGAGCCACTGGCCCAGACCATGCCCGACGATGCGTTCGCGACTGAGACCGAGCAGCACCTCGGCGGCGCTGTTCATGCTCAGCAGGCAAAGCTCGGCATCGGTCACCAGCACGGCCGTGGAGAGGTCGTCCCACCAGGGCGGGGTGGCCGGGCCGGAATTGGAAGCGGGCGTGGTCATCAAGAGGCCTCAAGCAGGAATCGCGCCAAGCAGGAATCGCCAGGCGGGGCGCCGAAGCCGGGGGCACGGTCACAAAACGCAGCCGAATCGCCAACCCCCAGAACCCAAAACGCCCTATGATGGTGCAATCATAGCACCATCATGGGGCGTTGTTTGCGCTATTTAAGTGCAGAGATCGAGGTTGTTAATTCGGAGCCGGCGTCACCGGCCAGGGAGACGCTGATTGAATCGCGCGTTCGCGCTCGAGTCGCTTTTGCGTGCGAACAAGGCGCGGTGACTGCCGTGCAGTCACTCTGCACAAGGGAACCGCAACGCCGCTCCCCCGCAAAAGCGGCCGAGCCCCTTCTTTCAATAGCTTGCGGGGTTGGTGCCCCCTGTTCCCCGATCCTGCGTTGCGCCGCTTGCGGGTAGAACCACTACCCGCTGCACGACGCGCCTTGTCTCGGAAAACAGGGGGCACCAACGCGGACGTGCGATTCAATCAGCGTCTCCCTAGGGCGCCCTGGGTGCCTGCGGGGCCCTGGGCGCCTGCGGCGCACCCCCGGGCGGGAATTGCTGCGGCCGCTGCTGCTGTTGCTGCTCGCGCGGAATGGCCATCCGCAACACGTTGAACTCGATGGTCGCGCTCGCCCCCAGCTCCTCGCCGGATGCGTCCACGATCCGGGCCTGCAGCGTATGCTCGCCGCGGTTCAGCCCCTCGAAGGTCGCCGTGGGCGACTGGCCCTCGCCCGCCTCCTCGCCGTTCAGCACCCAGATCACGCGATGGCCGGCGTCGGCATCCAGCGCTGGCTCGAGATCCAGCTCGGCACTCACATTGCCGTCGTTCGCCCGCACCCCCGAACCATCCTCCGGACGGGCAATTGCGACCCGCGTGTACGCACCCTCCGCCTCCGGCTGACCGCGGGGCCGCACGGGCCGCTCGAGAATCTCCCGCGCACCTTCCAGCGGGACCGCGCGCATGGGCTCGCGCACGTCCACGGGCTCGCTGGCGCGCCCCTCGGGCGGGCGGTCGCCAAAATGGACATTGCCCTGATCGTCGGTCCAGCGGTAGACGTCGGCACTCGCAAGCGCCGGGGCGAGAAGGACAGCCAGCGACAAGGCCAGCCAGAGCGTGGTTCGGAACATGGGTCTTCCTCCTTGGGCGGGATGGCGCGGCACCACCACCCTGCCTCCCGTGTACGTTCGGACCACCACAAGCCCGGAAGCTCCCGCGCCACCGGCACGGGCCAGCCGGGATCAGGCGGCCGCGCGAACCCAGACGCCCTGCAGCCGCGCCGCATCGGCCTGCAGGGTCGCGAGGCGATCCCGCTCGGCCGCCGCGGCCGCTCCCGACTCCAGCGCGGACAGCCAGTCATCCAGCGCAGCCAGGCGGAGCATCGTGGGCGCCGCCCCGCGTTCGATTGCAGTCAGTGGCCGCCGGGCATTGAACCCGGCCAGCACGGCCCGGTACCGCTCGGCATCCGGCTGCCCGGAGGCGTCCACGGCGAGCGCCAGGGCGATTCGCGCGAGCTGCCAGAAGGCCGGTACCGGCGCGGGCGGGATCACCAGATCGGCAAGACCGGCACCTTCCGGGTAGATGCGCACGGACTGCCAGTAGCTTCCCGCCAGCGGCAGGTCCTCGAAACGGTAGAGCCCCTGGTGGTGCAGCTCGGCGTCCAGGATCGCCCGGGACTCGGCATCCAGCGTGGACGCCATCGCATCGGCGCGCTCGCGCATCTGCTGCTGCAGCACCCCGCGCCGGTAGCCCTCGCCGACGGGCAAGGCCCCGGCCGTGTGACGCCCCTGCCAGTCGGCGGCGCGCTCGCCCAGGGCCTCCAGACTGCCGGGCCCCTCGGCCGCAACCGCGCCCTGCAACGCCTGACCGCGCTCCAGCACCAGCAGGACCTCACCAGGATCGGGATCCGCACCCCGGCCGATCACGCGACCGCAGCCGCCAGGTACCTCGCCGAGCGCGGATTCGAGCGCCGGCGCCACGGCGGATGCCAGGCGCAGACACTGCACCGGCCGGCCATCCAGTTCGAGGCCGCTCGGGCCATGGGTCAGGGCCAGGCCGGTCGCATCGGCGCAGGCCCGGGTCTCAGATTCGTTCTCTACCATCGGAAAATCACCCAGGACGGGGGTACGAAGTTGGGGTCGAGCTCGTTGCGACGGCCGTCCAGCGTGCCGTCGCCCGTGGTGTCGATCAGGTAGTAGGTCGGGCCCACGGCGGGCGTGACCTCGACCATCACCAGCTCGCCACCCATGCGGTATTCGCGCCGGGTCTCGCCGTCGCGCTCGATGATGATGATGTCGGCGTCCTCGAGCGAGCGCTGTTCGCGGGCGCGTTCATCCAGCACCGGGGGCGGCGGATCCGCGCCCTCTTCAAGCTCCGGCGGCGGCGGGGCATCCCCCCACTCGCGGTCTTCCTGCGCCAGCGCCGTGCCGGAAACCAGCAGCAGGGCCGCCAGCAGCGACAGGGGCAGGCTCGCACGCATCGAGGTCATCATCACAGTTCCATCAGTCGTTTCTTTTCTTCCGCGGACGGCTCGAAGCTGCGCGCCTCGTAGTACTCGAAGATCACGTCCACCACGTCTTCCGGTGAATCTACCAGCGAGTATAGCTGGAGGTCTTCCTCGTCAATGGTGCCCTGCTCCACGAGCGTATCCCGGAACCAGTCGAGCAGGCCCTTCCAGAATTCGCTGCCCACCAGCACGACCGGGATGCGCCGGGTTTTGCCGGTCTGCACCAGGGTCAGGATCTCCGCCAGTTCGTCCAGCGTCCCGAAGCCCCCGGGCAGCACCACGTAGGCCGAGGCGTACTTGACGAACATCACCTTGCGCGAAAAGAAGTGACGAAACCCCAGGCCCACGTCCTGGTAGTCGTTCGCGCTCTGCTCGTGCGGCAACTGGATATTCAGGCCGATGCTGGGCGAGCGGCCGGCGAACGCCCCCTTGTTGGCGGCCTCCATGATGCCCGGACCGCCGCCGCTGACCACCGCGAAACCGGCGTCCGAGAGCTGCCGCGCGGTTGCCTCGCCCAGCTGGTAGTAGCGATGCTCCGGCGGGAAGCGGGCGGAGCCGAAGATGCTCACCGAGGGCTTGATATGCGCCAGGCGTTCGAAGCCCTCCACGAACTCCGCCATGATCTGGAAGATCTTCCAGCTCTCGCGGGTCAGGGCGGAGTCATCGATCGGGCGCAGGCCCGGGTGTTCGGCACGTTCGCGGTTGTTCATGCAGCGGGTTCCCAAGGGTGAAGGCTTCAGCGTACCGGCGCCCCCGGGCGCGCACAAATGGTCGCGGCCCGGGCCGGGCCTGTAGAATGGCGCGCGTTCCCTGTCCGGATTCCACCTTCATGTCGCAAGCGCCTCTTGTCCTGGTCGACGGCTCGTCGTACCTGTTCCGCGCCTTCCATGCGCTGCCGCCGCTGACCGCGCCGGATGGCGCCCCGACCGGGGCGATGATTGGTGTGGCCAACATGCTGCGCAAGCTGCGCGCGGACTACGGCCCGGAGCACATGGCGGTGGTGTTCGACGCCAAGGGCAAGACCTTCCGCGACGACATCTATCCGGAATACAAGGCCACCCGCCCGCCGATGCCGGACGAGCTGGCCGCCCAGATCGAACCGTTGCACGAACTGGTGCGGGCGATGGGCCTGCCGCTTTTGTGCGTCGAGGGCGTGGAGGCCGACGACGTGATCGCGACCCTGGCCGACCAGGCCGCCGCAGCCGGGCACGACGTGGTGATCTCCACCGGCGACAAGGATCTCGCGCAACTGGTGAATGACCGCATCACGCTGGTCAACACCATGAGCGGGGTCACGCTGGACCCCGAGGGCGTGCAGGAGAAATTCGGCGTGGCCCCGGAGCAGATCGTCGACTACCTCGCGCTGATGGGCGACAGCGTCGACAACATCCCGGGCGTGGACAAGGTCGGCCCCAAGACCGCGGCCAAGTGGATCGCGAAGTACGGTGACCTCGACACCATTCTGGAACAGGCCGACGACATCGGCGGCAAGATCGGCGAGAACCTGCGCGCCGCGGCCGAGCGCCTGCCCACCTCGCGCGAACTGATCACGGTCAAGCGCGATGTCGAGCTGGACGTCGGCCCCGACGACCTGAACATCCGCAAGCCGGATCACGAGCGCCTGCTGGAGATGGTGCGCCGCTACGGCTTCACCCGCTGGCGCGCGGAGCTGGAGGACAGCGAGGACGAGGCCGCCGGCGGCAATCCGGGCTCGTCGCAGGCGAAGGGCGACTACCGCACGTTGCGCGAGGCGGCCGAACTGGCCGAGCTGCTGGAGCGCCTGGACCAGGCCGAGCGGGTCGCCTTCGATACCGAGACCACCAGCCTGGATGCGATGCGCGCCGAGATCGTCGGCATGTCCTTCGCCTTCGAGCCAGGCACCGCCTACTACCTGCCGCTGGCCCACACCGGGCCGGATGCCGACCCGCAGCTGCCGCGCGCGGAGACGCTCGAACGCCTGAAGCCGTGGCTGGAGTCGGAGCGCCACGGCAAGCTGGGGCATCACCTGAAATACGACCGCAACGTGCTGGGTAATCACGGCATCACCCTGCGCTGCATCGTCGACGACACCCTGCTGGAGTCGTTCTGCCTGGACGCCGGGGCCAACCGCCACGACCTCGACTCCCTGGCCGAGCGCCACCTGGACTACCAGACCACGCACTACGAGGACGTGGCCGGCAAGGGCGCGAAGCAGATCCCGTTCGCCGAGGTGGATATCGGCATCGCCACCGATTACGCCGGCGAGGATGCCGACATCTGCCTTCAGCTGGATGCGGTGTTCCAGCCGCGCCTGCAAGAGGCTGAAGGCCCCGCGTTCGTCTACCGCGAGATCGAGATGCCGCTGGTCCCGGTGCTGGCGGATATCGAACGCGTGGGCGTAAAGGTGGACCCGGATCTGCTCGGCGAGCAGAGCCAGGAGCTGCTGGCCGAGATGGAGCGCATCGAGCGCGAGGCCTTCGAGGAGGCCGGCGGCGAGTTCAACCTCGGCTCGCCCAAGCAGATCCAGGAGATCCTGTTCGAGCGCCTGGGCCTGCCGGTGCTGCGGCGCACGCCCAAGGGCCAGCCCTCCACCGCCGAGGACGTGCTGGAGCAGATGGCGGACGACTACGCCCTGCCGCGCCTGATCCTCGAGCACCGCGGCCTGTCCAAGCTGCGCAGCACCTACACCGAGACCCTGCCCCGGCGCATCCACCCGGAGACCGGACGGGTGCACACCTCCTACCACCAGGCGGGGGCAGCCACCGGGCGGCTGTCGTCCTCGGAGCCGAACCTGCAGAACATCCCGGTGCGCACCGAGGCCGGCCGGCGCATCCGCCGCGCGTTCATCGCGGATGAGGGACACCAGCTGCTGGCGGCGGACTACTCGCAGATCGAGCTGCGCATCATGGCCCACCTGTCGCAGGACGCGGGCCTGCTGAAGGCCTTCGGCGAGGGCCAGGACATCCACCGCGCGACCGCCGCCGAGGTCTTCGGGCTGGACCCGGAGCAGGTCTCCGGCGATCAGCGCCGCGCGGCCAAGGCGATCAACTTCGGCCTGATCTACGGCATGTCCGCCTGGGGCCTGGCGCGCAACCTCGGCATCGAGCAGGGCGAGGCGCGCGAGTACATCGACCGCTACTTCAATCGCTATCCCGGCGTGCACGACTATATGGAACGCGCGCGCGCCTCCGGGCGCGAGAACGGCTATGTCGAGACCCTGTTCGGCCGCCGCCTGTACCTGCCGGAGATCAACAGCCGCAACGGGGCGCGACGCCAGCAGTCCGAGCGTGTCGCCATCAACGCCCCGATGCAGGGTACCGCCGCCGACATCATCAAGCGCGCGATGGTGCGCGTCGCCAACGATCTCGCGAACTCGAATATCGACGCCCGCATGATCATGCAGGTGCACGACGAACTGGTGTTCGAGGTGGCCGATGCGGCCGTGGAGGACCTGACCACGCTGGTGCGCCAGGCCATGAGCGGGGCCGCCGAGCTCGACGTGGAGCTGGTGGTAGATGTCGGCACCGGCGCCAACTGGGACGACGCACACTAGATGTCGGATTCACTGGCCAAGGGGTTCAACCGGCTCGCCCCCTGGCTGGTCGCGGTCCTGTTGCTGGCGACCGCCTGGGTGCTGGCCGAACGCTATCTGGACACCGGTGGTTCCGGCGGGATCACCATCGTCCAGCCGGAGGACTGCGACCTGAACGCAGGGCCCTGCAGCGCCGACCATCCGGCGGGCGGTACGCTGACCCTGGGGATCACGCCACGCCCCGTGCCGATGCTGCAACCACTTGAGCTGACCCTGGAGCTGGACCCGGCGGCCCGGGGCAACCTCGGCGAACCCGAGGCCCTGGAACTGGATCTGGCCGGGGTGGAGATGTACATGGGCTTCCAGCGCCCGCGGCTGGAACACACAGGCGGCGGGCGCTATGTCGGCGAGACGACGCTGCCCATCTGCACCACCGAGGCCATGACCTGGGCCGCCACCGTGATGCCCGCGGGCGATGCGGATGCGGCCCGGGTCCAGTTTCGTTTTGTCACCCGCCGCAGCCACAGCGACAACCCCTGAGGAAAACCGACATGCAGCGTATCCCGCTGAGCAGCCTGCTCTGGGTACTGGCCGTGCTGGCGGCCGGCGCCCTGCTCGTCTTCGTGATGCTCCGCCCGGCACCACCCCCCGTGTCCCAGGGGGCCGACCACGAACGCCTGCCGGTGGCCGATGCGGTATCCGGCGGGCCGATCGAACTGCCCGTTTCCACCACGGGCGAGCGGTTCCGGCTGGCGGACCTGGAAGGGCGATACGTCTGGGTCTACTTCGGCTACACCGCCTGCCCGGATGCCTGCCCGACCAGCCTGGGCTGGATCAGCGCCGCGCTGGACCGCCTGCCGCCCGAGCTGGAGGGCGAGGTCGCGGCGGTACTGGTAAGCGTCGACCCGGAACGTGATGACCGCGAGCGCCTGGAGACCTATGTGGGGCACTTCCACCCGGCCATCCAGGCGGCGACCGGGTCCCACGAAGAGCTGCAGCCGATCACGGAACGCTACGGCGTATTCTACGAACGCACCGAGATCGACTCGGCCATGGGCTACGTGGTCGATCACAGCTCGTCCACCTACCTGGTCGGCCCGGAAGGCGACTTGCTGCAGATCTACCCGCACGGGACACCCGCCGCCGAACTGGTGGAGGGCCTGCGAACCCATGCGGAGGCCACCGGGACAGCCAACTGAGCCACACCCCGGACGGCAACGATGGATTCTGTGAAAAAATTCGCAATCGAGAGGCACGCGGCAGGAACTTTGCCCGCGCAGTGCTTTCTCACTTACTGAGCGCTCTAGCCCAGCGCGGCCCGCTTCTCTCCCTGAGCGGGCAATAGGCCTCTCTCCCCCCTGTAGAGGCCGAAATTAGCCCCGGTCCCACCCCAAGGCCGGGGCTTCTTTTTGTCTGCGTTTCGTGTATCCGCTCGACCGTCGGGCAGAGACGGGCCTCAGCCGGTCGCGGGAGCCGACTCCGGATCATGCTCGGCCAGCCAGCCACCCAGCAGGCCGCGCAGGTCATCGACACCCTGGTTCTTCAGCGAGGAGAAGGTCTGCAACGTCGCCTCGACGCCCATGGCCTCCAGCTCACCATGCGCCTTGCGCAACTGGCGGTCGGCCTCCTGGCGCGAGAGTTTGTCCGCCTTGGTCAGCAGGCAGTGCAAGCGGCAGCGCTCCAGAGGCACCCAGTCCAGTAGCTGGCGATCCAGCTCGGTCAGCGGCCGGCGGATGTCCATGATCAGGACCAGACCGATCAGGCACTGGCGTTTTTGCAGGTAGCCACCAAGGAGCTGGTCCCATTCCGCGCGCTTGCCGGCCGAGACCTTCGCGTAGCCGTAGCCCGGCAGGTCGACCAGCCGCCAGTGCTCGGCCGGCGGCAGACGGAAAAGATTGATCTCCTGTGTGCGCCCCGGGGTACGGCCGACCCGCGCGAGCGCCTTGCGCCCACACAAGGCGTTCAGGGCACTGGACTTGCCGGCGTTGGAGCGCCCGGCAAAGGCGATCTCGACACCGGTGTCGGCCGGGAGCTGGGCAATCTGCGCCACGCCACGCAGGAAGTCGGTTTCGCGAAATCGGGGTTCCATGGGGCGAGAGAGCGTCCTAGGGAAACACTGATGAATGTACACGCTCGCGCTCGAGTCGCTTTTGCGTGCGAACAAGGCGCGGTGAGTGAAGTGTAGCCGAGCTACATAAGCGAGCCGCAACGCCGGGCGCACGCAAAAGCGGCCGAGCCCCTGCTTTCAATGGCTTGTGGGGTTGGTGCCCCCTGTTCCCCGATCCTGCGTTGCGCCGCTTGCGGGTAGAACCACTACCCGCTGCCCGCCGCGCCTTGTCTCGGAAAACAGGGGGCACCAACGCGGACGTGCGATTCAATCAGCGTCTCCTTAATCATGGGGGAGCAACCGCAGATTGCAACGGGTTGGCGTTGGTCCGGACGGGCAGAGCCGGTATGATTCCCGGCGTCATCCGCATGGGCCCCGGCACGCCAACGATGAATTCCTCCCAGGAGCTGCTCGATCACTTGAGCCGCAACAGTTCGCCATACCAGGATCCGCTCACGCGGATTCGCTGGGATGCGCTGTCGCCGAAGGACTTCTGGATCCCGGAAGAGGCCGTCTCGCTATTTGGTACGCCGGAATACTCGGCGTTGTCCGCCGAGCAGAAACGCCGCCTGTCGCAGTACGAGTTCCTCTACTTCATCAGCGGGGCACTGTGGCTGGAGGGCCTGTTCATGGAGCGCATCTCGCGCATCTCCATGCACTCGACCGGCCGGCTGGACCGGCTGAACTACCGCCTGCACGAGCTGCGCGAAGAGGCCGGGCACAGCCTGATGTTCATCGAGTTCATGCGGCGCAGCGGCCTGGAGCTGCCGGAGAAGCGCTTCCCGAAGCCACGTCTCGCCACGCTGGTCGGACGCTTCGCCCCGTTCGAGTCCTCGATCTTCTGGATCGCGGTGATGATCGGCGAGGAAGTGCCGGATCGGATGAACCGGCTGATCCACCAGCGCCGCGACCAGATAAGCCCCACGGTGCATGACGTCGTCACCACCCACATGATCGACGAGGCCCGCCACATGGCGCATGCCCGCGACACGCTGGAAAGCTACCTGGACTCCCTGCCCGCCTGGCAGAAGACCACCTACCGGCCGCTGATGCGCCGGGTATTCCGTCAGTTCGTGCACGCCTTCTACTACCCGACGGCGGATATCTACCAGCTCGCGGGCCTGCCCGCGGGTCCGGACTACCGCCGACTGGCACGCGACAATCCGCGCCGGGCCGCCTTCATCGACACCTGTGTCGACCCCGCGCTGCAGATCCTGCGCGCTCAGGGGCTGGTCCTGAACTGGCGATAGGGAAACATTCCGGCCAGGACCAGCACCCGGACCCGGCGCCGCCGCGTCCCGCGCGGCCACGCCGCTTGATTGGGTATCATCCAGTCCATGGCCCCGCACCTTCAGCTCCGACCTCCAAGCACGACCTGGCGTCAGATCGAGCTCGGCATCTTCATCGTGCTGCTGGTGATGATTGGTCTGCGGGTCTGGTTCCAGCCACCCTCTGCACTGGAGCAGCTCACCTTTCGCGAGGAGTTGCAGGTCGTTCTGGTGGACACTCCACTTGGCCGTTCGGAACTGACCATGGCCAACGGCCACGACCAACTGGACCTCGACTTGCTGCACGGCTTTGCGCGGGAGCTGGGCACGCGCATCCGGGTCACCCGCGTGGACACAGCGGCCGAGGCCCACCAGCGTCTGCGCGAACAGCGCGTGGATCTTGCCGCCGGCTTGCTGGTCGATCCCGGCGATCCCGCGGTCAAACCGGGCCCGGAGATCCTCGCGATCCAGCAGCTCCTCGCCTTCTGGCGCGGCAACGAAGCGAACGCGGCCCTGTCCGCCCTCGACGATCTGCCTGCCGGAACCCGTCTGGGGTTCACCGCGCAATCCCCCTTGCCGGAACGCCTGCGGGACCACCTGGCCCAAGTCGAGGCCTCAAGACAACGGAGCTCGACCCTGGCGGAGGGCCCCGAATCCGCCGATCCGGAAGAGAACCCCTTGGAAACGCTGAGCGACGAGCCACCTGACCCAGCGATCGACCTGGTACCGCTGGGCACCGCCGAGGCGCTGCGCCAGGCCCTGGCCGCAGGCGAGATCGACTATGCCCTGATGAACTCGCTGGAGTTCGGGCGGCTGCGGCGCCTGCATCCGGAGCTGCGCACCGCGTACGAGTTCGAGCGCGGTGCGACCGTCACCTGGCTGTTCCCGTCCGGGTTCGACCACAGCCTGATCGAAGCGGCGGAACGCTATATCGAGCGCCTGCGCGAGAGCCGCGAACTGGAGCTGATGACCGACCGTTACCTGGGCCACCTGGAGACCCACGACCTGGTGGACGCCCTGACCTTCGCCCGCCGAGTGGAGGACCGCCTGGATCGCTTTCGCGACCTGTTCGAGAGCGCCGGCGAGCAATACGGCCTGGATTGGCGCTTCATCGCGGCGGTGGCCTATCAGGAGTCACACTGGAATGCCAACGCCGTGTCGCCCACCGGCGTGCGCGGGCTGATGATGCTGACCCAGAACACCGCTGCGGGTCTCGGCATCGACGACCGCACCGATCCCGCATCGAGCGTGGACGGTGGCACGCGATACCTGCTGGATCTGCGCGAACGACTCCCGGAGCGAATCCCGGAACCGGACCGCACCTGGATGACCCTGGCGGCCTACAACGTCGGCCTCGGTCACCTGCACGACGCCCGTCGCCTGGCGGATGCGCATGGCGACGATCCGGATCGCTGGCTGGACGTGATGCAGTGGCTCCCGCGCCTGGCCGACCCCGAATGGTACGAGCGCACCCGCTATGGCTACGCCCGTGGCTGGGAGCCGGTCGTCTACGTGCAGAACATCCGCAGCTACTACGACAAGCTGATCCAGCGCTTCCCCGAAAGCGGCGACCACAGACCGCCGCCCCCCGAGCCGTATCGCCGGGTCCCGGTGTCGCTCTAGGTGTGGAATCTCACAAGGATGTCCACGGGACGACCGGACTGCATTCAGCACCGGCGGATCAATATCGAGCCCTCGTGCGTCTCTCCCCGAACACCCTCCGGAAAGGCCTGCATGACCCGTTCTCTCGCCGTTGTTCTGCTCACTCTGGTAGCGCTTCTGGGGACGCCGCTTATCGCCCTGGCCCAGGATGCCGGGGATCCAACCGGCGCTGCGAACGCAGCCGCCATCATCGAGGCCGGCGGCGCCGAGGTCCCGGTGGAGCGCTATCGCGCCGACGGCGACGCCGTGCTGCTGTGGTTCCCGTCCGAGCACGGGTTGCGCGACGGCCACCGCACCCAGGCCCTGGCCCTGCAGGCCATCGGCATCGAGGTCTGGCTGGTTGACCCCTTCAGCGGCCACTTCCTGCCGGAGGCGGCCTCCAGCTTCGATGATATGCCCACCACGACGGTCGCGGACCTGATCGAGTCGGCTCACGCCGATACCGGTCGCGCCGTCTTCGCGTTCGGCCACGACCGCGCCCTGCCCTGGCTGCTCACCGGGCTTTACCAGTGGCAGCTCGCCCACCCGGATGCGGACCACATGGCCGGCCTGCTGATGGCCAGCCCCTACCTGCACACCGGCGTGGACACCGAAGGTGCCGAGCTGCAGGCCATCGTCGGGCTGACCAACCTCCCCGTGTACATCCTGCAACCGGCGCAATCCCCACAGCGCCAGCAACTCGGCCGCATCCGCGCGGGTCTCACGGAGGGCGGTAGTGCCGTGGGGGCCCGCCTGCTTCCCGGCATCCGCGACCGGTTCTTCTTCCGCCCGGATGCCACGGCCGGCGAGCAACTGGCGAGCGAGCACTTCCATCGCGAGATCGCCTTCGGCATGGAGATGCTGTCGCGCCTGCCCCGCCAGCGGACGCCGGCCGTGGCCGATGCGGACACCGACCTGGCCGTGCGCACCCCCACCGGCGGCGACGCGCAACTGAATACCCTGGACGAGCCCGTGGCCGCCCCGCCGCTGGAACGGCCCGACCTTGCCGGCGACACCCGTCGTCTGGAGGACTATCGCGGCGAGGTCGTGCTGGTGAACTTCTGGGCCAGCTGGTGCCCGCCCTGCGTGCACGAGATGCCATCCATGCAGTTGCTGGAGGATGAACTGCGCGCGGAAGGCTTTCGCATCCTCGCGGTGAATCTCGGCGAGGACGAGGCCACCATCCGCCGCTTCATCGAGGACGAAGTGCAAACGGACTTCACCATCCTCCTCGACCCGGACCAGGCCTCCCTGAATGACTGGCGCGCGATGGCCTACCCCACCAGCTACGTCATCGACCGCGAGGGCCAGCTGCGCTACTACCTGTTCGGCGCGATCGAATGGACCGAACCCGGCGTCATCGACCAGATCCGCGAACTCCTCGACGAACAGGCGCAAGGGTAACGCCGCCGCCCGAAATACCCGCCACACGTGGGCCCTTGCGCGTGCTCGGCAATATTCGGGACTACGCTTGAGGAATGGCGGATGCCGAGGAGAATCCGATGGAAAAGCCCCAACCCGCATCGCCCCGTGTATGCGGCCTGCTCGCGAGCCTGGCACTGCTGGTGGCCTCGCCCACCTTCGCGGAGGTGGAGGTGGGCATCACCGCCGACATGGCCGAGTTCGAGGTGCGCCACGGCGACGAGCGCGTGACGGTGACCCGCGACCAGGACACCTTCGCGACCATCGATCTCGACTATGCGCAGATTGCGCGCCCCTGTCCGCCCTTCTGCATCCAGCCGATGAGCCTGGGTCGAGGGGTCGAGACGCTGGGTGAACTGGAGTTCATCGATTACCTGCGCCAGACCACCGAGCGCGACGACCTGCTGATCATCGATTCACGCACCCCACGCGAATATCGCCGCGGCACCATCCCCGGGGCCATCAACATCCCCTGGGATCGCCTGCACTTCGCCTCCGGGGCCGACCCGGACGACGTACGCAATGTGCTGAGCGACCGGTTCGACGTGGTCTTCGACGGGGACTTCTACGACTTCAGCCACGCGAAGACCCTGGTGCTGTTCTGCAACGGCCCCTGGTGCGGGCAGTCCCCCACCAACATCCGCACCCTGACCAATCTCGGTTACCCCGCCGAGCGCATCAAGTGGTACCGCGGGGGCATGCAAATGTGGCACGCCTTCGGCCTGACCACGGTGGAAGGCTCGACCGACGAATAAGGCACGACCGTCCGGCCGGCTATTCGGGCTCGGTCATGAGGGTACGGACGCGGTTGATGACGTCGGGGTCGTCCCATTCGATGGCGCTGTTGACGGAATAGCGCACGCGGCCGTCGCGGCCGAGGATGAAGGAGCTGGGGAAGGCGAATACGCGCCAGTCGGCGGCGACCCGGCCATCGAAATCCATCAGCACCGGGAAATCCACCTGGACCTCGTCCATGAAGGCGGAGATGTGCTCGGCGCTCTCCTGGTAGTTGACCGAAACGATGGCAAAACCCTTGCCCAGGGTCTCGGCCATGCGGTTCATCGACGGGATCTCGTGGACGCAGGGCGGGCACCAGCTGGCCCAGAAGTTCAGCAGGACCACCTGCCCTGCGTAATCGGACAGCAACTGCTCATCGCCCAGATGATCGGTGAGCGTGAAGTCGTCGACTGGTGGCGGGTGATCGCGCGCTACCAGCCCCCGGCCGGCCTCGACCTCGTGCGCGAGTTCCGGCATAGGCGCCGCCGCCAGCGGGCGCGGGACACTCGCCAGCAGCCGGCCCGCCTGCAGCAACTGCGCGGGCAGACGGGCCGCCATGGCCACTTCCTCCGGTTCGGGGTCGGAACGGCGCAGGTAGTAGAAGTCGCGCACCCCCGGGATCATCTGCACGAATACCGCGCTGCCACCCCGGCGCAGGTCGGTCAGTATCTCGTCCAGGTGCCAGCGGTAGACGCCCTGGGTCGGCTGCAGCAGAAACACCGGAAGGCTGGTGGCCCGCACGACATCCACAAACTCCGCGGGCGCCCCGGCGACCGGCGTGTCCACCATCAGGTTGGGGAAGGCCAGGGCCGCCCCGAGCACGTAAGCCGAGTCGGGCCCGTCTTCCTGCCACTTGCGCAGGCCGCGCAGCGCGGTGATGGCCGGGCGACCGGAGGCCACCAGCATGACCTCCTTGCCCGTCTCTTCATGCGCGGCGCGCAGCAACGCGGCCACGCTGACACCATCCAGGCTGCGCATGCTCTCGTTGGTGCGGGGGAGGAAATGGGCATCCAGCAGGTCCACCTGCCAGACCTCAATGCCCAGGGCCGCCAGCTCGCGGCCGAACTCGGCATGGTTGGCGTGTGCGCCCGCCTGCGGCAGCAGCCAGAGGTAGAGGCGCTCACCCTCGGCCGGGTAGACGGTCACGTCCAGCTCCACGCCGGCGGGATCCGTCACGGTCATCGAACGCGGCTCCGCGACGTCGGCCAGCACCGGCGCAGCCAGAATCAGGCACAGCAGCAGGCCAAGACGTGGCAGAACGCTCATCGACAAGGGACGCACGGATCAGGTAGACGGAAGGCGACTATAGCGCCCTGTCGGGCGGGCGGAAACATCGCCGGCCCATCCAGCAAACGGGATCAGCGCGGGTGAATGTGCCGGTAGGTACGCAGGCGGCGGGTCTTCTCCACCATCCGCCACAGGGAACGGCTGTTGTTGTAGCGCGAGACATGCTGCAGCGGGACCCACAGGATGTCGTGCGACTCGTGGCTGCCGGGCACCGGCAGGCGGTCATCGATCTCCAGCAGGAAGCGCACGTCGATGTGCTCGTGCATCGGGAAATGCGGGCTGGCGGGGATGGTGTGGATATCCAGGTCGAAGATGTCTTCCTCGACGAGCCGGATATGCTCGGGGGACAAGCCGGTTTCCTCGTGTGTCTCGCGCAGCGCCACCTGCAGGATATCCGCCTGACCATCGGCATGCCCGCCTGGCTGGAACCAGCGATGGTGCTTGCCGTGCAGCAGCAACAGGGCCTGCTCGCGATCCGGACTGACCACCCAGGCCGAGCCGGTCACGTGGGCCGGCGTCAGGTCGCAATTGAAGCAGTCCGGGTGGTCGTTGACGAAATCCAGCGCGCGGCGGACGAAGCCGGCCTCCTCGATGAAGGTCGTCTGGTGACGGGCGAGCAGGTCCAGCAGCTGCGCGCGATGCATCTCAGGTACCGGCGGGGTTGTGCAGCGCGTGGATCGCCGCGCGCGCCGCCTCGTCCACGTCGCCCTCGCGGCCGGCCAGGGTCAGACGCCCGAAGGCGCCCACCGCGCGCACATCGATCAGCGACACATTGGCCGCCTTCAACGCCTGATTCGCGGCATAGATGATGTAGCCGGCCGGCTCCGCCTCGAGGATGAACATGCTCTGATCCGGCAGGATCATGTTCCCGCGGCGGTTCTGGCGGTTGATCAGCACGGTGTGATCCGGGGTCATCCCGCGGATGGTCTCCTGCCAGGGGATGCGGCAGGGCTGACGATCCTCCTGGCTGGCGCCCAGGCGCGAGAGCAGCACGCGACCGGCCTCCTGCACCTCGCTCTGGTCGCGGTGGTGGATCACCATGGAACCGAACTCGCGCTCCACGACCTGCTGCGCGAGGTGCACGTTGGTCGCCTTCAGCGCCACGTCGGTCAGACGGTGCACCGCCATCCCCGGCGAAACCTCCACCCACAGGCAGGAGTCCCCCGGTACGGGCAGAAAGCCCTGGGAGACCGTAGCCATGTATTCCGCCAGCTGCGGCTGGAGGGAATCCATGTAGACGTAGGTACGCAGCTGGATCATCGATTCGCTCTGGGCCGGGGCCTGGGCCCCATGGGTCCCGCGCGTCGCGGCCCGAACCCGCGCGGGGCGTCCGCGCACAGGTTACGCAAGCCGCCTGCTACCGCCGGCCTGCGTGAGTACACGGGAGAATTGAGGGGCGTATTGTGAACGCAGCGGGCCTCAAGCTCAATCTCCGGGCCGCATCGGAGCCCCTGCAACGCGCCGACACAACCCCCGTATGGCCTCGTATAATGCTACGCCAGCCCAGCCGCCACAGGGATTGTCATGACAAAGCAGGACGCGGAACACCTCCTGGCCCGCGTGGAAGATGCCGACCTCGACCTGGCCGAGACCCTGCGCGAACTCGTCGACTGGCTGCGCCCGGAAGATCCCCGCAATGTGGCCCCGGTTATCGGCCGGATCGAACAACTGACCCTGGCGCTCGCGGACCACCCGGGCCTGCAGGAACGGCTGCGTCAGCGACTGGAGGACGGGCTGGAGGACGCCCGGCACCTGACGCTGTACACCGGGATCGGCCTGTTCTCGCGCAAGGGGTTCTTCCGCGAGGCGGCGGAGCTGATCTACGAGCGCATCAACCCGCGCCCGATGGATCGCCAGGATCTGAAGGACGTGCTGTTTCACGTCTTTCATCAGACCGACGATGCGGTATGGGTCGCTGCCCTTCCGGACGATGCCTGGTGGCGCCTGCTGGAGGCACTGGGCTGCCTGTCCGGCGAGCATCCCGGGGTCCTGCACCGGGCCCGCGAGGAGATCCTCTACGCCCTGGAGATGCTGTCCATCTGGGTGGCGGCCGAGGAACTGGAACCGGAACTCCTGCGCCTGGACCCGTCGATCGCGGAGCGCAACTCGGCGTTTGTGGCCCAGGAGCGCGAGATCTCCGCCTACGTGCGCGACTATCGTGCCGCGCTGGAGGACCCCAACCGCGAACGCATGGACGACCGCCACGCCCGCGTGCTGCTGGAGCAGTGCGGCGAGCAGATCGCGCGCCTGCGCCAGCTGGCCATCACCCACGGCAACAGCCTGTCCCTGACCCACCTGCTGGAACGCCTGGACCAGACCCTCCGGCGCATCCACAAGCTGCTCGACCTGCTGGAACCCGATGCGGAGCGCGATACCCGCGCCGCCTCGGTCGGCGTGTTCCGCGAACTCATCACCATCAGCGCCCGCCAGCACGGGGTGCGCGCGCTGTGGCAGGACAACATCAAGCTGGTCTCGCGCAGCATTACCCAGCATGTCAGCGACACCGGCGAGCACTACATCACCCAGTCGCGCGGCGAATACTTCCAGATGCTGCGCTCCGGGGCCGGCGCCGGGCTGATTATCGCGGTTATGGCGCTGATCAAGATCCAGATCGGGGCCCTGGATCTGTCCCAGGCGGCCTACACACTGTGGACCAGCCTGAACTACGGGCTCGGCTTCGTGCTCATCCACATCCTGCACTTCACCGTCGCCACCAAACAGCCGGCGATGACCGCCGCGCGCCTGGCCGCCGCCATCGAGGAGAGCGAACGGGGGACGGCCGACCCGCGCAAGATGGCGGACCTCCTGATGCGGGTGGGACGCTCGCAGTTTGCCGCGGTGCTGGGCAACGTGGGCATCGCCCTGCCCACCGCGATCCTGATCGGGCTGTTTTCCGCCCGCCTGTTCGAGGCCCCGATCCTGTCCGGCCAGGAGGCCGACTACCTGATGGACGGCCTGCGCCCGATCATGGGGCTGGCGCTGTTCTTCGCCGCGATCGCCGGGGTCTGGCTGTTCGTCTCCGGCCTGATCGCCGGGTTCTTCGACAACCGCTGCGCCTATCTCGACCTGCCCGGCCGGCTGCGGGAACACCCTTGGCTGCGCCGCCTGCTGCCCGCCGGCGCCCGCCACCGCCTGGCTGACTGGATCGGCTACAACTACGGGGCCCTGATCGGGAACTTCCTGTTCGGCGTCCTGCTCGGGGTCACCGGATATGTCGGCTACCTGCTGAGCCTGCCGCTGGATATCCAGCACGTGGCCTTCGCCTCGGCCAATCTCGGCTATGTCACCGCCAGCGAGGCACCCGGGCCGGGGATATTCACGCTGTTCCTGGTCTTCGTGCTGCTGATCGGGGCCGTCAACCTGTGGGTCAGTTTCGGCCTCGCGCTGTACGTCGCGCTGCGCGCCCGGGGCGTGCGCATGGGGGCCTTCGGCCGCGTCTTCCGCGCCTACGGCCATCATCTGCGCGAACGCCCGCGGGAATTCCTGTTCCCCCCGCGTGCCGTTGACGCCGCCGACGACAACGACAAAGGCGATGCTCGGTAGCCACGCCCGGGGTCTCCTGCTGCTGCCTCTGACCATCCTGTGGCTGGCCGGCTGTGCCGGAGCGGTGCCCAACCCGTCCGGTGGCGAGTCCCGCGTACCAATCCTCGCCCCCGAGGTCATCCACACCGCAGATGGTGATCGACTGCCGCTGCATCGCTGGGGTCCGGAGACCCCGGATCAGGTGGTGCTGGCCCTGCACGGATTCAACGACCACGGCGGCAGCATGCAGGCCCTGGGCGAGGCCCTCGCCGAGCATGCCATCGCAGTCTACGCCTACGACCAGCGCGGCTTCGGCGGCACGCGCAATGCCGGCTACTGGTCCGGTCATCGGATCATGGCCGAGGACGCCCGCACCGCGCTGCGGCTGCTGCAGGCGCGTTATCCCGATCGCACGCCCTACCTGGTCGGCAAGAGCATGGGCGGCGCGGTCGCCCTGCTGGCCGCGGCGGAGGCGCCCGATGCCGGGGACGGGACACCCCTTGTAGCCGGCACGGTGCTGATCGCCCCGGCCGTCTGGAGCCGGGGCGACATGCCCTGGTATCAGCGCTTCGGCCTGTGGCTGGGAGCGCGCCTGGCGCCCGGCTGGCGCCTGGACGGCGAGATGGCGGCGGAACTGGATATCCGTCCCACCGACGACCCCGCCGTGCTGCAACAGATGCGCGACGACCCGCTCGTGCTGCGCGACGCGCGCATCGATGCCCTCGACGGCCTGACCACCCTGATGACCCGCGCGCTGGAGACCGGTCCCGACCTGCCCGCGCCCAGCCTGACCCTCTACGGGGCGCGCGACGACCTCGTGCCACCGCGCCCCCTGGCGCGCCTGCTGGAGGGGCTTTCCGCGCAGGAGTCCGGTGCCCACCGCGCCGTGCTCTACCCCGAGGGCTACCACATGCTGACCCGCTACACCCGCGCCGGAACCACCTTCGCCGACATCGCCGCGTGGCTGCAGGACCCGCAAGCCCCCCTCCCCTCCGGCCACGAACGCAGCCTCGATGCGCTAACGCAATACCTTCGAGACCTGGACTGACTGGCCGCGCCGGCGCATCAAAGCTACGCTCGATGCAGCAACCTCTGGAGAACGCCCCATGACCCACTCGACCCCCAACCGTCTTGACGATCTGGTGGCCCGCAGTCGGCGCGACCAGGCGGAGCGCGAACGCGGCTATCGCGAGCAGGCCCTGAAGATGTATCCGTGGGTTTGCGGGCGCTGCGGGCGGGAGTTCACCCGCGCCAATCTGCGCGAGCTGACGGTGCACCACCGCGACCACAACCACGACAACAACCCCCCGGACGGCAGCAACTGGGAACTGCTGTGCCTGTACTGCCACGACAACGAGCACCAGCGCTATACCGATGCCACCCCCGGAAGCGGCAAGACGGGCGGCACCACGGCCACGCACAACCCGTTTGCCGGGCTGGCCGGCATGCTCAAGGGGGACAACGATCCGCAGGGCGACGACTCGGGGGCGTAACCCCCGCGACCGCTTTCACAGCCGGCGCCACCAGAACTGCAATGGCTTGTGGGTTTCCTGCGTCTCGCCAATATCCGGCCAGGGAAACTGGCAGACCAGGCCCTCGGCCCGGGTGTAGCCGCGCCTCCTCCAGAAACCGTCCAGCGGCCGATAGTCCGCCGGGCGCCGCGGGTGATCCTGCGGGCGCACCACCGCACAGAAGGTGGCATGCGCAAACCCCAACCGGCGGGCCGCCGCCTCGCGCGCGGCGAAAAACCGGTGCCCGGCTCCCTGACCACGAAACTCCGGCTCCAGCACTGACTCCGCGAGGTAGTAGTACGCCGCCGGGTCCAGCCCCTGCTCGCGAAACGGGGCCTGGAATTCCGCCTCGGCCGCGGCCAGAGGCAACGCGGTGGAAGCGCCCACCACACGGCCATCTTCCAGCGCCAGCACCAGCGTGCTGTCCGGGCAGTCCGCGTAGTCCTGCAGGTACCGCGCCTCGTACTCCGCACTGCCGTCGTAGAGGTACGGCCACTCGCGGAACACCGCGATACGCAGGCGTGCCACGGCGTCCAGATAGGGCGTTATACCCGCCCCGCCCACGGTCCTGAATTCCATTCGTTTCGGCCTCCTGCGCTCGCGCTCAGACCGCTCCCGGGGTGTCGGCCGGGGCCGGCTGCCCCACACCGCGCAGCAAACGGCCGAGGATATCGGTCCCGCTCAGGATGCGGCGCTGATCATCGGTCCACAGCAGGATGACATCGTCGCCGACCACGGTGTCGCCACTGCTGGCCGGGCGCACCTTGAAATGCGGCACCAGCCCGCCCAGACGTCGGCCCCCATCACGCACCACCAGAGGATGATGGCAGTGATGCTGGGGATCAAAGCGTTCCGGTGCAAACAGGGCCTCGCGGGTAAACTCCGGGACCCGGATCACCGTGCGCGGCTCGCCTTCGGGGTCGGTAATCACTATCCATCCCCGCCCCGGCCGATTGAGCCGAACCAGGAACGGATCATCGGTCCGCGGCGCGATCGCGGGGAAGACCGGGCGCCCGTCCGCGAATTCCATGGCGACCACGCTGTCCGGATCCAGCGCCTGCCCCTCGTGCTGCACCAGGATGTCGTCCAGCTCCAGGAAATTGCGGGCACCGCGGCCCTCGACCCGCGTGATCTCGCTGCCGTGCGCCTGCATATGCAGATCGATCAGATAGTGCAGATCGCGCTCCGGAAAGAACCGGATCTCCTCGCCGCCGAGCCAGCGATCCAGCACCCAGGCCGTGGGGCGCGCCACCGGATACATCAGGAACTGGTAGAACCGCAGCAGCGGATAGAGCGCCCCGGCCACCTTCAGCGCGTGCCGGGAGAAATAGGACTGCGGCAGGATCTCGGCAAAGATCGTGATCACGACCGTGGAGAACAGGAACGCCGCCACGCCCCCCATCACCGAGCCCGACAGCAGCGCCAGGAGCACGTTGACGGCGACATTGCCCCAGAGGATGGTCACCAGTGCAAAGTTCGCATCGCCGCGCAGGGCCAGCAGGCGTTCCGCGCGCGGATCCCCCTTCTGCGCCTGGACCTCCAGTTCCAGCTTGCTGCGCGAGAACAGCCCGAGATTGAGCCCGGACAGGATCGCCGATTGAGAGAGGCAGACGAGGATACCCAGCCAGGTCAGGAGGCTCATGGGGTCTTTACCTTGGCTCGCGCATACATGGCATCAGGGTACCGCGCCGTACGCCGTGCGCGCCCGCACGGAACAGGCCCTGCGCTTTGCGATACCACCCCAAGCCGCTGCAGAGCATCTACACTCGAAGACGGGGCCGGTGCCTGCCGGGCCGGCCCCGCAGCGGTCCCGTCGCCCCGTCCAACGGGTACCCGGGGCCACCGTCTACGCCACAGGAGGATCTGCATGGACACTGTCTGGATCGTTGTCGCCGATGCCGCGCGCGCCCGCATCTTTGCCTGCGAGGGCCGCGCCTGTCAGGGGATGCACGAGAGCGAGACGCTCTCGCACAGCGAGTCCCGCGCCCACAACCAGGATCTCGTCTCGGATCGCCCCGGGCGCAGCTGGAGCAGTGCCAGCGGGGATGCGCGGCACGCCATGCAGGAGAGTACCGATCCCGCCGCCAACGAACGCAACCGTTTTGCCCGCCAAGTCGCCGAGCGGCTCAAGGCCGCCTATCACGAGGGCACCTTCAAGCGACTCGTGATCGTCGCCGCGCCGACTTTCTTGGGCGCCCTGCGCGAGGTACTGGACCCGACCGTCGCCCAGAGCGTTACCGCCGAGGTGGCCAAGAACGTGACCAAGTCCACCGACGCCGCCAGCCTGCGCAAGCACCTGCCGGATTTCCTCTACTGACCGACCCGCCCCGGCCCCGACCCGGGGCCGGCCTTCACCACGCGCGCCACACCCAAGCGACGGGCGCGCGATTGTGTGCATGGATCCGAGTTTTCCTGGCTCAGTGCATCAGGTCATCGGGCTGCAGCGTTCCGAGCAGACGCGGCCCGTCAGTATGCGGCTCGAACACGGCCATCTCGGCCTCGTCGATCTCCACCTCCGCGGCGTGGCGCAGGTTCAGGTCATGGCCCACGATCACAATGTTCTTCCCCGGGGCCTCGGGCGGCGTGTTCAGGTGCCGCCGCAGCCCTTCGATCAGCTCCTCGCGGCGCGCAGCATCCTGAATAATCGGCAGATTGTAGAGTTCGGTCCGGATCTCGTACTCGCCGAACCCGTAGTGCGCGGTCTCCCAGTTACGGCAGAACTCGCTGGTCAGCACCTGCTCGACCGGTATGGCGTGCCGCTCGAAGCCCTTGCCCACCTGCCGCGCCTGTTCCCGCCCGCGGGTGCTCAGGTTGCGCTGCCCTTCGCAGTCCGTCATGTCGGAGAGGTCATAGTCGTCGTGCGACCGATCCGTGGCCGCATGCCGCCAGTAGATCACCAGCCCGCCCGCCTGCAGGCGCTCGATCAGGGCCTTCGGTGCCAGCGGCTCGGCGCCGGCCGGAGCCACCATCGCCAGCATCAGGGCCAGTACTCCACCCACCATCCCGTTCCTCACCACATCACCCCCGATCTTTCCGCCCTCCCCTTTGCGTAGACGCTCCGGCATCATTCTGCCCGGCCACGCGACCCCGGCCCGCCAGGGCGGGCTGGGGTCGCTTAGTCGAAATCCTCGGGGGTCAGTATGCCGAGCACGCGGGGCGCATCCCCGCCCGGCTCGAACACCGCGATCTCGCCTTCGTCGATGCGCACTTGCGCCGCGCGCTGGAGGTTGATGTTGTGCCCCACGATCACCACGTTGCTGTCGCCATCCTCCGGCGGCGTCACGAGATAGTCCCGCAGGGCCGTCACCAGCGCCTGCTGTCGCTGACGGTCGCGCACCGGCGGCACGTTGAACAGGTCGTCCCGAACCTCCCAGGAGCCCTCGCCGAAGGCGATCCGGGCGCTGTCGATATTGCGGCAGAACGCCGAGCTCAGGATGCGCTCGACCGGGATCGCGTGACGCTCGAAGCCGGCGCCGACCCGGCGCGCCTGCTCGCGTCCGCGGTCGTCCAGATTGCGCTGCAGTTCGCAGCGGCTCATGTCGGTCAGGTCCTGATCGCGGCGGCTGTGATCGGTCGCGGCGTGGCGCCAGTAGATCACCAGCCCGCCCGCCTGCATGCGCTCGATCAGGGCATCGGGCTCGAGCGCATCGGCACTCGCCAACGTGGGCAGGAACAGCAGGGTCAGCAACAGCCACAGGCCGGAACGAAACATCGGCATCTCCTCGCAAGAACACGCATTCAGTAGGCCTGCAGACCACGCGGCGGGGGCACCGGTTCGGTGCATCCGCCGACGGCACTCAACGCGACACTGCGTTGACGCCCCCCGACCCCAGCCCTAGTATGCCGTCACTGCCTTGCCCGGAAACCCGCGCCCCCATGACCTACTGTGTCGCCATCGACCTGGACGACGGCCTCGTCTTCGCCTCCGACTCCCGCACCAATGCGGGCGTGGACCAGGTGAGCACCTACAGCAAGATGCACACCTTCGAGATCGAGGGGCAGCGGGTATTCGTGGTCCTCGCGGCCGGCAACCTGGCCACCACGCAGTCGGTGGTGCAGCAGCTCAAGCGCGACATGGAGGAAGGCGCCGAGGAAAGCCTGGCGACGGTGGAGCGCATGTCGGATGCCGCCGAATACCTCGGCCGGCTCAACCGCGAAGAGGCGGAGAAGCATTCCGAGGCCCTGTCCCGCTCCGGCATCAAGGCCGAGGCTACCCTGATCATCGGCGGCCAGATCGGCGACGATGCCCCGGCGATCTTCATGGTCTACCCGCAGGGCAACTACATCACCACCTCGCAGCAGACGCGCTTTTTGCAGATCGGCGAGAGCAAGTACGGCAAGCCGATCCTGGACCGCATCATCGAACCGGCCACCCCGCTGGGGGATGCCGCGCGCTGCGCGCTGGTCTCCATCGACTCGACCATTCGTTCGAACCTGACTGTGGGGCCCCCGATCGAGGTCATGGTCTACGAGCGCGGCACCCTGACCTTCGACCATTACCTGTGCCTGGAGACCGACGACGCCTACCTGCGCTCGCTCACCCAGGCCTGGGACACCAACATCAAGAAGGCCTTCACCGACCTGCCGCGCTTCGACTGGGAGTCCGCCCACGCGCGCAAGCAGCGCGGGACCCGCGTCAGCCGCGGCTCCGGCAAGGCCGCAACGCCCGCTTCGAGCAAAGCGAAAAAGTCCCGCCGCTGAACGGATCGCAGCTTCACCCGCGATCCATCGACTACCTCCCTATGCCGCCTGCGTCTGGGTTTGCGCCGGCGCGATCCGGAACCAGGTCTCCACGTTCGCACCGTGGATGTCCCCGATATCCCGCTGCAGCACATCCATGAAGGCATGCAGGCCGTCTTCCGCGATCAGCTCCTCCACATGCGCACTGGAGGCGTGGCGGCGCGCCTGGATCACCAGGCGCAGCGGCAGTTCGTTGCGCGGCAGCTTCTCCAGCGCATCCTGCACCTGAGTCAGGGCGTGGGTCACCGAACGCGGGAAGGCGGTGTCCTGCAGCAGGAACCGCACCACGTCCACACCGTTGATCCGCCGCTTCACATGCTGGCGGTACATCTGAAAGCCACTCCCCGAACGCAGGATGCTGGTCCATAGCAGCCCCTCGTAGGGCTCGGGATCCTCGCCGTCCTTTTTCAGGAGTTTGAGGGCGCCCACGTCGACATGCCGGGTGGACATGTCGGCGCGCTCCAGATTGCGCCCCAGGCGGATGAAGTCATAGGCCGCATCATGACTCATGGTGCCGGCCAGCAGCCCTGTCAGGGTCTGGCAGCGCTGAACCACCTCGGAGAGAAACTCGAACCGGCCGCGCTTGCCGATGCCCTGATCGATATGGTCACGGGCGAACAGGTACAGCTCGTTCATCACCTCCCAGGCCTCGGAGGGAACCAGGTCGCGGGTGGTACGCACATTCTCGCGCGCCGCCCGCAGGGAGTTGAGCACCGAACTCGGGTTGTCGGCATCCGCCAGCAGGAATTTCACGCAATTGCGTTCATCGTCCCGCTGATAGTGGTTATCGAACAGGTCCTCGTTGCCGGTGACCTCTACCAGGCCCTTCCACGACACCTGCACCGATTTCGGCATGTCCAGCGCCAGCAGATTGAAGGCCGTGACCATGCGTGCCGTATTCTCGGCGCGCTCGACATAGCGCGCCATCCAGTAAACGCGTTCGGCGACTCTCGAGAGCATCTCAGTTCTCCTCGTCCACGATCCAGGTGTCCTTGCTGCCCCCGCCCTGCGAGGAGTTCACCACCAGCGAGCCCTTGCGCATGGCCACGCGCGTCAGCCCGCCGGCGGTCACGTCGGTGCGCACCCCCTGCAGGATGAACGGGCGCAGGTCCAGATGGCGCGGCTCGATCTCGTCGCCGCACAGGGTCGGGGCGACGGAAAGATCCAGCGTCGGCTGGGCGATATAGTTGCGCGGGTCCTTCTTGATCAGCTGGGCAAACTCGGCCCGCTGCTTCTTGGTCGCGTGCGGGCCCACCAGCATGCCGTAGCCGCCGGACTCGTTGGCCGGCTTCACCACCAGCTCGTCGAGGTGGTCCAGCACATAGGCGCGATCCTTCTCGTTCACGCAGAGATAGGTCGGCACATTGGGGATGATCGGTTCCTGGTCCAGGTAGTAACGGATGATCTCGGGGACATAGGCGTACATCACCTTGTCGTCGGCCACGCCGGCACCGGGGGCGTTGGCCAGGCCCACGTTCCCCTTGCGCCAGGCGCGCATCAGTCCGGGCACGCCCAGCATCGAATCGGGGTTGAACACCTCCGGGTCGAGGAATTCGTCGTCGATGCGGCGGTAGATCACGTCCACGCGCTCAAGACCGTCGATGGTGCGCATGTAGACGCAGTCGTCGTCCCCGACGACCAGGTCCGCGCCCTCCACGAGCTCGGCGCCCATGCGCTGGGCCAGGAAGGAGTGCTCGAAGTACGCGGAATTGTAGATGCCGGGCGTCAGCACCGCGATCTCGGGATAGTCCTGCGGGCGCGGCGAGATCGACGCCAGCATGTCGAACAGCTGAGTCGGGTATTCATCCACCGGCAGGATGCTGGAGCTCTCGAACATCTCCGGGAACACGCGCTTGGTGACCTGGCGGTTCTCCAGCATGTAGGACACCCCGGACGGGACGCGCAGGTTGTCCTCCAGTACGTAGAACTGCCCCGATCCGTCGCGCACCAGGTCGGTACCGCAGATATGCGCCCAGACGCCCTGCGGCGGCTTGATGCCGATGCACTGCTCGCGGAAATTCTTCGACTGGTTCAGAACGTAGCGCGGGATCACCTTGTCCTGAAAAATGCGCTGCTCGTTGTAGATGTCGTCGATAAAGAGATTCAGCGCGTTCAGGCGCTGCTCCAGGCCGGCGGACACCTGGTCCCACTCCTTGCGCGCGATCACCCGGGGGATGATGTCGAACGGCCAGGCGCGGTCGATATTCTCGCCCTCGGTATACACCGTAAAGCTGATCCCCATCTCGAGGATCGCGCTGTCCGCGGCCTGCTTGCGGCTGTGGATCTCGCCCTCGTCCAGCGAGGCCAGGTATTCCGCCAGCGCCTTGCCCGGCCCGCGCGGCTTGCCGGGCTTATTGATCAGTTCGTCATAGAACGGGGCGGGGTCATAGCGCTTCCAGTCGATGGCCATTCGTCGGATCCTCTGACGCGGTGGGCGGGTTCCTCTACAGTAACGCCTTTTCCGACCACTGGCGCGACGGCCAGGGCCACTCAGACGTCTCTCTGAGGCTTTCGTCCGCTACAGCCCGACCGAGGTTCCCATGCCCGACGCACTCGAACACCGCCTGATCGCGCTCTTCCAGCACCCGAAGATCCAGGGCTGCAACTGGCAGCCGCGGCTGTTCTGGCACGCCGCCGCGGACGGGTCACCGTTTGGGCGCCTGCGGGTGGACGGGGGCGAACTGGAGGTCTTCCTGGCCACGATCGTCGGCGAGGCGTCCACCGAGCAGGCGCGCCTGGACCGCGAACAGGACGGGCGAGGCCGCTTCATCGCGGCCAATGCGCGCCGCCACGAGCTGCCGCTCTTCACACGCCTCTGACACACCCCGGAATCATCACGCGCCCCGTCATCGCGAGGAGCGTAGCGACGTGGCGATCTCCCGGGGCGGCCCCTAGGGGGCATTCCAAGGCAGTGCTTGTAGCGGAGCCCGGCGAGCGGCGCCGCTCAGGCAGGCTTGCGGAATTCGACCTGTTTCCAGTAGCCGAACAGGCTGGCCGGGGCGACCATGCAGGGTTCCTGCCCGGTGACGCGGACAAAGTCCTCGAACTCCATATCGGGGCGAAATCCGACGGCCTTGGACAGCGGGCGCAGGCAGCGCTCGAAGCCGCGCAACAGCCATTGCTGCGAGGCGAAGTGATTCACCACCAGCAGGCGACCGCCGGGGCGACAGACCCGCCACATCTCGGCGAACAGGGCGTCGGGGTTCGGCACCACCGTGGCCACGTACATCGCCACCACCGCATCGAAGCTGTTGTCGGCAAAGCCGAGTTGCTCCGCGTCCATTTCGCAAAGCCCGGATACGGCCGGGAGTCCCCCGTTCAGGCGGCCCCGTGCGACCTCCAGCATCTCCCGGGAGACATCGATCCCGACGACCTCGCAGTCGTCCGGGTAGTCCGGCAGCGAGATGCCCGTACCCACCCCGACCTCGAGGATGCGCTTGCCGGAGAGCGGTGCCAGGGTTTCCTGCGCACTTGCGCGCCCGGTCGCGAACACCCGCCCGAACGTCGCGTCGTAATGACGGGCGTAGCGCCGGTAGCTCTTGCGAATGCTGACGAGATCCATGCCGAAGCGTCCCGAATCTGAATGGCCGGGCACCGCAACCCGGTGCCCGTGAACGAAACGAGCCCGATCAGGACTCGGGTTCGACTGCCTTCATGCTCAGACGAATGCGCCCCTGCTTGTCCACTTCGAGTACGCGAACCGTCACGGAATCCCCCTCGGCGAGGAAATCGCCCACGTTCTCGACTCGCTCGTCGGAGATCTGCGAGATGTGCACCAGGCCGTCGCGGCCCGGCAGGATGGAGACGAACGCGCCGAAATCCATGATCTTGGCGACCTTGCCGGTGTACTGCCGGCCCACCTCGATATCCGCGGTCAGCTCCTCGATGCGGCGCTTGGCCTCGAGACCCGCCGCCTGGTCGGTGGAGGCAACCTTGACCGTCCCGTCGTCCTGGATGTCGATGCTCGCGCCGGTCTCCTCGGTCAGGGCCCGGATGGTGGCCCCGCCCTTGCCGATCACATCGCGGATTTTGTCCGGGTTGATCTTCATGGTGATGAAGCGCGGCGCGTGGGAGGACATCTCGTCGCGATGACGCGGCAGCACCTCGTTCATGCAGCCGAGGATGTGCATGCGGCCCTCGCGCGCCTGCGCCAGCGCCTGCTCCATGATCTCGCGGGTAATGCCGTCGATCTTGATATCCATCTGCAGGGCGGTGACGCCGTCCGACGTCCCGGCGACCTTGAAGTCCATGTCGCCCAGGTGGTCCTCGTCTCCGAGGATGTCGGACAGCACCGCAAAGCGGTCCCCTTCCTTGATGAGGCCCATCGCGATCCCCGCGACCGGCGCCTTCAGCGGCACCCCGGCATCCATCAACGCGAGCGACGTACCGCACACCGAGGCCATGGAGCTGGAGCCGTTGGATTCGGTGATCTCGGAGACCACGCGGACCACGTACGGGAAGTCCTCGTCGTTCGGCATGGCCGCGGCGACGCCGCGCTTGGCCAGACGCCCGTGCCCGATCTCGCGGCGCTTGGGCGAGCCCACGAATCCGGTCTCGCCGGTGCAGTAGGGCGGGAAGTTGTAGTGCAGCATGAAGCGGTCGCGGCGCTCGCCCTCGATCGCGTCGATCACCTGGGCGTCACGGTCGGTCCCCAGCGTCGCGACTACCATGGCCTGGGTCTCGCCGCGCGTGAACACCGCGGAGCCGTGGGCACGTGGCAGCACGCCGGTGTCGATGCGGATCGGGCGGACCGTCTTGTTGTCGCGGCCGTCGATGCGCGGATTGCCGTCGAGGATGCGATCGCGCACCAGACGGTACTCGAGATCGTGGAAGGCGGTCTTGATGGCATCCGCCGATGGGCCGGACTCGGCGTCGCTGGCGAGGGCCTCGACGGCCTGGGTGCGCAGCTCGCCGATGCGCTGGGTACGCGCCTGTTTCTCGGCAATCTGGTAGGCCTCGACCAGGGCATCGCCCACTACGGCCTTCACCTGATCCTCCAGCGAATCGCTGGTGGCCGGGGCCTCCCACTCCCAGGCCGGCTTGCCGGCCTCGGCCGCCAGCTCGCGGATCGCCTGGATCGCGGCCTGCATCTGCTCGTGGCCGAACATGACCGCCCCCAGCATCGCCTCTTCGGAGAGTTGGTTGGCCTCGGATTCAACCATCAGCACGGCATTCTCGGTGCCGGCCACGACCAGATCGAGGTCGGACTCCTCCAGCGCGCTGTAGGTCGGGTTCAGCAGGTACTCGCCGGCGCGGTAGCCAACCCGCGCGGCCCCGATCGGACCCGCGAACGGGACCCCGGACAGCGCCAGCGCCGCGGACGTGCCGAGCATCGCGGGGATGTCGGGATCCACCTCGGGGTTGATCGACATCACCGTCGCGACCACCTGGGTCTCGTTCTTGAAGCCTTCCGGGAACAGCGGGCGGATCGGGCGATCGATCAGGCGCGAGGTCAGGGTCTCCTTCTCGCTCGGACGCCCTTCGCGCTTGAAGAACCCGCCGGGGATCTTGCCCGCGGCGTAGGTGCGTTCCTGGTAGTTCACGGTCAGGGGAAAGAAGTCGCGTCCCGCATCGGCCTCCTTGCGGGCGACCACGGTGACCAGGACCACGGTCTCGGCCATGTTGACGAGGACGGCGCCACTGGCCTGGCGAGCGATGTCACCGGTTTCGAAGGTGACCGTATGGTTTCCGTACTGGAACGACTTCTTGTATGCCACGTTATTTCCCGTTTCCCGTGTTCATCCAACGTTGATGCCTGAATTCTGGCCTTCGCGGGCCATTGCGCGGCCCCGAAAGCGAACAGGCCCGCACCAGTGGCGCGGGCCTGTCGTGCCGGCCTTAGCGGCGCAGCCCAAGCTCCTGAACCAGGGCCTGATAGCGGTCCTGGTCGTGGCGCTTGAGGTAGGTCAGCAGCTTGCGACGCTGGCTGACCATCTTCAGCAGGCCGCGGCGCGAGTGATGATCCTGCTTGTGCTTGTCGAAGTGCCCCATCAGATGCTGGATGCGGGCCGTCAGCAGCGCGACCTGGACCTCCGGCGAACCGGTGTCGTTGGCATCGCGCTTGTGCTTCTCGACGATGGCCGATTTTTCTTCGGTAGTGAGCGACATGAAAACCTGACTCCTGAGATTACTTGACCGTTAATCGACCAGTGGCGCTGGCGATAGGCGCGCAATGGTACCACGGCCCACGCCGGCATGAACAGAATACAACCACCCGCTTGCCGGGCCGCCGTCAGGCCGCGGGAACGAACAGCCGCCGCGCCCGCACCTGCCCCGCGTCGTCGCGCACCCCCACCGCCAGGAAGGCCCCTGCGGCATCGAACACCCGGACCAGGGCCCAGCCGGTTTCGGCCTCGCGCGGGGCATCGGACGCGCCCGGGGCGTCGGCGATCACCGCCGTCGCCGCCGCGGGATTGCCATGGCGCATGGCGGCACTGGCGGCTGCATCCAGGGTCACCGCCGGCCAGTGCGCGAGCGCCGCCTCGGCGGGTTGCAGCAGGGCTTCGATGGCCGCGGCCCCGCCGGGCTCGAACGCGGCCTCGACCGTCTCCAGCGACACCATGGACTCGGCATCGAAATGGCCATGCCCGACCCGGTGCAGGGTATCCACCGCCGCACCGCACCCCAGCGCATGCCCGATATCGGCGACCAGCGACCGGATGTACGTGCCCTTGGAGCAGTGCACCTCCAGGCGCAGCCGGTCCGGGGCGGTCTGCTCGATACGCAGGGAATGTATACGGACCGGGCGCGGCGGCCGCTCGACCTCCACCCCGCGCCGCGCCAGCTCGTACAGCCGCTGGCCCTGGTGCTTGAGCGCCGAGACCATCGGCGGGACCTGGGCCTGATCGCCGCTGAAACGCTGCTCCAGCTCGCGCAGGGTGGTCGAATCAATCGCCGGCACCCGGGACTCGCGGATCACCTCGCCATCGAGGTCGGCGCTGTCGGTCTCCACTCCCAGCTGTGCCTCGGCGATGTAGCGCTTGTCCGCATCCAGCAGCCAGCCGGAGACCTTGGTCGCCTGACCGAAGCACAACGGCAGAAGGCCGGTCGCCCGCGGGTCCAGTGCCCCGGTGTGACCGGCCTTCTTCGCCTGCAGCAGATACTTGACGCGACCCAGCGCCTGGTTGGAACTGCGCCCCCGAGGCTTGTCCAGCAACAGGATGCCGTCGACCTCGCGCCGCTTGCCCGCCATGGATGGATCGCCCGACCGGAAACGCCGGGGCTCAGGCCCCGCGTTCCGGCCCTTCGCCCGGGTCACGGGCGTCCTCGGCATCCCCCTGTGAGGACTCGCCGCTACCGTCCCCGGCATCGGGATCGTCCGCGTGGTGCGCACGATCCTCGGCCAGTGCCTGGTCGATCAGCGACGACAGGTGCGCCCCGCGCTCCGGGGTGTCGTCGTAGGTGAAGCGCAGTTGCGGCACCGAGCGCAGGCGCATGCGCTGCCCCAGAGCCCGGCGCAGGAACCCGGCGGCATTGTTCAGCCCCTGCTGCGCCTCCGCGCCCTTCTCGGCTCCGCCCAGCTGGGTGAAATACACCCGGGCATGAGCCAGGTCGCGGGATACCTCGACCCCCGCCAGGGTGATCATGCCAACGCGCGGATCCTTGACCTCCATGCGGATGAGCTCGGCCAGCTCGCGCTGAATCTGCTCGCCGACCCGGTCCGAGCGATGAAAGTCGCGGTTTCCGGGCATCAGAGGGTCCGTGCCACCTCGACGCGCTGGAAGACCTCGATCTGGTCGCCCGCCTTCACGTCGTTGTAGTTCTTCACCGCGATCCCGCACTCGGTGCCGGCCTTGACCTCGTTCACGTCGTCCTTGAAGCGACGCAGGCTTTCCAGCTCGCCCTCGTAGACCACCACGTTATCGCGCAGCACGCGGATCGGATTGCCACGCTTGACCGCGCCCTCGACCACGAGACAGCCAGCGACCTGGCCGAAGCCGGAGGCCTTGAACACATCGCGGACCTCGGCCAGACCGATCACCTCTTCGCGGATCTCGGCCGACAGCAGGCCGGACAGCGCCTGCTTCACGTCGTCGATCGCCTCGTAGATCACCGAGTAGTAGCGCACGTCGATCTCGTTCTCGGCGGCCAGGCGCTTGGCGCCCGCATCGGCACGCACGTTGAACGCGATCACGATCGCCTCGGAGGCCATCGCCAGGTTCAGGTCGGACTCGGAGATCCCGCCAACCCCGGCGGAGACCACCTTCACGCGCACCTCGTCGGTGGACAGCTTGACCAGCGATTCGCGCAGCGCCTCGGCCGAGCCCTGCACATCCGCCTTGATCAGGATGTTCACGGTGGCGATCTCGCCTTCCTGCATCTGGTTGAAGATGTTCTCCAGCTTGGCCGCCTGCTGCGCGGCCAGCTTGCGCTCGCGCTGCTTGGTGTCGCGATGTTCAGCCACCTCACGGGCAGTCTTGTCGTCCGCGACCACCAGGACCTCGTCACCCGCCTCCGGCACACCGGACAGGCCGAGGACCTCCACGGGCATGGACGGACCGACTTCCTTCACCGCCGTGCCGGTATCGTCGAACATCGCCCGCACACGGCCGTACTCCTTGCCCGAGAGCAGGATGTCGCCGTGCTTGAGCTTGCCGGACTGGACCAGGATGGTGGCCACCGGGCCGCGGCCCTTCTCCAGGCGCGATTCGATGACCACGCCACGCGCCGGGCCCTCGTCCGGGGCCTTCAGTTCCATCACCTCGGCCTGCAGGCCCAGGGCCTCCAGCAGTTCGTCGATCCCCTGTCCGGTATGGGCAGAGACTTGAATGAACTGGGTATCGCCGCCCCAGGCCTCCGGGATCACCTCGTGCTGGGCCAGCTCGTTCATGACCCGCTCCGGTTCGGCCTCCGGCTTGTCGACCTTGTTCACCGCGACCACAACGGGCACACCCGCCGCCTTCGCATGCTGGATGGCCTCTATGGTCTGCGGCATCACGCCGTCATCCGCGGCCACCACCAGGATCACGATATCCGTGGACTGGGCGCCCCGGGCCCGCATCGCGGTAAACGCGGCATGGCCGGGCGTATCCAGGAAGGTCACGCCGTCGTGGTTGTTCTTCACATGGTAGGCGCCGATGTGCTGGGTAATACCACCGGCTTCGCCGGAGGCGACCTTCTCCTTGCGGATGTAGTCCAGCAGCGAGGTCTTGCCGTGGTCCACGTGACCCATCACGGTGACCACCGGCGGGCGCGGCTTGGCCTCGGCGGTCTGCTCCAGACCGGTATCGATCTCGTCCTCGACCGAGGTCTCCTTGGCCGCGATGGGGTTGTGCCCCATCTCCTCGACCACCAGCATCGCCGTGTCCTGGTCGATGGACTGGTTGATGGTCGCCATCACACCCATGCCCATCAGCGCCTTGATCAGCTGCGGCGCCTTGATCGCCATCGCCTGCGCCAGGTCCGCCACGGTAATGGTCTCCGGCACCTCGACATCCCGCACCACCGGCGCGGTCGGCTTGGCAAAGCCATGCTTGCTGGTCACCGCCTGGGCGGCCGCGGACTGGGCCTTGCGGCTCTCGCCCTTCTTGCGGCGCCCGCGACGATCGCCGGCCACATGCAGCTCCTTGCGATCGTCCTTGCGCCCACCCTTGCGAGCACCCTTGCCGGCCTTCGCATCGCCTTCCGGCGCCGTGGGCGCGGCCGCCCTGGCCGCCGCCTCGCGTTCCAGACGGGCCTGTTCTTCCTTCTCGCGCTTGGCCTCCTGGGCCTCCAGTTCCTTCTGCCGGCGCTTCTGGCGTTCCTCGCGTTCAGCCGCCTCCTGCTTGCGTGCCTCGGCCGCCTTGCGCTGGGCCTCGCGCTCGGCCTCGACCTGCAGCGCCAGCTGCTCGGTGCGGCTCAGCGGACGCTTCGGCTTGGCCGGCTCCGGCTCCGGTTCCGGCGCGGCCTCCTCGGCGGGCGCCGCCTCGACGGGTTCGGGTTCCGGCTCGGCGGGCGCATCGGGCTCCTCGACCGGGAGCTCCTCGGCCGCCGGGGTCTCCTCGACCGGCGACTCGGCGACCGGCTCCTCCACCGGGGCCGCGGCGCGGGTCTCTTCGGGGGCCTCCGGCGCCGGGGCCTGTTCCTCGACCGCCGGGGCCTCTTCTACCGGCGCCTCGGGCTGCGCCTCGGCGGGCTTGCGCTTCAGCGTGCGCTTCTTGCGCACCTCGACGTTGACCGTCTTGGAGCGGCCCTGACCGGAGCTGACCTTGAGGGTCTGCGCCTGGGTGCGGCGTTTCAGGGTCACGCGCCCCGACTCGCCGCCTTCGCCGTGCGACTGGCGGAGGTGATCGAGCAGCTTGCGCTTTTCGGCATCGGTGATCGCCGCCTCGGGACCATCGACCTCGACGCCCGCCTCCTTGAGCTGAACCATGAGGCGGTCAACCGGTGTCCCCACCGATTCCGCGAATTGCTGCACTGTCATTTGCGCCATGGCGCCTACCTCCATTCCAGATTCTTTTCAGGCCTGCCGACAGCCCGGATACGGGTTCGCGATAACGGCGACCGGGGCTTAATCCCCGGTCTCGAACCACGGGGCGCGCGCGGTCATGATCAGCGCCGACGCCTCTTCCGTATCCAGACCGGTCATCTCGACCACATCGTCGGATGCCTGCTCCGCCAGGTCCTCCATGGTGCACACGCCATGTGACGCCAGCTTGTTCGCCAGCGCCGCGGTCATGCCCTCCATGTTCAGGAGATCCTCGGCGGGCTGATAGCCCTCACGGCCTTCCTCGGCCGCAATGGCCTTGGTCAGAAGCGCATCGCTCGCGCGGTTGCGCAGCTCCTCGACCATGTCCTCGTCGAATTCCTCGATCGCGAGCAGCTCGGCCTCGTCTACGTAGGCCACCTCGTCCAGGGTGGTAAAGCCTTCCTGGACCAGAATGCCGGCGACTTCCTCGTCGACATCCAGGGCCTCCATGAAGAAGGTGACCAGCTGTTGTGCCTCGGCCTCGCTCTTCTCGGCCGCCTGTTCCTCGGTCATCACGTTCAGCTCCCAGCCGGTAAGCTGGGAGGCCAGGCGGATGTTCTGTCCGCCGCGACCGATCGCGAGCGACAGCTTGTCCTCCTCGACCGCGATGTCCATCGACTGCTTGTCCTCGTCGACCACGATCGACAGGACCTCAGCCGGCGACATCGCATTGATCACGAACTGGGCCGGGTTCTCGTCCCAGACGATGATGTCGATACGCTCGCCCGCCAGTTCATTGGAGACCGACTGCACACGCGAGCCGCGCATGCCGACACAGGCACCGACCGGATCCAGGCGCGGGTCGTTCGAGCGCACCGCAATCTTCGCGCGCATGCCCGGATCGCGCGCCGCGCCCATGATGTCGATGATGTTCTGCCCGACCTCCGGCACCTCGAGCTTGAACAGCTCGATCAGGAACTCCGGCGCGGTACGGCTGAGGATCAGCTGCGGGCCGCGCGCCTCGGGACGGATCTCCTTGAGGAAACCGCGCAGCCGGTCATTGGTGCGTACGGTCTCGCGCGGGATCATGTGCTCGCGCGGGATCAGCGCCTCGGCGTTGCTGCCAAGATCCACGTAGGTCCCGTTGCGGTCGGTGCGCTTGACGATGCCCATGACCAGCGTACCCACGCGATCCTGGTACTCCTCGACCACCTTGGCGCGTTCGGCCTCGCGCACCTTCTGCACGATAACCTGCTTGGCGGTCTGAGCGGCGATGCGCCCGAAGTCGACGGCCTCGACTGGCTCCTCGATCACGTCGCCAACCTGCGCATCGGGATTCTTCTGCTGGGCATAGGACAGCAGGATCTGGTACTCCGGGGACTCGAACTCCGGGTCCTCGTCGTCCACCACGGTCCAGCGGCGGAAGGCCTCGTAGTCGCCCTCCTCGCGGTCGATGCTTACGCGCACGTCCATCTTTCCGCCGTGGTACTTGCGGGTCGCCATCGCTAGGGCCGATTCCAGGGCGTCGAAGATGATGTCCTTCTCCACTCCCTTCTCGTTCGCCACGGCATCGGCGACCAGCAGGATCTCCTTGTTCATGTCTTGCCTCTCCGCACTCGGCAGTCACCTGCCGATTCAACAAAAGCGTAGCAGCGTCCCACGCAGCAGCCGCGTTACAGCTGCTCCAGGACGCGCGCGTTGTGGATCGCGGCCAGCGGCAGCTCGTAGGCCATGCCGTCCACTTCCACCTCGATCATGGGTTCGTCCACCGACAGCAGCACGCCACGGAAATTGCGGCGATCGTGCTCCGGCCATGACAGGCGCACCTTCACCGGGTGTCCGATGTAGCGCCGGAACTGCTCGGGGGTAAACAGGGGGCGTTCAACGCCCGGGCTGGAAACTTCCAGGGTGTAGTTGCCCTTCAGGACCTGCTCGACTTCCAGTACCGCGCCCACCTGCTCGCTGACCCGCGCGCAGTCATCCACGGTGACGCCGTTCTCGCCGTCGATAAAGATCCGCACGACGGGCGGCTTGGAACCGGCGTGATACTCCAGCCCCCAAAGCTGCATTCCCTCCCCCTCGACCACCGGGGTGAGCAGCGTGTTCAGTTGTTCAGCCTTCTGCGACAAGGGCGTCTCGATCGACTCCGTCCCGATGGCGGGACCCGGAAACAAAAAAAGGGCGCCGAACGCCCCTCGTACACCTCTAACGATGGCTGCAGCGAAACGTCCGCTGCGAGGCGCGCGGGAGCGCGGCCTTAAGGACCCAACCCGGCCGCGAGCAGTTGCGGCCGGACCATCGATCCTTAACAAAAAGGCCCCATACGGGGCCTCTCTGACAATTGGTAGCGGGGGCAGGATTTGAACCTGCGACCTTCGGGTTATGAGCCCGACGAGCTGCCAGACTGCTCCACCCCGCATCCGAGACGCAGAACTATACCAAAGCGCCGCCCTGGCCCGCAAGAGCTGGCGGCGATTATTTACCGGGTGCGGCGCTCGCCGGTACGCAGATGCGGGCGCAGGTCGTAGCGCCAGATGTACCCCGGCAGCGCGAACATCGCGAACAGCGACAGGGTGATGACATAGAACTCCCAACCCTGCGAATGGATGCCGCCGGTTGCCTGGAACTCCAGCCCCTTGCCGATCAGCCCGGCGAGGATATAGAGCCCGAACCACTCGAAGATCCGGGTCCAGGGCCCCTTGGTCCCATTTTTCGGCAGCACCATCAACGCGATGCGTTCACTCAGCCACGGCAGGTTCGCGCTGATGAACGCGACTACCACAAACCCCCAGACGAGGGCCTCGAACGGAATCCACTGTGTCACGACTTACCCAATGATTGCGTAGTGGGTGAGAGACAGCAGAAGCCCCGGGAAAATTCCCAGCAGCAGTACCGCCAGCCCGTTGATGCTGAGCGCGGTGGCCAGGGCGCCGGACGGCTGCACCGGCTCCTCGGCGCCCTCCTGCGGGTCATCGAAGAACATCATCTTGACCACGCGGAGGTAGTAGAAGGCGCCGATGATGGAGAAGATCACCGCAACAATCGCCAGCCACACCAGGTCCGCGCCCACGGCCGCCTGGATCACCGCCAGCTTGGCGTAGAACCCGACGGTCGGCGGCACGCCGGCCATCGAGAACAGCAGCAGCAGCATGATGAAGGCGAACCAGGGGTTACGCTTGGCCAGGCCCTTGAAGTCGTCGATCTGGTCGGCTTCATACCCCTTGCGCGACAGGAACACGATCATGCCGAAGCCACCGGCCGCGGTGATCGCGTACACGATCACGTAGAACATCGCCGAGGCGTAGCCGCTGTCGGTCCCCGCCAGGATGCCCATGAACAGGAAACCGATATGGGCAATGGTCGAGTAGGCGAGCATGCGCTTGATACTGGTCTGCGCGATCGCGATCACGTTGCCCACCGCCAGCGACAGCACGGCCAGGATGATCAGCATCCCCTGCCAGTCCGCGTGCATCGGGCCCATGCCCTCCACCAGCAGGCGCATCAGGAAGGCGAACGCGGCGATCTTCGGCGCGGTGGCAATGAACAGCGTCACCGCCGTCGGGGCGCCGTCGTAGACATCCGGCACCCACATATGGAACGGCACCGCCCCCAGCTTGAAGGCGACGGCCACCACCAGGAACACCAGGCCGAACACCAGCGGGATGTTCAGGCTGTCGTCCGCGGCCACCAGCTCGGCGGCGATCACGGCGATATCCAGCGAGCCGGTCATGCCATAGATCATCGACATGCCGTACAGCAGCAGGCCGGAGGCCAGCGCGCCCAGCACGAAGTACTTCATCGCAGCCTCGGTCGCCCGGCTGTTTTCGCGCCAGAAGGCGACCAGCGCGTAGGACGACAGCGACAGCAGCTCCAGGCCCAGGTACAGGGTCAGCAGGTTGTGCCCGGAGATCATGATCATCATGCCGAGCACCGCAAACAGGCCCAGCACGTAGAACTCGCCCTTGTGGATACCGCGCTCCATCAGGTACGGACGGGCATACAGGAACACCAGGAAGCTGGTCACGTACACCGCGATCTTCAGGATGTCGGCCATTGGGTCCTTCACGAAGGTATCCGAGAAGGTCAGGACCGTCTCCGGCCCCATCAGCCACAGCGTCAGGCCGGCCGCCGCGACCAGCGTCGCCTGCACCAGGCCGTAGGTGACATCGCGCCGCGAATCCGGCAGGAACGCGTCGATCACCAGGATCAGGCACGCCATCCCGAGCACGAACATCTCGGGCACGGCGGGGAGGAAATTGGGGATCTCGAAATTCATGTCAGGCGTCCCTTCAGAGCTTCGACTGCGCGATATGCGCCACGAGGTGGTCGATGGTCGCGTTCATCACATCCAGCAGCGGCGCCGGCCACACACCCAGCAGCAGGGTGAAGAAGGCCAGCACGCCCATCAGGAAGAACTCGCGGCGGTTCATGTCGGACAGGCCGGCCACGTTGTCATTGGCCACCGCGCCGAAGATCACGCGCTTGACCAGCCACAGGGTGTAGCCCGCGGCCAGGATCAGCGTGGTCGCGGCGAGGAAGGCGATCCAGAAGTCCGCCTTGAACGCGGCCAGGATGACCATGAACTCGCCGACGAAGCCGGAGGTGCCCGGCAACCCGGTGTTGGCCATCGCGAACAGCACGAAGAACGCGGCGAACCACGGCATGGTGTTCACCACGCCACCGTAGTCGGCGATCTGCCGGCTGTGCAGGCGGTCGTACAGCACGCCAACCGCGAGGAACATCGCCGCCGAGATGAAGCCGTGCGAGATCATCTGCACCATGCCGCCGGCAATACCCAGCGAGGCCCCTTCCCAGTCACCGGTGTTGGAGTAGATGTAGAAGGCGAGGAAGAAGCCCAGGGTCACAAAACCCATGTGCGCGATCGACGAATAGGCGATCAGCTTCTTCATGTCGCTCTGGATCAGGGCGACCACCCCGATGTAGACGATCGCGATCAGCGACAGCACGATCATCAGCGTATCCAGCACCGCGCTGGCATCCGGGGTAATCGGCAGCGAGAAGCGCAGGAAGCCGTAGCCCCCGATCTTCAGCATGATCGCGGCCAGGATCACCGAGCCGCCGGTGGGCGCCTCCACGTGCGCATCCGGCAGCCAGGTATGTACCGGGAACATCGGGATCTTCACCGCGAACGCCATGAAGAAGGCGAGGAAGATCAGGATCTGCGCGGTCATGCCGATCTGCAGGGCATGGAAGTCCTGGATCAGGAAGCTGCCGGACTGGATGTACATCCAGATCAGCGCAACCAGCATGAACACCGAGCCGAGGAAGGTGTAGAGGAAGAACTTCAGCGTCGCATAGACGCGCCGCGGCCCGCCCCAGATCCCGATCACCAGGAACATCGGGATCAGCATCGCCTCGAAGAACACGTAGAACAGCACCGCGTCCATCGCCGCGAACATGCCGATCATCAGGCCTTCCATCACCAGCATCGCGGCCATGTAGTAGGCGATGCGGTCCTTCACCGATTCCCAGGCCGCCACCACGACCACCACGGTGATCAGCGTAGTCAGCAGGATCAGCGGCATGGAGATCCCGTCCACACCCAGGTGGTAGTTCACGTTGAACGCGGGAATCCACGAAGCCAGCTCCTGGAACTGCATCTCCGCGGTGCCACGCTCGAACGCGAACCACAGCGGCAGACTGGCCACAAAGGTCGCCACGGCCACCGCGAGCCCGAGCCGCCGCGCAACATGGGGCGCGTCGCGCCCGGCGGCAAGCACCAGGAAGCCGCCGAGAATCGGCAGCCAGATCAACAGACTCAAGATAGGCCAGTCAGCAAACATGGTCGTTCCTTGAAACAGCGATGGACTTCGAGCGCATGGGTGTCGAAGCCGCTCAGATCACGTAGGCGAACATCAGGACCAGCAGGCCGATGATCATCACGAACGCATAGTGGTAGAGGAAGCCGGACTGCATGTGGCGAATGCGCGCGGCGATCCAGCCGACCGAGCGCGCAGTCCCGTTGACCAGCAGCCCGTCGATGATCAGCGCATCACCGTAGCGCCACAGCGCACGGCCCAGTCGCACGGTCCCGCCGGCGAAGAACCAGTCATTGAAGCGGTCGAAGCCGTACTTGTCCTCGAGGATGCGCACACCCAGCTTCAGCCGTTCGGCAATCACGCCGGGCAGTTCGGGCCGCTTCATGTACAGGTACCAGGCCGTACCCAGGCCGGCCATGGCCAGCCAGAACGCGGGCAGCATCAGACCGTGCAGCACGAAGCCGAACACCCCGGTGTAGGTCTCGCCCTTGGTCGCCAGCACGTCCTGCTCGGGCAGCACGAACAGGCTGTCGGCGAAGAAGTCGCCGAACAGCATCGGGCCGATAAAGTAGCCGGCCACCACCGACGGGATCGCCAGCAGCACCAGCGGAACAGTCACCACCCACGGCGATTCCTTCGGCTGCAACGGTCCGTGGTCGTGGTGATGGTCGTCGTCGTGATCGTCACCATGATCGGGCATGTACTTGTGCGCCTGGTCATAGCGCTCTTCGCCATGGAACACCATGAAGAACATGCGGAAGGTGTACAACGCGGTCACGAACACCCCGGCCAGCACCAGCCAGTAGGCAAAGGTCGCCCCCGGGATCTGCGAGTACCCGACCGCCTCGATGATCGCGTCCTTGGAGAAGAACCCGGAGAAAAACGGGAACCCGATCAGCGCCAGCGAACCGATCAGCGCGGTCACGTAGGTGACCGGCATGTGCCGGCGCAGCCCGCCCATCGCACGCATGTCCTGCAGGTGGTGCATCGCGATGATCACCGAGCCCGCGGCCAGGAACAGCAGCGCCTTGAAGAAGGCGTGCGTCATCAGGTGGAACAACCCGGCGGCGTAGGCCGAGGCCCCCAGCGCCACGGTCATGTAGCCGAGCTGCGACAGCGTCGAATACGCGACCACGCGCTTGATGTCGTTCTGCACGAGCCCGATCAGGCCCATGAAGAACGCGGTGATCGCCCCGATGATCAGGATGAACGACAGCGCCGGGACGGAGAACTCGTACAGCGGCGACATGCGCGCCACCATGAAGATGCCCGCGGTGACCATGGTCGCCGCGTGGATCAGCGCGGAGATCGGCGTCGGGCCTTCCATGGAATCCGGCAGCCAGACGTGCAGCGGCACCTGGGCAGATTTCCCCATCGCACCGATGAACAGGAAGATCAGTGCCAGATCCAGCAGGCCGAAGGTCCAGCCCGGCCAGATGGTGATGGTCGCCTCGCTCATCGCCTGACCTTCGGCAAACACCTCGGTGTAGTTCAGGCTGCCGGTGTAGAACACCAGCGCGGCGATCCCGATCAGGAAGCCGAAGTCGCCGACGCGGTTGACGATGAACGCCTTCATGTTGGCGTAGATCGCGGTCGGGCGCTTGTACCAGAAGCCGATCAGCAGGTAGGAGACCAGACCCACAGCCTCCCAGCCGAAGAACAGCTGCATGAAGTTGTTCGCCATCACCAGCATCAGCATGGAGAAGGTGAACAGCGAGATGTAGGCGAAGAAGCGCTGGTAACCCGGATCGTCCTGCATGTAGCCGATGGTGTAGATGTGCACCATCAGCGACACGAAGGTGACCACCAGCATCATCATCGCGGTCAGGTTGTCGACCAGGAATCCGACCTCGAACTGGATGCCGTCGGAGACCATCCAGGTGTAGACGGTCTCGTTGTAGACCCCGGCATCCCCGAACACGTGGGCCCAGAACACCACCACGGACAGGATGAACGAGATCGCCACCCCCAGGATGGTGACGCTGTGCGCGCCGGTACGCCCGATCTGGCGGCCGAACAGCCCGGCGGCAATCGCGCCGAACAGCGGCGCCAGAACGATAAGCAGATAGATCGTATCCATGGCCCGTTATCCCTTCATTGCGTCCATGTCCTGGACGTTGATGGTTCCGCGGTTACGGAACAGCAACACCAGGATGGCGAGGCCGATGGCCGCCTCGGCCGCGGCGACGGTCAGGATGAAGAACACGAACACCTGGCCCGCGAGGTCCTGCAGGAAGAACGAGAAGGCGATGAAGTTGATGTTGACCGCGAGCATCATCAGCTCGATGCACATCAACAGCACGATCACGTTTTTCCGATTCAGGAAGATCCCGGCCACGCTGATGGAAAACAAAAGCGCGGCCAGCACCAGGTAGTGCTCTAGCGTAATCATGTTCTAGCCCTGAGTTCTTTCGGGGGCGGCTTCCGCCCCCGGTGTCCGGGTCCCGCCGCGCGCGGCCGGGATCCCCGATTGGGATTGCACTCGGTTTGCCTACTTGGATTCGTCCTCGCCGCCCGGCGCATCGGCCCCGGACCCCTGCCCACCCCGGCGCGGGGCCTTCTTCTTCTCCGACGCCATGGTGACCATGCGCACGCGACCCTCGCGCGAGACCGCCATCTGCTTGCCCGGATCGATGGACTTGTTGTCCGGACGCTTGCGCATGGTCAGCGAGATCGCGGCGATGATCGCGACCAGCAGGATCACCGCGGCAATCTCGAACGGATACACGTATTCGGTGTACAGGATCGCGCCCAGGGCCTCGGTATTGGCGTACTCGGGCCCGGCGCGTTCCGGGACGTCCATGGTGATGTAGCGGGTAATCACCAGCACCAGCACGGTGGCCATGGCCAGCGCGACCACGATGCCCACCGGCAGGTACTCGGTGAAGCCCTCGCGCAGCTTGGCCAGGTTGATGTCCAGCATCATCACCACGAACAGGAACAGCACCATCACCGCGCCGACGTACACCAGCACCAGCACGATACCGAGGAACTCGGCCTCCGCCAGCAACCACAGGGCGGCGGCCGCCACGAAACACAGCACCAGGAACAGCGCGGCATGTACCGGGTTGCGCACACTGATCATGGCCAGCGCGCCGCCCAGCAGGATCGCGCCGAACAGATAGAAAAGGACGAGCTCGAAGGTCATGAGGCGTTCCCTGCGTTACCGGTAGGGGGCATCGACCGCGCGCGCCTGCGCGATCTCTTTTTCGAAGCGATCACCAATGGCCAGGAGCTTGTCCTTGGTCATGATCTGCTCGCCCCGGTTCTCGAAGTGGTACTCGAAGATGTGCGTCTCGACGATGGAATCCACCGGGCAGGCCTCCTCGCAGAAGCCGCAGAAGATGCACTTGAACAGGTCGATGTCATAGCGCGTGGTGCGGCGCGTGCCGTCGGCGCGCTCCTCGGAATCGATGGTGATCGCCAGCGCCGGGCAGACCGCCTCGCACAGCTTGCAGGCGATGCAGCGCTCTTCCCCATTGGGGTAGCGGCGCAGGGCATGCAGGCCCCGGAAACGCGGCGACATCGGAGTCTTCTCGTCCGGGTACTGCACGGTGAACTTGCGACTCAGCAGGTACCGCCCGGTCAGGCGCAGCCCCAGCAGCAGCTCGAAGAACAGGAAACTCTTGAAGAAACGGCGCACGGCTTTCATCTCGAACTCCTCACGCGAACCACGGGCCGACGTTGAAGGCGACCAGCACGCCCTCGACGAACAACCAGACGATGGTCACCGGGATCAGGACCTTCCAGCCCAGGCGCATGATCTGGTCATAGCGATAGCGCGGGAAGGTGGCGCGGAACCACAGGAAGGCGAACAGGAAGATCGCGGTCTTGAACAGGAACCAGTGGATCCCGTGATCCAGCAACGAACCGATCACCGGCAGATCGAAGGCGGCCGCCGGCAGGATCCCCTGGAACGGCGACAGCCAGCCGCCGAGGAACAGGATCGCGGTCAGCGCCGAGATCAGGATCATGTTGGCATATTCCGCGAGGAAGAACACCGCGAACGCCATGCCCGAGTATTCCACATGGAAACCCGCGACGATCTCGGACTCGCCTTCCGCGACGTCGAACGGGGCGCGGTTGGTCTCCGCGATCCCGGAGATGAAATACACGAAGAACATCGGCAGCAGCGGGAGCAGGAACCAGTGGTACATGCTCCCCGACTGCGCCTCGATAATCCCGCCCACGTTCAGGGTGCCGGCGGCCATCAGCACCCCGACCAGGGCAAAGCCCATCGCGATCTCGTAGGACACCAGCTGCGCGGCCGAACGCAGCGAACCCAGCAGCGCGTATTTCGAGTTCGAGGCCCAGCCGGCGATGATGATGCCGTACACACCCAGCGAGGTCAGCGCCAGCAGGTACAGGAGTCCGGCATTCACATCCGCCAGCGCCCCGCCCTCGAAGAACGGCACCACCGCCCAGGCGGCCAGGGCCGGGGCGATCGTCAGTACCGGCGCGCTCAGGAACAGAAAGCGGTTGGCGTTGGTCGGGAGGATGACCTCCTTGGTCAGCAGCTTCAGCGCATCCGCGATCGGCTGCAGCCAGCCCCGCGGGCCGACCCGGTTCGGGCCCACCCGCACGTGGGCGTAGCCAATCACCTTGCGCTCGGCAAAGGTGGTGTAGGCCACGGCCAGCATCAGCGGGATCACGATCAGCTGAATGCCGATCAGGATCTGCATCACGGTCGGCAGGCTGTAGAAGAGGTTCATCATCCAGTCGAACATGTCTTAAGTCCCTCAGGCCCGCGCCAGCGCGACCGTGGTGTTCGGCAGGCCGAGGGCCCCCATCGCCGCGGAGCCCGCGAAGGTCACGGCCAGGCCCGGCGGTACCGAATCGTCCAGCAGCAGGGTCAGTTCCGTCTCGGCCTTGCCCTGACGCAGCCGCACGCGACTGCCGTGGGCATGCCCGCCGGCGGAGTCGGGGTGCACCAGCACGCTCTCCGCCAGTTGCCCCTCGGGGCTGGTCTGCAACGGCTCGGCGCGGCGCAGCAGCGGATCGCCGCTGTAGAGAGCGGCCGCCTGCACGCGCAGAAGGCCCTCGCCGCTGCCGGCCTCGGGCAGGTCCACATGCACCTTGTTCAGGTTGACGCCCGTGTCGAAGCTGGCATCGGCCAGCTGCCCCTTCAGCTCGTCCCGCACCGCAGGCGAGTCGAGATAATCGAAGCCGGCCTGCTCCAGCAGGTTGCCCAGCACACGCCACACCTTCCACCCGGGGCGCGCGTCATCCGGCGTGCGCGCGGCGGCGCGGAAGCTCTGCCAGCGACCCTCGGCGTTCACGAAGGTTCCGGAGTGCTCGAAGCTGGTGGCGATCGGCAGCAGAACATCGGCGACCGCCTCGAGGTCCTCGTTCGCGAAACTGGTGAGCGCGACGACCAGCCCAGCCTGTTGCAGGGCCGCGCGGAAGGCGACCGGGTCGGCGCCGTCACGCCCCGGCTCGAGCCCGGCGATCACGAAGGCGTCGCGGCCCTGTTCCAGCATCGCGGCGGCATCGGCGCCGGCAGTCTCCAGCTCGCGGCCGGCCGGACCGCGATGCGGCAGTACACCCGCGAGCCACGCGCCCCCGGCATTGGCGCCCTGCGGGAGGTAGCCCAGGCTCGCCCCGGTATGCTTGGCGATCCAGCCGGCCAGGGCCCGCAACGTGGAGAAGGCCGGCCCCTGCATCGCGGCAGCCCCGAGCAGGACGTGACCCTGCTTCGCGTCCAGCAGGGCCCGCGCGGCGCGTTCGAAGGCCTCGCGCGTGGCGGGGTCGTCGGTCTCGGCCGCCTTGACGACCTTTTCCAGCTTCTTCGGCAGCGCCTTGCCGGCCGCGGCGATCTGTCCGGCGACCCCGGCCAACGCCAGCACCTGGTCGTGCGCGTCACCGACCAGCTGGGCCTGCACCGGATAGGTCAGATCCAGCAGCATGTCGTTGATCAGGCTGACCCGGGCACCACGCGAGGCGGCCTTGCGCAGGCGGTGCGCAATCAGCGGCTGCTCGCGACGCGGGTTGCTGCCGACCAGCAGGACGCCATCGGCGTTTTCCAGATCGCCGATCGCGGCACCCAGATAGGGGAACAGCGGCGCTGCGGCCTCGTCGCGGAAATCGCGCTGGTTCACGCGGTGATCGATATCGGTCACACCCATGCCGCGCAGCACCTTCTGCGCGAGATAGTGCTCCTCCAGCGAGAGCGAAGGCGACAACAGGGCGCCGATGCGCTCCGGAGCGACCTCTTTGAGGCCCTCGACCGCATAGCTCAGCGCGGTCTCCCAGGAGACCTCCTGCCACTGGCCATCGACCTTGATGCGCGGACGGGTCAGGCGATCCTCGGCGTACAGGCCCGTGTAGCTGAAACGGTCGCGGTCGGAGATCCAGGTCTCGTTGACGGCCTCGTTCTCGCGCGGGACCACGCGCATCGCGCGGCCGTCATCGGTATGCAGGAACAAGTTGGAGCCCACGGCATCGTGCGGGGCAATTGTGGCGGCCTGGGCATATTCCCAGGCACGCGCGCCATAGCGCGACGGCTTGGCGGTCAGCGCGCCCACCGGGCACAGGTCGATCACGTTGCCCGACAGCTCGTGGGCGACGGTCTTCTCGACATAGGTGCCGATGCGCATGTGCTCGCCGCGCCCGGTCGCCCCCAGCTCGCGCACCCCGGCGATCTCCTCGCCGAAGCGCACACAGCGGGTGCAGTGGATACAGCGGGTCATCTCGGTCTCGATCAGCGGACCGATGTCCTTGTCCTTCACCACGCGCTTGGCCTCGGTGTAGGTGGACACGCTCTCGCCGTAGCCCATGGCCACGTCCTGTAGCTCGCACTCGCCGCCCTGATCGCAGATCGGGCAATCCAGCGGGTGGTTGATCAGCAGGAACTCCATGGTCCCCTTCTGCGCGCGCAGCGCCAGCGGGGACTGGGTGTACACCTTCATCCCGTCCATCACGGGCGTCGCACAGGCCGGCAGCGGCTTCGGCGCCTTCTCCACCTCCACCAGGCACATGCGGCAGTTGGCCGCCACCGACAGCTTCTTGTGATAGCAGAAGCGCGGGATGCGGATATCGGCATCATCGGCGACGTCGATGAGCATGGCGCCCTTGGGCGCCTCCACCGTACGGCCGTCAATCTCGATGCTGACCAGATCCTGTTTCTGATCCTGACTCATGCTCGATTCCTGATGCGATGGCGCGGTAGAGCGTCAGGCGGCGTCTGCCACCGGGCTCCGGCCGTGCTGGATGTAGTATTCGAATTCGTGGCGGAAGTGCTTGACGAAGCTGCGCACTGGCATGGCCGCGGCGTCACCCAGGGCGCAGATGGTGTGCCCCTCGATCTTGCTCGCCACGTCGTCCAGGCGTTCCAGGTCCTCGGGACGGCCCTGGCCTTCCACGATGCGGGTCAGCATGCGGTAGAGCCAGCCGGTCCCCTCGCGGCAGGGCGTGCACTGGCCGCAGGACTCGGAGAAGTAGAAACGCGAGATGCGCTGCAGGGCCTTGACCATGTCGGCGGTCTCGTCCATCACGATCACCGCGCCGGAACCCAGCATGGAGCCGGCATGGGCGATGGAGTCGAAGTCCATGTTGGCCTGCAGCATCACGTCGCCCGGGACCACCGGCACCGAGGAGCCGCCCGGGATCACCGCCTTCAGCTTGCGGCCGTTCAGCACCCCGCCGGCCATCTCGAGGAGATCCTTGAACGGCGTGCCCAGCGGGATCTCGTAGTTGCCCGGCTTGTTCACATGCCCGGAGACGGAGAACAGCTTCTCGCCACCCGACTTGGGCACGCCGAGATCCGCGAACCACTGGCCACCATTCCGAATGATGGACGGGATGGACGCCAGCGACTCGGTGTTGTTGATCGTGGTCGGCTTGCCGTACAGACCGAAGTTGGCCGGGAACGGCGGCTTGAAGCGCGGCTGGCCCTTCTTGCCCTCCAGCGACTCCAGCAACGCCGTCTCCTCGCCGCAGATGTAGGCCCCGGCACCCAGCGACGGGTAGAGATCGAAATCGACCCCGGAACCGAAGATGTCCTTGCCGAGATAACCGGCGTCGTAGGCCTCTTTCAGCGCCGCGGTGAAGCGCGTGTTCACCTCGTCCATGAACTCGCCGCGCATGTAGTTGTAGCCCACGGTCGCGCCAATCGCGTAGCCGGCGATCGCCATGCCCTCGATCAGGGCATGCGGGTTGTACATCAGGATCTCGCGGTCCTTGCAGGTGCCCGGCTCGGATTCGTCCGAATTGCAGACGATGTACTTCTGGCCCGGGGTGTTGCGCGGCATGAAGGACCATTTGAGCCCGGTCGGGAAGCCCGCGCCGCCGCGGCCGCGCAGGTTGGAGGTTTTGACCTCCTCGATCACGTCCTCGGGGGCCATCTTGCCCTTGTAGACCTTCTCCAGGGCCTGGTAGCCGCCAACGCTCTTGTAGGTCTCGAGCGAGGCCGGATCGTCCAGGTAGCGGGTCGCAAAGCAGATCTGGTTGGCCATGCTACTTCTCCAGACCGTCGAGGATCTCGTCCACCTTCTCGGGGGTGAGATTCTCGTAGTAGACGTGATCCACCTGCATCATCGGGGCGCCACAGCAGGCCGCCAGGCACTCCTCTTCCATCTTCAGGTAGAACTTGCCGTCCGGCGTGCTCTCGCCGAGCTTGATGCCGAGACGGTTCTCCAGGTGCTCGATGATCTGTTCCGAGCCGCGCAGCATGCAGGAGATGTTGTTGCACACCATGATCGTGTGCTTGCCGACCGGCTCCAGCTCGTACATCGAGTAGAACGAGCCCACCTCGTAGACCGCGATCGCCGGCAGGCCGAGGTACTCGGCGACGGCGTCCATTTTGGCGGTGGAGAGATAGCCATCCTCGTGCTGCACCGCGCGCAGGGCGCCCAGCACCGCAGAGCGCTTCTGGTCTTCGGGATAGCGCGCCAGCCAGGCGTCGATCTCTTCGCGCTCGTGGTCGCTGAGCTCCACCTTCTTGCCGGCGGGCTTGTGGAAGGCGACGGTTTTCTGTTCGGCAGCCATCAGCGGTCGATCTCCCCGAATACGATGTCCTGGGTCCCGATAATGGCGACCACATCGGCCAGCATGTGGCCGCGCGCCATCTCGTCCAGCGCGGACAGGTGCACAAAGCCCGGCGGGCGAACCTTCAGGCGATAGGGCTTGTTGGAACCATCGGAGACCAGATACACCCCGAACTCGCCCTTCGGATGCTCCACCGCGGCGTAGGCCTCGCCTTCCGGCAGGCACATGCCCTCGGTGAACAGCTTGAAGTGGTGGATCAGGGCCTCCATGTCGGCCTTCATCTCCTCGCGCTTCGGCGGGGTGATCTTGTGATCCTCCAGCAGCACCGGGCCCGGGTTCTGGCGCAGCCAGTCCACGCACTGACGGATGATGCGGTTGGACTGGCGCATCTCCTCGATGCGCACCAGATAGCGGTCGTAGCAGTCGCCGTTGACGCCCACCGGGATATCGAAATCGAGGCAGTCATAGACCTCGTAGGGCTGCTTCTTGCGCAGGTCCCACTCGATGCCGGAGCCGCGCAGCATTGGACCGGTAAAGCCCAGCTGCTTGGCACGGTCGGGATCGACCACGCCGATGCCCACGGTGCGCTGCTTCCAGATCCGGTTGTCGGTCAGCAGGGTCTCGTATTCGTCCACGCAGCCGGGGAAGCGCTCGGTGAAGGCCTCGATGAAGTCCAGCAGCGAGCCCTGGCGGATTTTATTCAGGTCATCCACCACTTCCTGGGATTTCCAGGAGGACGGCTGATACTTGGGCATCGTGCCCGGCAGGTCGCGCGCGACGCCGCCCGGACGGTAATAGGTCGCGTGCATGCGCGCACCCGAGACCGCCTCGTAGCAGTCCATCAGGTCCTCGCGCTCGCGGAAGGCATACAGGAACACCGCCATCGCGCCGATATCCAGCGCATGCGCACCCAGCCACATCAGGTGATTCAGGATGCGGGTGATCTCGTCGAACATTACCCGGATGTACTGCGCCCGCAGCGGGGCCTCGATGCCCAGCAGCTTCTCCATCGCCAGCACGTAGCCGTGCTCGTTGGCCATCATCGACACGTAGTCGAGACGGTCCATATAGCCGATGGACTGGTTGTAGGGCTTGCTCTCGGCGAGCTTCTCGGTGCCGCGATGGAGCAGACCGATATGCGGGTCGGCGCGCTGCACGACCTCGCCGTCCATCTCCAGCACCAGACGCAGCACGCCGTGGGCGGACGGATGCTGCGGCCCGAAGTTCAGGGTGAAGTTGCGAATCTCAGGCATTCTCGGCTCCTTCGCCCGGCTTCTCGCCCTCGCTGTAGCGATGGTCGTCGCGGATCACCTTGGGCACCAGCACGCGGGGCTCGATGGTCACTGGCTGGTACACCACGCGCGCCTGTTCGGCGTCGTAACGCATCTCGACGTGGCCGATCAGCGGGAAGTCCTTGCGGAACGGGTGGCCGACAAAGCCGTAGTCGGTGAGGATGCGGCGCAGGTCCGGGTGCCCGGAGAACAGGATGCCGAACAGATCGAAGGCCTCGCGCTCGAACCAGTTGGCCGAGGCCCAGACCTCCACCAGCGACTCGATCTCGGGAAATTCCTCATCGTCCAGCCAGGCCCGCATGCGGACGCGGCGGTTGTGCGCCACCGACAGGAGGTGGGCCACCACGGTGAAGCGCGGCCCGTCCCAGTTGGAATCTTCCGGCGCGTCATCGAAGGTGAAGCGCCCCGAGGTCGCAGCCTCGACTCCCCGGGAGAAGCCCGTATTGGTGGCGGAATCGGTACCCCACTCGTCCTGGCCGTATTCGAGGTAATCCACCCCGCACAGGTCGATCAGGATCTCGAAACCCAGCGCATCACGGAGCTTCTCGCCCGCCTCGCGCCAGGACCCGGGCGTGATATCGACGGTGATCTCGTCGTTCGCCTCGTGCAGGCTTTCCAGGGCATCGCCCAGTTCCGCCCGCAGGGCGTCGATCCAGTTGTCTTGTTCAGCCATCGGAAACCCCGGGTGCGTCAGCGCGCGATGGTGTTCGTGCGCCGGATCTTGTTCTGCAGCTGGATGATGCCGTAGAGCAGCGCCTCGGCCGTCGGCGGGCAGCCCGGCACGTAGACATCCACCGGCACGATGCGGTCGCAGCCGCGCACGACGGCGTAGGAGTAGTGGTAGTACCCGCCCCCGTTGGCACAGGAGCCCATGGAGATCACCCAGCGTGGCTCGGGCATCTGGTCGTAGACCTTGCGCAGGGCCGGGGCCATCTTGTTGACCAGGGTGCCGGCGACGATCATCACGTCCGACTGGCGCGGACTGGGCCGGAAGATAATCCCGAAGCGGTCGAGGTCATAGCGCGCCGCACCGGCGTGCATCATCTCCACCGCGCAGCACGCCAGGCCGAAGGTCATCGGCCACAGGGAGCCGGTACGGGCCCAGTTGATGAGCTTGTCCGCCGAGGTCGTGACGAAGCCCTTTTCAAGAACGCCTTCTATTCCCATTCCAGCGCCCCCTTCTTCCACTCGTAAATGAAACCGACCACCAGAATGACGAGAAACAGCGCCATCGCAAGAAGCCCGAACAGGCCAATGGTGTCTAGCGACACTGCCCACGGGAACAGGAAGGCGATCTCCAGATCGAAGATGATGAACAGGATCGCCACCAGGTAGAAGCGCACATCAAACTTGAGCCGCGAGTCCTCGAAGGCCTCGAAGCCGCACTCGTAGGGCGAGTTCTTGGCGGCGTCCGGCTTGCGCGGACCCACCGCCATACCGACGATCAGCGGTACGATCCCGATCACGATGCCCACTGCGATGAACAGCAGGATGGGTAGATAACCTTCCAGCATTTCTCTCTCCCGTACGCCGCCTCTGGCGGGCAGGTTCGCGAGGCGTCGCGTGGATCGGGCGCGCCGGCGAGCCGTTCAGCGTTGCTGGTTGAAAGCGCGGGTACGGACCGCCCTCGTGGAGACGAGACAGGACCGCACACCGGGCACGGAGTCTAGGTGATGCCCAAAAACGGTGTCAAGTATTCGTAATTTTATAAGACGCTGATTTTATTGTTATTTGGCCCGGGCACTCAGGAACAGAGAGCAACCCGGGCCATCCAGAATTTGGTGCAGATGGTGGGACTCGAACCCACACGGCTTGCGCCACTACCCCCTCAAGATAGCGTGTCTACCAATTCCACCACATCTGCCGTTTGGTACAGGTACCCGGGATCAGTCGGGCACGTCGGCCGGCCGGCCGGATTGCGGGGTATCGCCCGCGGGCTCCTGCCCCGGGACCACCTCGCGCGGAAGATCCGGCGGACCGTCACCTTCCTCTTCCATGGCCTCCATCTGGTCCAGCAGGCTCTCGGCCTCCGGGCTGGAGGCGGCCAGATAGGCCAGTGTCAGGCTATTCAGGAAGAACACCACCGCCAGAAACGCGGTCGAACGGCTCAGAAAGTTGGCCGAACCGGCCGCCCCGAACACCGTTGCCGAAGCCCCGCTGCCGAAGGCGGCGCCAGCATCGGCCCCTTTGCCGTGCTGCATCAGGATCAGCGCGATCAGGCCGATCGAGACCGCGACCTGGACAACCAGGAGCAGGCCGTAAATCATGCTGCGACTCGCTCGCCCGCGGCACGGACGATGGCGGTGAACCCGTCGGCATCCAGCGAGGCGCCGCCGATGAGACCGCCGTCGATATCCTCCAGCGCCAGCAGCCCGGATGCATTGTCGGCCTTCATGCTGCCGCCGTAGAGAATGCGCAGCTCCGCGGCGATGCGCGGGTCGCGGCCGGCGACGCGATTACGGATGAAGGCATGCACCTCCTGGGCCTGTTCCGGCGTGGCGGTCAGCCCGGTGCCGATTGCCCAGACCGGCTCGTAGGCCACCACGGCACTGGCGAAGGCCTCGACCCCGGCCGCGTCCAGCACCGCATCCAGCTGCTCGGCCACGACGCTCTCGGTACGGCCACCCTCGCGGTCGTCCTTCTGCTCGCCGACACACAGGATCGGAATCAGGCCGGCCGCCTGGGCCGCAACGAATTTCGCGGCCACCCAGGCACTGTCCTCGTTCTGCCGCTCACGGCGCTCGGAGTGCCCGACGATCACGTAACGGCAGCCGACCTCGGCCAGCATGGCGCCGGCCAGTTCGCCGGTGTAGGCGCCCTTCTCCTGGTCCGAGCAATCCTGGGCACCCACCGCAATGGGGCCGCCCGAGAGGTCGTCGGCGATTTCGGCGAGGTAGACCGCGGGCGGACACACCGCCACGTCCACGCCCCGGATATCGCCCAGGCTGCCCTTCAGGGCGCTCAGGAGCGCGCGGTTCGCGTCCCGCGAACCGTTCATCTTCCAGTTTCCGGCGACCAGCGGCGTGCGCATGCGGATCTTCCTCCTGCGGTCGGACGCACCCCATGGATAGACGGGGTCCGATCATGATGATTAGAGCGGCGGGATGTTACCGGCGCACCGGGAGCAAATCAACCAAGCCGGCACGCGCCACGCCGGCGGCGCCCGGCGCGGGGTGACGCAGGGAGAGCCGCCCGCGGGCGCCGAGGGCGTCAGATCGCCGCGCGGATACTGTCGGCGATGCGCTCAGCGGCCGAGCGGGTCTCGTTCGCGTCCTCGCCCTCGACCATCACCCGCACCAGCGGTTCGGTACCCGAGGGACGCAGCAGCACTCGGCCGCGCTGGCCCAGCTGCCCCTCGACCGCGGCAACCTCCGCGCGTACCGGCTCGGCCTCCAGGCAGCCCGAAGCGGCACCGCTGACGGGCACATTGATCAGGCACTGCGGGAGCTTGGGGATCGCCGCGGCCAGCGCCGACAGCGGCTGGCCGGTGCGATGCATCAGGTGGGCAACCTGCAGCGCCGCGACCGTGCCATCACCGGTCGTGGTGTGCTCGAGGCAGACGATGTGGCCCGACCCCTCGCCACCCAGGGTCCAGTCGCGACGCCGGAGCTCCTCCAGCACGTAGCGATCCCCGACCTTCGCGCGCACGAACGGGATGCCGGCGCCATTCAGGGCCTGCTCCAGGCCGAGGTTGGTCATCAGCGTCCCGACCACCCCACCATCGAAGCCCCCGCTCTGCTGCCGCGCCAGCGCCAGGATGCCGAGGATCTGATCGCCGTCCACGACCGTGCCATCGGCATCGGCCAGGATCACGCGGTCACCATCGCCGTCCAGGGCAATCCCGAGGTCCGCCCCGCTGGCGCGCACCTGCGCCGCCACCTTCTCGGGGTACAGGGCGCCCACGCCCTCGTTGATGTTGTAGCCGTCAGGACTCGCGCCAAGGATCTCGACACGGGCGCCCAGCTCCTCGAATACATGCGGGGAGACGTTGTAGGTGGCCCCATGGGCGCAGTCGATCACCACCTTCATGCCGCGCAACTCGGAGCGCGCCGGGATGGCGCTCTTGCAGAACTCCACATAGCGGCCGGCCGCATCGCTGATGCGCACGGCCTTGCCCAGTCGCGCCGCGTCGATCGGCTGCGCCGGCTGATCCAGGCGCGCCTCGATCGCGGCCTCGGTCGCATCCGGCAGCTTGTCGCCCTCGGGCGTGAAGAACTTGAACCCGTTGTCGTGGAACGGGTTGTGCGAGGCACTGATCACGATGCCCGCGGTCGCACGGAAGGTATGGGTCAGGTAGGCGATCGCGGGCGTGGGCATCGGCCCCAGCAGCGCGACATCCAGCCCGGCGGCCGACAGCCCGGCCTCCAGCGCCGACTCGAACATGTAGCCGGACACCCGCGTGTCCTTGCCCACCAGCACCGGGCCCTGGCGCTGGCCGTTCTCGCCCAGCACCTCGCCCACGGCATACCCCAACCGCAGCGCAAACTCCGGCGTCATGGGCCACTCGCCGGTGCGCCCGCGAATCCCGTCCGTCCCGAAATACTTGCCCATCAGTTCCCTCGATTGTCCTGCTCTTCGCCGCCATCCGGCCGCAACTCCGAGTATAGCGCCAGCGCGTCGCGGGTCGCCGAGACGTTGTGCACACGCAGGACACGCGCCCCGGCCTGCGCCGCCAGCATCGCCGCCACGGCACTCCCCGGGTCCCGCTCGGCGACCGGGCGATCCCCCAGCAACTGGCCGATCATCGATTTGCGCGAAACGCCGACCAGCAACGGCAGGCCGGCCCCGGCCAGATGCGGCAGGCCACGAAACAGGGCGACGTTGTGCGCCAGGGTCTTGCCAAAGCCGAACCCCGGGTCCAGCAGGATCTGGCCTCGCGGCACGCCGGCGGCCCGCAATTCGCGCACCCGCTGGTCCAGAAAGGCCGCGATCTCGGTCACCACGTCGTCATAATGCGGCGCACGCTGCATCGACTGCGGCTCGCCCTGCATATGCATCGCGCAAAGCGCCACGCCATCCTCGCGCGCCGCCTCGACCGCCGCCTCCAGGGCCCCCTCGGCTCGGAAGCCGTTGACGTCGTTGAGCAACCCGGCGCCGGCCGCGACCGCCTCGCGCATCAACGCCGGCTTCATCGTATCCACGGACAGCGGCACACCGATTTCCGCGTGCAGCGCCTCGATCACCGGCAGCACCCGGCGGCGCTCCTCCTCCAGTGGTACCGGCTCCGCGCCGGGACGCGTGGACTCACCCCCCACATCGAGGAGATCCGCCCCCTCCGCGACCATGGCGCGGGCGCGCGCCAGGGCCTCTTCGACCCGGGCATATTGCCCGCCATCGGAGAACGAGTCCGGGGTCACATTGAGGATACCCATGATGCGTGGCCGCCCCAGGTCCAGGCGGCGCGCTCCGCATTGCAGCACGGGTGCATCGGTCGGCACGATCATTCTCCTTTGCTACCAACGAAAAAGGCCGCCAGGAAAGGGCCTGGCGGCCTGGGTTCGACGCGTCGGCGGGGGCCCCGCTCAGGACTGCGGCGCGGGCCCGCCTACAACACCCTTGTTGTCGTCGTCATCGCGACCTTCGGAGCCGTCACCCGAGCCACTGGCGTCGGACTCCTCGCCGGCCTGCGCGGTACCGCCGGGGCCGCCGCCGCTGTCCCAGTCGGCGGGTTCGCGGGGTTCGCGCCCGGCCATGATGTCCTCGATCTGCTTGTCGTCGATGGTCTCGTACTTCACTAGTGCCTGGGCCATCGCATGCAGCTTGTCGATGTTATCCACCAGGATCTGCTTCGCGTGCTGGTAATTCGTGTCGATGATCTGGCGCACCTCGGCGTCGATCTCGCGCGCGGTCTCGTCGGACATCGGCTTGGACTTGCCCATCTGCCCGCCCAGGAAGGGATGCCCCTCTTCCTCGCCGTAGTCCAGCGGGCCCAGCTTGTCCGACAGGCCCCACTTGGTGACCATATTGCGCGCGATCTGGGTGGCACGCTCGATGTCGTTGGAGGCCCCGGTGGTCACCTTGTCGTTGCCGAAGATGATCTCTTCCGCCAGCCGCCCGCCGAACAGGCTCGCCAGCTGGCTTTCCAGACGCGTCTTCGAGTGGCTGTAGCGGTCTTCCTCCGGCAGGAACATGGTCACCCCGAGGGCGCGCCCGCGCGGGATGATGCTGACCTTGTACACCGGGTCATGCTCCGGCACCGTCAGGCCGACGATCGCATGCCCGGCCTCGTGATAGGCGGTCAGCTTCTTCTCGTCCTCGGACATCACCATGGACTTGCGCTCGGCACCCATCATGATCTTGTCCTTGGCGCGCTCGAAGTCGGACATATCCACCAGGCGCTTGTTGGCCCGGGCCGCGAACAACGCCGCCTCGTTGACCAGGTTGGCCAGATCCGCCCCGGAGAAGCCCGGCGTACCGCGGGCAATCAGGTCCGGGCGCACATCCTCCGCGATCGGGGTCTTCTTCATGTGGACCTTGAGGATCTGCTCGCGGCCGCGCACGTCCGGCGGCGGCACCACCACCTGGCGGTCGAAGCGGCCCGGGCGCAGCAGCGCCGGGTCCAGCACGTCCGGGCGGTTGGTCGCGGCGATCACGATGACCCCCTCGGTGCCCTCGAAGCCGTCCATCTCGACCAGCAGCTGGTTCAGCGTCTGCTCGCGCTCGTCGTGACCACCGCCCATGCCGGCGCCGCGCTGGCGACCGACCGCATCGATCTCGTCGATGAAGATAATGCAGGGAGCGTGCTTCTTGGCCTCGGAGAACATGTCTCGCACGCGCGAGGCGCCCACGCCGACGAACATCTCGACGAAGTCGGAACCGGAGATGCTGAAGAACGGCACCTTGGCCTCGCCGGCGATGGCCTTGGCCAGCAGCGTCTTGCCGGTACCCGGAGAGCCCACCATCAGCACCCCGCGCGGGATCTGGCCGCCGAGTTTCTGGAACTTGGACGGGTCGCGCAGGAAGTCCACCAGTTCGGTGACCTCTTCCTTGGCCTCGTCGCAGCCGGCCACGTCACCGAAGCCGACCTTGACCTGGTCCTCCGACATCAGCTTGGCCTTGGACTTGCCGAAGGACATCGCGCCCTTGCCGCCGGCGCCACCGCCCTGCATCTGGCGCATGAAGTAGATCCACACGGCGATCAGCAGCAGGATCGGGAACCAGCTGATCAGGATGCTCATCAGCAGGGAACGCTCGGCCTCCTCGTGGGCATTGACCTCCACATTGTTCTGCAGCAGGTCGCCAATCAGGCCCGGGTCGTTCGGATTCACCGTGGTGAATCGCTGGCCTTCCAGCGTGGTGCCCTCGATCTTCTCGCCCTTGATGGTCACGTTATCCACGCGACCGCCCTGCACATCGCGGATGAACTCGGAGTAGGTAATGCTCCGCACATCCTGCGTCTGCTGCTGTGGGCCGAAGTTGTTGAAGACAGACATCAGGACGACGGCAATCACCGCCCAGATGATCAGGTTCTTGGCCAGACCGTTCAAAACGACACCTCGAAAAACATCAATCGTCAGTTGCAGGCAGCTTTACACATCCCGGGGCTCGCGTGCCAATACATACACTTCCCGTGACCGAGGCCGCGAGGCCTTCGGTTTGCGCACCTTGACCGAGCGAAACCGGCGGCGCACCTCGGCCAGGTAGGCATCGGAACCTTCGCCCTGAAACAGCTTGACCAGAAAAGCCCCCCGGGGGTTCAGAATCTGGGTGGCCAACTCCAGCGCCAGTTCACACAGATGGATGGAACGCGGCTGATCCACGGCATCCGTACCGGTCAGGTTGGGGGCCATATCGGAAAGCACAAGGTCGGCCGGCTCGTCCCCGAGCGCGCTCAGGATCGCATCCAGCACGGCGTCCTCGCGGAAGTCGCCGGTCACGATCTCCGCGCCCGGCACGGGATCCATGGGCAGGATATCGGTCGCGACCAGGACCCCTTTGCGCCCGATTTTCTGCGCGGCGTACTGGGTCCAGCCGCCCGGCGCCGCACCCAGGTCCACCACGCGCATCCCGGGCTTCAGCAGCCGGTCGCGCTCGTCGAGCTCCTGCAGCTTGTAGACCGCGCGCCCGCGGTAGCCCTCCTGCTGGGCCCGCTGGACGTAGGGGTCATCGAAATGTTCCTTCAGCCAGCGCTGGCTGGAGCGGCTACGCTTGGGCATGCCCGATCCTTGCGCCGGCACTCGGCGTGCTACAATTTTGGCTTTCCAACACCGAAAAACGGCCTCCCGTGAATCTGACCGACGCGCAACGCCGCCACCTGCGCAGCCTCGCCCATCCCCGCAAACCCGTCGTGACCATTGGCCGCAACGGGCTGACCGACGCGGTGCTGGCGGAACTGGAACTGGCGCTCACCCACCACGAACTGGTCAAGATCAAGGTGAATATCGGGGATCGCGAGGCCCGCAACGGGGCCGTCGAGGAACTGTGCGAGCGCACCGGCGCCGAGCGGATTCAGCGCATCGGTCATGTCGCCACCCTGTTCCGGCGCAACCCGGAGGACCCGAAGGTCTCGCTGGACCCGGCCTGACAGCCGGATACGGCGGCGTCAGTTGACGTAGCGGACCTCCAGGATCTCGTACTCCGTCTCCCCGCCCGGGGCCTGCACGGTGACCACATCGCCCTCTTCCTTACCGATCAGCGCCCGCGCGATCGGGGAAGACACCGAGATCATGTTGTTCTTGATGTCGGCCTCGTCCTCGCCCACGATCTTGTAGGTCACCTGGCGCCCGTCCTCGGTCGCCTCCAGCACCACCGTGGTGCCGAACACGACCTTGCCGGTCTGCGGCAGGGCCGTGACGTCGATGATCTGGGCATTGGAGAGCTTCGCCTCCAGCTCGCGGATGCGGCCCTCGATGAAGCTCTGCTGCTCGCGCGCGGCGTGATACTCGGCGTTCTCCTTGAGGTCACCATGCTCGCGCGCCTCGGAGATCGCGTTGACCACGCGCGGGCGGTCCTCGCCCTTCAGCTTCTTCAGCTCTTCCTTCATCTTTTCCGCGCCAGTCACGGTCAAGGGCGTCTTGTTCATGCGCTTTTCCCTCCGAGATTTTCCTGGTGGAGGTCCTGCAGCCGGAAGACGTCGTTCGCCCCCAGATGATCCAGGGCCTGCACGGTGGCCTTGGCCCCAGCAATGGTGGTGGTATAGCCCACCTTGTGCATCAGCGCCTCGCGGCGGATGGTGTAGGAGTCGGAGGTCGACTGCTTGCCCTCCACGGTGTTGATGATGAAGCTGATCTCGTCGTTCTTGATCATGTCCACGATATGCGGACGACCCTCGGTGACCTTGTTCACGCGGGTCACCGCGATCCCGGCCTCCTCCAGCACGTTCGCCGTGCCCCGGGTGGCCAGAACCTCGAAACCCAGCTCGACCAGGCGGCGCGCGACTTCACCCACCAGCGGCTTGTCGATCTCGCGCACGGACACGAAGGCCTTGCCGGTGGACGGCAGCAGCACGCCCGCCCCCAGCTGGCTCTTGGCGAAGGCCTCGGCGAAGCTGCGACCGACCCCCATCACCTCGCCGGTGGACTTCATCTCCGGCCCCAGGATCGGGTCCACGCCCTGGAACTTGGCGAACGGGAACACCGATTCCTTTACCGAGTAGTAATCGGGGTAGACCGCATCGCCCACGCCCTGCTCGGGCAGGGTCTGCCCGGCCATGCAGCGGGCGGCAATCTTGGCCAGCGGCCGGCCGACGCTCTTGGAGACATACGGCACGGTGCGCGAGGCGCGCGGATTGACCTCCAGCACGTAGATATCGTCGCCCTTGATCGCGAACTGGGTGTTCATCAGGCCGACGACCTTGAGCCCCAGCGCCATCTTGCGCACCTGCTCGACCATCTCGTCCTGTAGCGCCATCGACAGCGAGAACGGCGGCAGCGAACAGGCGGAGTCGCCCGAGTGCACGCCGGCCTGCTCAATGTGTTCCATGATCCCGCCGATGATCACGTTCTCGCCATCCGAGATGGCATCGACATCAACCTCGATCGCGTCATCCAGGAAGCGATCCAGCAGCACCGGGGCATCGTTGGAGACGGACACCGCGTTCTGCATGTAGCTGCGCAGGTCCTCGCGGTCGCGCACGATCTCCATCGCGCGGCCACCGAGCACGTAGGACGGACGCACCACCAGTGGGTAGCCGATCTCGTCGGCCAGCTTCTCCGCCTCTTCCTCGCTGCGCGCGGTGCGGTTCGGCGGCTGCTTGAGTCCCAGCTTGTTCAGCAGGGCCTGGAAGCGTTCGCGGTCCTCGGCCAGGTCGATCGAGTCCGGGCTGGTGCCGATAATCGGCACCCCGGCCGCCTCGAGATCCCGCGCCAGCTTCAGCGGGGTCTGCCCGCCGTACTGCACGATCACGCCGGCCGGGTTCTCGGTCGCCACGACCTCCAGCACGTCCTCCAGGGTCAGCGGCTCGAAGTACAGCCGATCCGAGGTGTCATAGTCGGTGGAGACGGTCTCCGGGTTGCAGTTGACCATGATGGTCTCGTAGCCGTCCTCGCGCATCGCCAGCGCCGCGTGCACACAGCAGTAGTCGAACTCGATGCCCTGGCCAATACGGTTCGGCCCGCCGCCCAGGACCATGATCTTCTGCTTGTCGGTCGGTTCCGCCTCGTTCTCCTCTTCGTACGATGAGTACATATAGGCGGTGGTGGTCGCGAACTCGGCCGCGCAGGTATCCACCCGCTTGTACACCGGGCGCACGCCCAGGCCGTGGCGGTGCTTGCGCACGGCCTTTTCCGTCTCGTTGAGGATCGTCGCCAGGCGCAGGTCGGAGAAGCCGCGCTGCTTCAGGCGGTACATCTCCTCGGCCTTGATGTCGCCCAGGATGCGGTCGCGCAGGCCCTTCTCGACGTCCACCAGTTCCTGGATCTGGGCCAGGAACCAGGGGTCGATCGCGGTCAGGTCGAAGATGTCCTGGATCGAGAAGCCGGCGCGGAAGGCGTCGGCCACGTACAGCACCTGCTCCGGGCTGGGGTTGGCGAGCCGGGTGCGCAGCTGATCGACCACGTCGTCGGCATCCAGGTCAATGCGCTCGTCGAGGCCGTCCATGCCGGTCTCCATCGAGCGCAGCGCCTTCTGGAACGACTCCTGGAAGGTGCGGCCGATGGCCATCGCCTCGCCCACCGCCTTCATCTGCGTGGTCAGGCGCGCCTCGGCCTGCGGGAATTTCTCGAAGGTGAAGCGCGGGATCTTGGTGACCACGTAGTCGATGGACGGCTCGAACGAGGCCGGGGTCAGCCCGCCGGTGATCTCGTTTTTCAGCTCGTCGAGGGTGTAGCCCACCGCCAGCTTGGCCGCGACCTTGGCGATCGGGAAGCCAGTCGCCTTGGAGGCCAGCGCCGAGGAGCGCGACACCCGCGGGTTCATCTCGATCACGATCATGCGCCCGTTCTCCGGGTTGATCGCGAACTGCACGTTGGAGCCACCGGTCTCCACGCCGATCTTGCGCAGCACCGCCAGCGAGGCGTCGCGCATGATCTGGTATTCCTTGTCGGTCAGGGTCTGCGCCGGCGCCACGGTGATCGAGTCCCCGGTGTGAATACCCATCGGGTCGAGGTTCTCGATCGAGCAGATGATGATGCAGTTGTCCGCCTTGTCGCGGACCACCTCCATCTCGAACTCCTTCCAGCCAAGCGCGGACTCCTCCAGCAGCACCTGGTTCACCGGCGAGAGGTCGAGCCCATTCTTGACGATGTACTCGAACTCCTCGCGGTTGTAGGCGATACCGCCGCCCGAGCCGCCGAGGGTGAACGACGGCCGGATGATCACCGGAAAGCCGATCTGCGGCTGGACCTCCTGCGCCTCCTCCCAGGAGTGCGCGAGCATCGCGGTCGGAGTGTCCAGACCGATATCGGCCATCGCCGCCTTGAAGTGATCGCGGTCCTCGGCCATGTCGATCGCCGCCTCGTTGGCGCCGATCATCTCCACCCCGAACTTCTCGAGCACGCCTTCCTTCGACAGGTCCAGCGCGCAGTTCAGCGCGGTCTGACCGCCCATGGTCGGCAGCACCGCATCCGGGCGCTCCTTCTCGATGATCTTGGCGACCGTCTCCCACTCCACCGGCTCGATGTAGGTGGCATCCGCCATCTCCGGGTCGGTCATGATCGTCGCCGGGTTGGAGTTCACCAGGATCACCCGGTAGCCCTCCTCGCGCAGGGCCTTGCAGGCCTGGGCGCCGGAGTAGTCGAACTCGCAGGCCTGGCCGATCACGATCGGGCCGGCCCCGAGGATCAGGATGCTCTGGATGTCGGTACGCTTGGGCATGTGACGGCTCTCGCAGGCTGTCGATATCGGAAATTCGGGAGGAGGAGCTTTAGCGACGCGCGGCGCGCATCATCTCGACGAAGTCGTCGAACGCCGGGGACACGTCGTGGGGGCCCGGGCTGGCTTCGGGGTGTCCCTGCAGGCTGAAGGCCGGGCAGTCGGTGCGGGCGATCCCCTGCAGCGTGCCGTCGAACAGCGACCGGTAGGTCGGCGTCAGCGTATCGGGCAGGTTGTCCTCGTCGATCGCAAAGCCGTGATTCTGCGACGAGATCATCACCCGCCCGCTTTCCTCGTGGCGGATCGGGTGGTTCGCCCCGTGATGGCCGAACTTCATCTTCACGCTCTTGCCGCCGCTGGCAATGCCCAGCAGTTGGTGCCCGAGGCAGATACCGAACAGCGGCAGCTTGCGCTCGCAGATGTCGCGGATCGCATCGATCGCGTAGGTGCAGGGCTCGGGGTCGCCCGGGCCGTTGGACAGGAACACCCCGTCGGGTTTCAGCTCCATGACCTCGGCCACCGGAGTCTCGGCCGGCACCACGGTCACGCGACAACCCCGGTCCGCCAGCTTGCGCAGGATGTTCTGCTTCATGCCGAAGTCGTAGGCCACCACATGAAATTCAGCCTGCTCCGGGTCCACCCGGGCCGGCTCTTCGCCGAGCTGCCAGGTGCCCTCCAGCCATTCGTAGCGGCTGCGCGTGGTGACCTCGCGCGCCAGGTCCATGCCCTTGATGCCGGGAAACTCGCGCGCGGCGGCCAGGGCCGCTTGCTCGTCCACCTCACCGGCCTGGATGCAGCCGTTCAGCGCGCCCTTCTCGCGCAGAATGCGGGTCAGTTTGCGGGTATCGATCCCGCTGATCGCCACGATGCCGTGGCGCAGCAGGTAATCCGGCAAGGATTCGCGCGAGCGCCAGTTCGACACCAGCGGCGGCAGGTCACGGATGATCAGCCCGGCCGCATGGGCGCGGGCGGACTCGTCATCCTCCGGATTGGTCCCGGTGTTGCCGATATGCGGATAAGTCAGCGTGACCATCTGCCGGTGGTAGGAGGGATCCGTGAGGATCTCCTGATAACCGGTCATCGCGGTGTTGAACACCACCTCGCCGACCGTCTGGCCCTGGGCGCCAATCGCCTGACCATGAAACACAGTGCCATCTTCCAGGACGAACAGAGCGGGCGCGGACACAGGGGACCTCCGGATGGTCTGGGTCGGGGCCGCCAGGCGGTTCGCCGGCGGCGGTACTGCGATCGATTCGGGTCTTTGACCCGGCCTCGCCCGCACCGTTTCAACAGGGAAAGGGCCCTGCTATGGGCAACGGTTCGGTGCTCGCGGGACGGGTACGGATACGCCTTCAAGTGTACGCGAGCGCCGCGCGCGGCGTCCAACGAGATGCCCGCTTGCGACGTCATCCGCCTCTCCGCTACAGCCTGGCGATCCCTAACTCTTGGGCGTTGATGGCTGGCCCCCGTTCGTCACCCGGTGTTTCGCCTGCCTTGTTGTGGCTGGCCCTGGCTCGGCCTCGGGTGTTTACGGTGCCTTCGGTCCGCAACCTGCCGTGCGCTGACTCGCCAGCGCGCCGCGAGGTCCTTTCTTGCTTGCCCAAGAAAGGACCCAAAGAAGGGCACCCGGATTCCGCCCGGGAACCTCGCTCCGGACGTGCTGGGCCGGCGGCGCTGAACTCGCTGCGCCTTCGGCTCCGCTCAGACATCCAGCGCCTTCTCCCGGCCCACCACGCCCTCCGCGAGGGGCTCCATACGGGAGGGGAAGGTCAAAACCGAACGTATCCCCACCTTTACGCCTAACCATAGGCAACGCCGTCCGAAGGCCCCCGGCGCCCGCTGCGCGGGCGCGGCACGCAACGGCCAACGGCCGAGCGTGCCCAAGATGTGCGAAGACCTAGCCATCCTCCACTGGCACGACCGTCGGGACGGCCGTTGTTTGGACCTGCCTCCCCGTTGTCGTCGCGCCGAGCGGAGAGGGTTTTCGCGGGAGACAAGGCGCTGGATGTCTGAGCGGAGCCGCAGGCGCAGCGAGTTCAGCGCCGCCCGCGAAAACCCTCGGAGCGAGGGAAGCCCCGGCCCGCGCAGCGGGCCGGGGTCGCGGCAGTCGGGCGTGTTTCTTGGTTACTTCTTTGCACGAGCAAAGAAGTCACTCGGGGCGCGCTGGCGAGTCAGCGCACGGCAGGTTGCAGACCGGAACCACCGTAAACACCCGAGGCCGAACCAGGACCAGCCACCACGAGGCAGGCGGCGGACCGAAAGCACATAAACGCTGACGACCACGCTGTCCCTGCCAGGATCACCGCGGATTCGCGCGCTAGCGCTTGACGGTAGAGCGCAGCGCGAGACGCACCAGCGTCTCCACCGAGTCGGCCTGGTCGCGGACCGCCGCAACCATCTTCTCGGCACTGGCCCGCGGATAGCCAAGGGACTCCAGCGCGGCCAGGGCCTCGCCCTCCATCGCGGCCGCCGGCGTGGGCTCGCTGCCCGCCGCCGCCCCGGCGGGCGCGGCGGCAAAGCCCATCTCGGCCAGGCGCTCGCCCAGCTCCAGCACCACCCGTTCGGCGGTGCGCTTGCCGATACCCGGCACCTTGGCCAGGCCTGTCACGTCACCACCACTGATCAGGCCCGCCAGCTCGTCGCCGGCGTAGGTCGAAAGCATGGCCAGCGCCAGTTTGGCACCGATACCGTTGACGCGGATCAGACGGCGGAACAGGTCGCGGTCACGCTTGTTCAGGAATCCGAAGAGCTGGTGGGCATCCTCGCGCACCACCAGGTGGGTCGCCAGCACGACCGTCTCGCCGGGTTCCGGCAGGGCCGCCAGCGTGGACAGCGGGACATCCACCTCGTAACCAACCCCGCCGGCGTCGATCACCACGCCGTTCACCTCGCGGCTGATCAGCCGCCCCTCCAGTCGGGCGATCATGGGCGCCCCCCGATCATCGCAGCAGCCGAGCCCTGCAGGCGCGCCTCGTTCTGCCGGGTGTGGGCGTGGCAGAGCGCGACGGCCAGGGCGTCGGCGGCGTCGCTGCTGGCCGGTTCGGCCAGACGTAACAGTTGCTGCATCATGTGCTGGACCTGCTCCTTGTCCGCGCCACCGACACCGACCACGGCCAGCTTGATCGCGCGCGGGGCGTATTCGTGTACCTGCAGACCGGCCTGGGTGGCAGCGCAGATGGCCGCGCCACGGGCGTGCCCCAGCTTGATCGCGGACTGGGCATTGCGGGCGACGAACACCGACTCGATGGCCAGTACGTCGGGCTTCAGCTCGTCGATCACCTCGACCACGCCGGCGAAGATCTCGCCCAGGCGCTCGGGGAAGGCCTTCGCCTTCGGCCGGATCACGCCGTGGCCGCAGGAACGGCCGCGGCTGCGATCAAACTCGATGACCGCGAAGCCGGTCACGCGGGAGCCGGGGTCGATCCCGAGGATGCGCACGCCGCTCACGCTGCGGCCGGTTCAGTCACCGCTGACTTCTTCGGGGAAGTCGGCGTTGGTGTAGACGTTCTGCACGTCGTCCAGATCATCGAGCATGTCCAGCAGCTTCAGGACCGACTCGGCGGTCTCCGCATCCAGCGGGGCCAGGGTCTCCGGCCGCCAGGTGACCTCGGCGTTTTCCGGCTCCAGGCCGCGCTCCGTCAGTGCGGCGCGCACGTCCTGATAGGTCTCCGGCTCGGTAATCACCTCGATCGCACCGTCGTCCTCGACCTGGACGTCCTCGGCCCCGCCCTCCAGCGCGGCCTCCATCACCACCTCGTCATCCAGGCCCGGGGCGAAACGGATCACGCCCTTGTTCTGGAACAGGTAGGCGACCGAGCCGTCGGTGCCGAGGTTGCCGCCCATCTTGGAGAAAGCATGCCGCACCTCGGCAACCGTGCGGTTGCGGTTGTCAGTCATGCAGTCGACCAGGATGGCCGCACCGCCAGGCCCATAGCCCTCGTAGCGGATCTCCTCGACGTTGTCGCCATCGGTCTCGCCGGCGCCACGCTTGGCGGCCCGCTCGATGGTGTCGCGGGTCATGTTGGAACCCAGCGCCTTGTCGATCGCCAGGCGCAGGCGCGGGTTGGTCTCCGGGTCCGAGCCGCCCTGGCGGGCGGCCACGGTGATCTCGCGGATCAGCTTGGTGAAGAGTTTGCCGCGCTTGGCGTCCTGGGCGTTCTTGCGATGCTGGATATTCGCCCACTTGCTGTGGCCTGCCATTCGGTCACGACTCCTTGAGTTGGGTTCGGTTATGCCGACCCGGCATGCCGCCGGGCACCGGAATGCGCACAGTCTAATCGCTGGGGCCGCGCTAATCACGAATGCGGGCGGCATGCCCCTGCCGTAGCCCCTTCGTCATTGCGAGGCCCCGCAGGGGCGGTGAACGGCCGCAGGCCGGCTCGAAGGGCGCGCGCAGCGAGTAACCTCCGGACCGAACCCCCGACGCCCGCCCGGGCCAGCGCCGGGGCCAGCCACGGAGATCGCCCCGGCGCTCCGCGCCTCGCGATGACCGCGGTGGTCGGGCTTGACGGGCCCGTCCGGCGTCAGGGCAGAAACTCGCCCGCCTCCAGGAAGTGCAGGGTCTCGCGCGCCACGACGGTGTCGAACAGCATGCCCATATGCGTCACCGGCAGGGTCAGGTGACGCGAGACGTCGGGGCCCCGCGTCTCGTCCACCGCGACCAGGCCGTCATGGGGATGCGGCAGGCGCGCAATCAGCGGGCCCGGCCCGAACGGCCGGCTGCCGGCCAGCATGCCGATGTCGCGCCCGCGCAGGATCGGGCTCCCACCGAGCAGGCCGCGTTCCAGGGGCGCGCCCAGCCACCAGCGCCCGGCCCGGTTGCGCGCCAGCCGGGCCGCCACGCGGCTGCCGGCCAGGGGCGAACCCAGCATCACGATGCGGCCGGGACGCTGCACGGGCGCGACCTCGAACAGGTGGCGCACCACCACGCCGCCCAGGCTGTGGGCGACCAGGTGCACGAGGTCGCCGGGGACGTCGTCGAGAAAGGCCGCCAGCGCGCGCCCCGCCTGCTCCGGCGTCTGGCGCCGCGAGGCGTAGCGGAAGGGGTGAACCGCGTGACCGGCCGCGCGCAGGCGCCGGGCGAGCAGGGCCATCTCCAGGCCGGACATATGCCAGCCATGGACCGTAACCACACTGGTACGCATGCCGGCCATGGTGAACGACCGGCCCGTTGCCTACCCGGCCTGTTGCGTAGCGCTGGCGCGCAGGCGGATGCCCAGCTCGCGCAGCTGCTTCTCGCCGACCGGCGCCGGGGCGTCGGTCAGCAGGCAGGCGGCCGTCTGGGTCTTGGGGAAGGCCATTACGTCGCGAATGGAGTGGGCGCCGCTCATCAGCATCACCAGGCGGTCCAGGCCGAAGGCCAGGCCGCCGTGCGGCGGGGCACCGAACTCCAGCGCATCCAGCAGGAAGCCGAATTTCTCGCGGGCCTCGTCCTCGCCGATACCCAGGGCCTCGAACGCAGCCTGCTGCATCTCGGGGTTGTGGATACGGATGGAGCCACCGCCCACTTCGGTGCCGTTGAGCACCATGTCGTAGGCACGGGACAGGGCCTCGCGCGGGTTATTGCGCAGCGCGTCCGGGCTGTCCACCGCCGGGGCAGTGAACGGGTGATGCAGGGCGTACAGGCGCTTGTCCTGGTCGTCGTACTCGAACATCGGGAAGTCGACGACCCACAGCGGCTGCCAGCCCGCCTCGACCAGGTCGAGGTCGTGGCCGAGCTTCACCCGCAGCGCGCCGATCGCCTCGTTGACCACAGAGGCCTTGTCCGCACCGAAGAAGATCAGGTCGCCGGCGGCGGCCGCGGTCTTTTCCAGGATCTGCCGGGTCACGTCCTCCGGCAGGAATTTCAGGATCGGCGACTGCAGCCCGCCCTCGATATCCGCCGGGTCGTTGACCTTGATGTAGGCCAGGCCCTTCGCGCCGTAGCGGCCGACGTACTCGGTGTAGACGTCGATCTCCTTGCGCGTGAGCTTGGCTCCGCCCGGCACGCGCAGCGCGGCCACGCGGCCCTCGGGGTCGTTCGCCGGGCCGTTGAAGACCTTGAACTCCACCGCCTGCATCACCTCGGTCAGCTCGGTGAACTCCAGCGGGATGCGCAGATCGGGCTTGTCCGAGCCGAAACGGGCCATCGCCTCGGCGTAGGCCATGCGCGGGAACGGGTCGGGCAGCTCGACACCCTGTACCTCGCGGAACAGGTGCCGGATCAGGCCCTCGGTCACGTCCATCACGTCGGCCTCGTCGACGAAGGCCATCTCCATGTCCAGCTGGGTGAACTCCGGCTGGCGATCGGCGCGCAGGTCCTCGTCGCGGAAGCAGCGGGTGATCTGGTAGTAGCGGTCCATGCCGGACATCATCAACAGCTGCTTGAACAGCTGCGGCGACTGCGGCAGGGCAAAGAAGCTGCCCGGATGCGTGCGGCTGGGCACCAGGTAGTCGCGCGCGCCCTCCGGCGTGGCCTTGGTCAGCATCGGGGTCTCGAGGTCGAGGAAATCGCGTTCCTCGAGGAAGCGGCGCATGGCCGCGGAGACCATTGCGCGCAGACGCAGGCGCTCCTGCATCACCGGGCGGCGCAGGTCCACGTAGCGATAGCGCAGGCGGGTGTCCTCGCCGACGTCCTCGTCGTCCAGCGGGAACGGCGGGGTCTTCGCGGCGTTCAGGACCTCCAGTTCCAGACCCAGGATCTCCACCGCACCGGTGGACAGGTCCGGGTTTTCGGTCCCCTCGGGACGGCGGCGCACACGACCGGTCATGCGGATCACGTACTCGCTGCGCAGCTGCTCGGCGCGGGCGAAGACGTCCTCGCGGTCGGGGTCGAACACGACCTGCACCCGACCCGTATGGTCGCGCAGATCGACGAAGATCACGCCCCCGTGGTCACGCCGGCGATTCACCCAGCCGCAAAGGGTCACCTCCGAGTCGAGTTCGTTCTCGGTGACACGTCCACACAGATGAGTTCGCATTGCGCTGTTCCAGCCGAAGGGCACGCCCGCCAGGGATCGGTGGTTCCTGAGAGGCCTGCATGGTTAGTCGGGAAAACGGGGCGCACGCGACGTCCGCACCCGCGAAAAGGCCGGAAATCTTACGATTTGCCCTGCCCTTGCGCAACCGGAGCCGGGGCCTCTTCAGGTCCTTTCAGGGGCGTGACGACCCCCATGGACATCACGAACTTGAGGCCGTCCTCCACCGTCATGTCGAGTTCAATCGCCTCTTCGCGCGGGACCATCAGCACGAAGCCCGAGGTCGGGTTGGGGGTCGTCGGGACGAATACGGTGATTACCTCGTGCTCGGTACGCTCCTGCACCTCGCCGGTGCCGACGCCGGTCATGAACCCGACCGACCACAGGCCGCGACGCGGGTATTCGATCAGCATCACCTTGCGGAAGGCCTGGCCGCCATCCGCCAGTACCGTCTCGGTCACCTTCTTCACTGCCCCGTAGATCGAGTTGACCAGCGGGATGCGGTGCACGATGGACTCGCCCAGCGCGACCAGCTTGCGCCCGACGATGTTGGCCACGATCACCCCGGTGACGAACACCACGACGATCGCGACCACGATCCCCACGCCCGGGATGGAAAAGCCCAGCAGCGCCTCCGGCCGCCAGCCCGGCGGCAGGAGGAGGATGGTGAAGTCCAGCAGGTCGACCAGCAGCTTGATAATGAAGCCGGTGACGATCAGCGGCAGCCAGACCAGCAGCCCTGCAATCAGGTAGCGGCGCAGGGAAACCAGCATGGGTCAGGTGCTGGCCGCGGCCTTGCTCGTGGAGGTATCGGACTTGCCGGCGCCACCGCCCGAATCCTTCAGGTTGCGCTTGCCGTCCTTCTTGAAATCGGTCTCGTACCAGCCGCCCCCGGCCAGGCGGAAACCGGCGGCGGAGACCTGCTTGGTCAGGGCCTCGGCACCGCACTCGGGGCAGGTGGTGGCGGGCGGGTCGGAGATCTTCTGCAGGATCTCGGAGATCTCGCCGCAATCCTTGCACTGGTATTCATAGATGGGCATGGCTGGAATCCTCGGAACACATCCGCGAAAACACGGGTTGAGGCGTATTATGCGGCCGTTCGCCGGGAATAAAAGGCCTTCCGCACCGACAGGCGGTGTTTGCGCCGCGCGGCCGCAGCGCGGATGATTCGCCCCATACCCGAATGCACTGCCCGCAAGGACCTGCCATGGCCGAAAAGATCGTGATCATGCTGCTGAATCTGGACCTCGACCGCCCCGGCACCCTGGGCGCCCCGTTCTTCCAGGCCACCGTCGCCGCCGCGATGGATCTCGAGGTCGAGATCTACTTCGCCGCCGGCACCACCCGCCTGCTGCGACAGGGCGTGGCGGACCAGATCTACCCCGGCGAGGCGAAGGAGAAATCCGTCTACAGCTTCATGCAGGACGCCCACGAGGCCGGCTGCGCCTTCTACGCCTGCGCCGGTGCAATGGACGAGAACGGACTGACCCTGGACAACGCGGTCCCGGAACTGGACGGGATGCGCGGCGGCGGCGCCTTCATCGGCGAGGTCGTTGAGGACGGCGTCGCCACCCTCACCTACTGATCCGGCCGCCATGAGCGAACCCTCCCAGCGCGCGGTCCTGATCACCGGCTGTTCCAGCGGCATCGGGGCCTGCACCGCGGGCATGCTGCGCGAACGCGGCTACCGGGTCTTCGCCACCGCCCGGCGCAGCGAGGATGTCGCGCGGCTGAAGAAGGACGGCTTCGAGGCATTGCAGCTGGACCTGGATGACTCCGCCAGCATCCACAGCGCAGTCACCGAGATTCTGCACCGCACCGACGGCCACCTCTACGGCCTGTTCAATAACGGCGCCTATGGTCAGCCCGGCGCGGTGGAGGACCTCAATCGCGCCACCCTGCGCGCACAGCTGGAGACCAACGTGCTTGGCTGGCTGGAGCTAACGAATGCCGTGCTGCCCGCCATGCGCCGCGCCGGCGAGGGCCGCATCATCCAGAACAGCTCGGTCCTTGGGCTGGTCGCCCTGCGCCTGCGCGGCGCCTACGTGACCTCCAAGTTCGCGATCGAGGGCATGAGCGACACCCTGCGCCAGGAACTGCACGGCACGGGTATCCATGTCTCGCTGATCGAGCCGGGCCCGATCCGCAGCGAATTCCGCGCCAACGCCCTGAAGGCCTTCCGCTACCACATCCAGCGCGAGCACAGCCCGTGGCAGGAGACCTACCGTGCCGCCGAGGCCCGCATGGCGGACGCCGAGTCCGATGCGCCGTTCACACTGGGGCCCGAGGCAGTCGCGCGCTGTGTGGTGCACGCCCTGGAGGCCCGCCGGCCACGGGTGCGCTATCACGTGACCTTCCCCACCCGGTTGTTCGCCTTCCTCAAGTGGCTGCTGCCGGCGCGGGCGCTGGATGCTGTGCTGCGCGGTGTATCACGCGGAGAGAACCGCTGACCGTGGCAAACTGCGAGGCATGAACCTGATCTTTCTCGCCCTGATCGTGATCGCCGTGGCAACGGCCGCGATCCGCGAGATCCGCTCCACCGACCCGGACGAGCAGCCGATGCAGGCGCTGTCCGAGGGCGCAATCGACGCGGCCGGCTCCGCGGTGGAACTGGCGCTGGGTCTGGCCGGGGTAATGGCGCTGTTCCTGGGCCTGATGAAGATCGCCGAGGCTGGCGGCCTGCTGACCGTACTGGCCCGCCTGCTGCGCCCGCTGATGACCCGCCTGTTCCCGTCGGTCCCGCCGGAGCACCCGGCGATGGGCGCGATGATCCTGAACTTCTCCGCCAACATCCTGGGGTTGGGCAATGCCGCGACGCCGTTCGGCATCCGCGCGATGCAGGAACTGGAGAAGCTGAACCCGCACCCGGGCACCGCCACCAATGCGATGGCCCTGTTCCTGGCGATCAACACCTCCAGCATTACATTGCTGCCCACCGGGGTCATCGCGCTGCGCGCCAGCCTTGGCTCCGAGGCCCCGGCGGCGATCCTGCCGACCACGCTGTTCGCCACGCTGTTCGCGACCATCGCCGGCATCACCAGCGCCCTGATCCTGCAGCGCTATTTCCGCAGCCCGGCGCCGACCCGATCGATCGACCCGGACGCCGCCGATCGCGACGGCGCCACGGACCTGGACGACACGGTTCGCGCGACCGAGTCCCGCAGCGCCCCGTCCGACGCCGAAGCGGGCGCGACCGAAGAACCCGCCCCGGAGCAGCAACCGATGAACATCGAGGTGCCCACCGAGGGCTACCCGGCCTGGGTCTCGCTGACGGTACTGGCCGGAGTGCTCGCGATCATCCCACTGACCATCCTCTACGGCCAGGCGATCGCCCCCTGGATCATCCCGGGGCTGGTGGTCGGCTTCCTGTCCTACGGGGTGATCCGCGGCGTGCCGGTCTACGAGGTCTTCGTCGAGGGGGCCAAAGAGGGCTTCAACGTGGCCCTGCGCATCATCCCCTACCTGGTGGCGATCCTGGTCGCGGTGGGGATGCTGCGCGAGAGCGGTGCGCTGGGCATGTTCGTCGGGCTGGTCGGGCCGCTGACCACGCCGTTCGGTCTGCCGGCCGAGGCCCTGCCGATGGCACTGCTGCGCCCGCTGTCCGGCTCCGGCGCCTACGGCATCATGGCCGGCATCATGCAGGACCCGGCCACCGGGCCGGACACCCACGTCGGCATCCTGGTCTCCACCCTGCAGGGCTCGACCGAGACCACCTTCTACGTGCTCGCGGTGTACTTCGGCGCCATCGGCATCAAGCGCGTGCGCCACACTCTGGCGGCCGCGCTGACCGCGGACGCCGTCGCCGTGGCCGCGGCGATCGCGATCGTCGCATTCCTCTTTCTTTGAGAATCGCCGACGCGCGCGGCGGCTCAGCCGCTCGCGCGACCCGCGGCACAGCGCTGCAGCGCGCCCAGCAGATCGCTCGCCCCGATCGGCTTGGTGAGCAGAGCATCAAAGCCGGCCGCCGCCACCCGCTCGCGCGTGGCCTCGGTGGCATCGGCCGTCACCGCGATCACCGGGATCGCCGCCAGCGCCGCCTCGGCGCGCAGCGCGCGCAGCACCTGAAAGCCGTCCATCACCGGCAGATTCAGATCGAGCAGGACAAGCCCCGGCGGGTCCCGCAGGGCCATGTCCAGGCCCGCCACGGCGGAGTCCGCCACCCGGCAGTCGCTCACCCCCTGCTGCCTCAGCATCTCGCGCAGCAGACGCTGATTGGCGGCATGATCCTCGATGCAGAGCACCCGGCAACCGTCCCGGATCGCAACGTCCGAGGCTGCGGCCGCGGGCGGGAGGTGCTCCTGCGCCGCGGGCAGACGGAACCAGAAGGTGCTGCCCGTACCCGGTATGCTGTCGACGCCGATCTCGCCGTCCATCAGCTCCACCAGGTTGCGGGTCACCGCAAGGCCCACCCCGCTCCCCTCGATTCCCTGCTCCTCGGCCACCAGGCGCTCGAAGGGCTGGAACAGCCGCTGGCACTGCTCCGGCGTCAGCCCCGGCCCGTCGTCTTGCACCGCGATCCGCACGCCGGAGCCCTCGTGTTCGCAGGTCACGCGCACGCGCCCGTCCGGCCGGTTGTACTTGACCGCGTTGGACAACAGGTTCAGGAGTACCTGCCTCAAACGCCGGGGGTCGGCCTGCACCATCACCGTCGGCAGGGGCTCCGCTGCGAGCACCACGCGATGCTCGCGCGCCAGGGGCTCCAGCAGGGACAGGCATTCATCCAGTAGCGGGTCCACGGCGACTGGTTCCGGCTCCACCTGCATGCGCCCCGCCTCGATCCGCGCCAGGTCCAGGATCTCGTTGATCAGGTCCAGCAGATGGCGCCCGGCGCGCATGATTTCATCGAGATGGCCGCGCTGGTGTTCATCCAGCCCTGGATCGCGCTCCAGCAGCTGTGCAAACCCGAGAACCGCGTTCATCGGCGTGCGCAGCTCGTGGCTCATGTTGGACAGAAAATCCGACTTGGCCCGGTTGGCCGCCTCGGCCGCCTCGCGCGCACGGTGCAGCTCGGCGCGACGACGCAGCTCGTCGGTGAAGTCGCTGAAGATATTGAAGCCGTATTGCGGTTCGCCGCGATCGTCGAGGACGACCCCGATGTTGCTGACGGTGATAAACACCGCCCCGTTGGCGCAGCGGTGGGGCAGCTTTCCGGCCCAGGAACCGCCTTCGGAAAGCACCCGGTCGATCTCCCGCGCCTCCTCTTCGGAGTCCTCGGGGATGATATCCATCTCGCGGAAGCTCCGGCCCAGCATCTCGCTCGACTCGTAGCCCACCATCTCGCGCGCGGCGGCATTCACGTAGACGAAGCGGCCCGCACGGTCCACTACCGCGATGCCCTGCCCGGAGGACTCGAAGATGCGCTGGAACAGGGCCAGATGTTCCTGGGCCTCGTGCAGTTCGGTGATGTCCTGCAGGCTCCCGGCGATGTGCGCGGGTCGGCCCTCTGCATCCAGGCTGACACTGGCGATGACGTGGACAAAGCGGGTCCGCCCGTCCCGGAATTGCACCCGGTGACCGAGTTCGTGGTGTCCGGCCGCATTCAGGCCCTGCAGAAAGGCCGTCACCGGCTCGCGATCCTCCGGGTGCACCAGCGCCAGGTATGCGTCGCGCCCGAAGGACGCATCCCCCGCATCCGCCTCGAAGATCTCGTGGATGACCCGCGACCATGTGATCGCCCCGCTTTGCGGGTCCATCTCCCAGTTGCCGATGCGCGCCAGGCGCTGCGATTCCAGCAGCCGGGTAGACAGCTGGGACAATGCCAGTTCCGAGGTCTTGCGCTTGGTGATGTCCTGCATCACACCCAGCATGTACAGAACCTCGCCGTCCTGATCCCGGACCACGTCGCCGCGCTCGAGCAGCCAGTGCTCCGAGCCGTCGGGCCAGATGACGCGATGCTCCAGTTCCAGGTAGGACCCGCGACGCAGACTGCTGGCGATCGCATTGCGCACCCGGACGCGATCGTCGGGGTGCACCGCCTGCACGAAATTGGCGACCGTGGGTTCCAGCCCGCCCTCGGGATAGCCCAGAAGCGGCGGGATGCGCTCCGACCAGCCCAGCGCCTCGCGGTTCGGCGCCCATTCCCAGGTCCCCATGTTGGCGAAGATCTGGCTGGAGCGCAGGCGGTGCTCCTGATGCTTCACGTGGGTGATCTCGGTGCGGATCGACACGTACTGGTAGGGGCGCCCGTTGCTCCCGAGATACGGGACGATGGTGGTCTCCACCCAGTACAGCGAGCCGTCGCGCGCACGATTGCACATTTCGCCCTGCCAGACGCGCCCGGACGCGATGGTGGACCAGAGCTCGGCATAGAATTCCGGTGGATGCTGGCCGGACTTCAGGATGCGGTGATTGCGGCCCATCAGCTCGGACACCGCATAGCCGCTGACCCGGGAAAAGCGCTCGTTGGCGTAGACGATGTTGCCGGCCACGTCCGCGATACTGACCAGGGCATGTTCGTTGACGGCCACATGCTCGCGTTCGCGCTCGTACAGGGCATCGCGATAGGACTGGCTGACCCCGTCGATCTGGCGCATCTGGCGCGCCCGCGCGGCAATCGCGGCCTGGATACGGGCTGGCTCCACGGGCTTCAGAAACACCCCCGCCACACCGGGGTGCACCGTCATCAGGGCGTTGATCCGTCCGGGGTCCTCGGTCAGGAACAGCAGCGGAACCGCCCCCCCGTTGTCCCGAGTACGCAGCAGCGCGACAAACGATTCCGCCGGTTCGTCCAGCCCCTGCAGATCGAGGACCACCACATCGGCGCCGATCTCGCCCAGCCGGAGGCGCGCATCCTCCGGGTCGGACACCGTCGATACCTCCAGCCCGGAAGCGGCCAGATGATGAGCGAGTTCGCTGTCCGCCTCCCCGGCGACCAGCAGCACGCGATAATCCGACTCCACGATTACGCCGCCGATCTGCATCAGCTGCTCGACCAGGGTGTCGGTTACCAGGGGGTGATCGAGGCAGCGCGTCACCCCCTGGCGCACGCATTCGAGGCGGGCGCCGGGACTCCAGGCCTGAGCGACGGCCAGCACCGGAAGCCCGCTGGCCAGCGCAGACGCCAGCCCCGGCAAGCCGCCCCCGTCCGCCGCGACCACGTCGGCACACAGCACCGCTGCGGAAAGCGGCTCGTCGTCGGCCACGGCAACCTCGCCCCGGGTTACACGAAAACCCTGGTCGGCCAGCATGCGGGCCACCGCCTCGCCGACCGCGCCGCCGTCGTCGATCAGGCGGACTCGTGACTCCGACGGACGCCCCCCCACGGGCTGCATGCGCGCCTGCGCCGCCGGCCGCGCCCGCTGCCGATAGGCCTCCACGGCCGTGGCCAGGCGGCGCACCCCCGCGACAATCAGGTCACGATCCGGTCCGGGCGGGGCCCGGCGTACGCCGGCCACGGCGGCCCGCAGGGATTCCGCCGCGCCGCGGATCAAGCCGACATCGAAGACCTGCCCCGACTGCGCCAGCGCCTGGGCCTCGCGGTACAGGGTGATCAGGCGTTCGCCATCCGCAAACGTGCCGTCGAGCTGACCGGGCAGGGCCTCCAGCTCCGCGACCCGCTGCCCCAGTGACTCGAGGAATTCGCCCCGCAGCCGCGCTAGCCCCGGCGATGCCGGGGCTGGTGTCACGAGAGGCGTACGTGACGGATGCACCGAATCAGTTCGGCGGGCCGCCCGGATTGATGTCCTTGTCCTTGACGATGAAGTAGACCCCGATCGCCGCCAGGCCCATCCACATCAGCAGTGCAAACACCCCGAGGATCTCCCAGAGCGTCACGAAGAAGAACAGCATGATGGCGGCGGCGCCAAGGAAGATGTTGCCGATCACGAAATTGGACGGCCGGCGGGAATCATTGTCGGGCATGGAGCACTCCGGTACGGGTGCCAGGGACGGCACCGGGCAGGGCTATTGCTTCTTGTAGGGGGCGAAGTCGAACTGCCCGGCGGTCATGTCGTCCCACAGATCGCTCTGCAGCACGGCCAGCAGCTTGAACAGCTTGCGCAGTTCGGGGTCGTCCATGAAGCGCTGGTCCTCGCTGGCCTTCAGCGTCTCGACCAGGGTGGCGCACTGTTCGCGGCTGATTCCGAGGACGTTCAGGCCCTCTTCTCCCATCTCGACATCCATCGAGCGTCTCCGGTTCGGTTAAGTGGCACCGATTGTAGCCGCATGCCGGCACACGGCGAAAACACCGGAACCCGCCCGCGTCATTGCGAGGCCCCGCAAGGGGCTATGGCACAAAAGCGCGACGCGCGTTGAGCGGCCGCAGGCCGGCCCGAAGGGCGAGCGCAGCGGGAACCCCGCGACGAAATCCCGATGCTCGCCCCACCCAGCGTCGCAGCCGGCCATGGAGATCGCCACGGCGCTGCGCGCCTCGCGATGACGGGATCCGCTTACGCCGCCTGGGCGCGGATCAGCTCGACCCGGTTGCGCACGTACAGGTAATACAGCACCGGGATGATCACCAGCGTCAGCAGCGTGGAGACAAACACGCCGAAGATCAGCGAGATCGCCAGGCCGGAGAAGATCGGGTCATCCAGGATAAACCCGGCGCCGACCATCGCCGCCAGCCCGGTCAGGATGATCGGCTTGGCGCGCACCGCACCCGCGTGCACCACTGCCTCGATCACCTCCACGCCACGGCGGATCTCCTCGTTGATGAAGTCCACCAGCAGGATCGAGTTGCGCACGATAATCCCGGCCAGCGCGATCATCCCGATCATCGAGGTCGCGGTGAACTTGGCGTCCATGAAGAAGGCATCCATGAAGGCATGCCCCGGCATCACCCCGATCACGGTCAGCGGGATCGGCGCCATGATGATCAGCGGCACCATGTACGAGCGGAACTGCGCGACCACCAGCAGGTAGATCAGGATCAGCCCCACCGAGTAGGCAATACCCATGTCGCGGAAGGTCTCGTAGGTCACCTGCCACTCGCCGTCCCACTTCAGGGAGAAGTTGTACGGGTTGTCCGGCTGGCTGATGAACAGCTGCTCCAGCGGCTCGCCATAGGCCATCGGCTGATCGCGCAGGCCGAAGAACATGTCGAACATGCCGTATAGCGGGCTGTCCAGACCACCGGCCAGGTCGCCCATCACATAGACGACCGGCAGCAGGTTCTTGTGATGGATCGAATGCTCCAGGGTCGAGTCCACCACATTGACCACCTCGGACAGCGGCACCAGCGTGCCGTCGCGCGAGCGCACCTTGAGCCCCAGCACCGGGTCCAGGCTGCCCTTCTCGGCCTGTTCGAACTCGAGCCGCACGGGCACCGCGTACTTCACGTTGGAGCCGTAGAGGTAGGTCACGTCCTCGCCGGACAGCGCGGTCTCGATCGCCTGCACCACCGCCTGCTGCGACACGCCCAGGCGCGCGGCCCGCTCGCGGTCGACCTGCAGGATCTTCTTCTGCCCCGGATATTCCACCGAGTCGTCGATATCGGTAATGCCGTCGGTGTTCTCGAAGCGCTCGCGCACCTGGCGGGCGATCTCGATCTGACCGTCGTAGTCCGGCCCGTAGATCTCGGCCACGATCGGCGACATCACCGGCGGCCCGGGCGGCACCTCGACCACCTTCACCGCGGCACCGTGACGATCGGCGATCTCGTTGATTGCCTCGCGCACACCGAGCGCCACCGCATGGCTCTGGCGCGAGCGCTCGGAGGCATCCACCAGATTCACCTGGATGTCGCCGACGTGCGAGCCCTCACGCAGGTAGTACTGCCGCACCAGGCCGTTAAAGTTGATCGGCGCCGCGGTACCCGCGTAGGTCTGCACGTTGTGCACCTCGGGCACGGTCTTCAGATAGTCGCCCATCTCCGCCAGCACGCGGGAGGTACGCTCCAGGCTGGTGCCCTCCGGCATATCCAGCACCACCTGGAACTCCGACTTGTCGTCGAACGGCAGCATCTTCATGACCACCAGCTGGAAGTAGGCCAGCGACACCGAGCCCAGGATCAGCACCAGGGTCCCGACCCACAGCACCAGGCGGTTGGTCTTCTTGCGCCCGGAGGTCCCGAGAAACGGCAGCAGCAAGCGGTTGAAGATCTTCATCAGCCCGGCGGAGGCGCTCTCGCCTTCCGCGCCGTGCCCGCCGCCGGCCGGTGCGGCATGCGCGTGCTGCTCGGCCTGGCGGCGCAGCACCTTGTACGTCAGCCAGGGCGTGACCACGTAGGCCACCGCCAGCGAGATGATCATCCCCATCGAGGCGTTGATCGGGATCGGGCTCATGTAGGGCCCCATCAGCCCGGTCACGAAGGCCATCGGCAGCAGGGCCGCGATCACGGTGAAGGTCGCGAGGATGGTCGGTCCGCCGACCTCGTCCACCGCGAGCGGGATAGCCTCGAGGAATTTCCTGCCGCCCTTGGCCATGTGCCGGTGGATGTTCTCCACCACCACGATGGCATCGTCCACCAGGATCCCGATGGAGAAGATCAGCGCGAACAGCGACACGCGGTTGAGGGTGAAGCCATAGGCCCAGGAGGCGAACAGGGTGATCGCGAGCGTGATCACCACGGCCACACCGACGATGAAGGCCTCGCGCCAGCCCAGTGCGATCCAGACCAGGATCACCACCGACGCGGTTGCCAGGATCAGCTTCTGGATCAGGGTATTGGCCTTGTCGTCCGCAGTCTCGCCGTAATTCCGGGTGATAGTCGTCTCGATACCGTCAGGGATATAGGTCCCGCGCAGCTGTTCCAGGCGCTCGACCAGGGCGTCGGCGATATCCGGGGCGTTTGTCCCCGGTTGCTTGGCAATCGCCACGGTGACCGCCGGGTGGCTCTCGCCCGCGCGCGCTCGATCGCCGGCGGCCGCGCCATGGGCAAAGCGCACGTGCTCGGTGGCATAGGCCGGGCCCTGCACCACCTCGGCAACGTCCTCGAGGTAGATCGGACGGCCGTCGTGCATGCCGACCACCAGACTGGCGAAAGCCTCGGGTTCGGTAATGAAGTCGCCAGCCTGGACGAGGATCTCTTCATCGTCCTGATAGAGCTGACCGGCGTCGCGCGAGAAGTTGGAGGCCTGCAGGCTGGTGCGCAGGTCATCCACCGACAGGTTGTAGGCAGCGAGCGTCTCCGGCTTGAAGCGCACGTGCACCACGTGGTCCGGGCCGCCGACCGTGTAGATATCACGGGTACCCGGGACCCGCTTGAGCTCGGCCTCGATCCCGTGCGCCACGCGCAGCAGATCGTGCCCGCCGCGCTCGGGGTCCTCGGTCCACAGGGTCACGTTGACGATCGGCACGTCGTCGATGCCCATCGGCTTGATGATCGGCTCGCCGACCCCCAGCCCCGGCGGCAGCCAGTCCTGGTTGGAGAACACCTGGTTGTACAGGCGCACCAGCGCCGCGGTGCGGTCCTCGCCGACCTCGAACTGAATGGTGATCTGCGCCATGTTCGGGCGCGAGACGGAATAGATGTCATCGATGCCCTCGATCTCCGAGAGCACCTGCTCGGCCGGCGTGGCGACCAGTTGCGCCACCTCCTGCGCGCTCGCCCCGGGGAACGGGATGAACACGTCGGCCATGGTCACGTTGATCTGCGGCTCTTCCTCGCGCGGGGTCACCAGAATCGCGAACAGCCCCAGCAGCAGCCCCAGCAGGGCCAGCAACGGGGTGATCTGGGTGGTCAGGAAGGCCTGCGCGATGCGCCCGGAGATCCCCATCCGCTCGGACGCCCCCTCCGTGGTGGCATCGCTCATGGGTTCACCTGCTGATGTTCCTTCAGCCAGATCTGCGCGTGGACCGGATCCAGCGCCACGCGCTCGCCGGCCTCCAGACCGCCGTGGATCTCGATCAGGCCGTCATGCTGACGCCCGACCCGTACCTGGCGGAACGCCACCCGGTCGTCCGCATCCACCACATAGACGGCGATGACCTCGCTGCGATAGACCACGGCCTCGGTCGGCACCACCAGGCGCTCCACCGCGTCCACGACGAAGGCGGTCTTCACGAACATGCCGGGGAACAAGCCCAGATCCTGCTGCTCCGGCAGGTTCACGCGGATGCGGAAGGTCGAGCTGGCGGGATCGGCGTAGGGGAAGATGGTCAGGCTTTCGGCCGCCACCCGGTCTCCGTTCAGCAGGACCTCGGCACTGCGCCGCTCACGCACGCTGTGAATCAGACGCTGCGGCACATCCACCGCCACCCGCAACTGGTCCAGGCTGATCCCGGACAGCAGCGGCGACCCCGGGCTGACCGACTCGCCGACCTCTACATGGCGCTCGGTCACGATCCCCGAATAGGGCGCGTACACCTCGGTGTAGCCCAGTTGTTCACGGGCCTCCTCGACCCGACCCTCGGCCGAGCGCAGGCGGGCACGCGCCGACTCCAGCGCGGCCTCGGCGCGATCGAACTCGGAGCGCGACACCACCCCGCGATCGAACACATCGCGAATGCGCTCGAACTCCGAACGGGCCTCGTTGAAGCGGGCGCGGGCCTCGGCCAGATCGCCCTCGGCCTGGCTTACACGGGCCTGCTGCTCGGTGTCGCTGACCCGGACCAGCAATTCATCGGCCTCGACGAAGTCGTCGACATCCACGTAGATCTCGCGGATCCGCCCGGAGGTCTGCGCCGAGATCGTGGACCGCTGCACTGCCTCGACGCGGCCATCCAGGATCCGTTCCTGGGTGATCGTCTGGCGTTCGGCGGTGGCCGTCTCGAACGGCAACTCCGCCTGGGCCGCAAACGGCAACAGCAGCAGGGCCCACAGGGTGTGGCGCATCCGGTTTCGTGTCATGAGGCGTCTGTCCTTGCTCGAAGAGGTCGTCGGGGGTGCGCAGGCGCGCACCGGGCCCGGAACCATATATTAGATTTTTCTAATTTATTATTTCCTGATGTTGAACGCAATCCGGCCGTCCGGCCCCGCCGCGTTCGTCTCCCTCGCAGCGAGTATAGCCACCCTGACAAGGGTTTCACCCGCTAGGGAGACGCGAGCGCTGCACCGACCCCGCGCTCCCCGTATCATGGCGACCTTTCGCCGCAACGCCCCGGAGGATGCCATGCCGCTGCTGCAAGTCGAGACCAATGCCGCCCTGCCCGACGACACCGCCACGTTGTGCCAGCGCCTGTCCGCCGCGGTCGCCGACTGGCTGGGCAAGCCCGAGGGCTACGTGATGGTCGCCTGCCGCCACAACCCGGCCATGTGCTTTGGCGGGCGCACCGATCCGCTCGCGTACTGCGAGCTGAAGAGCATCGGCCTGCCCGAGGGCCTGACCCGCGAGCTGTCGCGCAAGCTGTGCGACAGCCTGCAGGCGGAACTGGGCATCGAGCCGGCCCGCGTCTACATCGAATTCGCCGACGCCCCGCGCCACTTCTGGGGCACCAACGGCACCACGTTCTGAACCCTTTCCAGCCATCAACCACGGACTGCCCCCGATGCGCGTCTCGCAATTCCCGCTGAACACCCTGAAGGAAACCCCGGCCGACGCCGAGATCATCTCCCACCAGCTGATGCTACGCGCCGGCTACATCCGCCGGCTGGCCTCCGGGCTGTACACCTGGCTGCCACTGGGCCTGCGGGTGCTGCGCCGGGTGGAAAACATCGTACGCGAGGAGATGAACCGCGCCGGCGCCCTGGAGGTGCTGATGCCGGCGGTGCAGCCGGCCGAGCTGTGGCAGGAGTCCGGGCGCTGGGACTTCTACGGCGCCGAACTGCTGCGCATCAAGGATCGCCATGACCGCGACTTCTGCTTCGGCCCGACGCACGAGGAGGTGATCACCGACCTGGTACGCCGCGAAGTCCGCAGCTACCGCCAGCTGCCGGTCAACTACTACCAGATCCAGACCAAATTCCGCGACGAGCGCCGCCCGCGCTTCGGCGTGATGCGCGCCCGCGAATTCCTGATGAAGGACGCCTACTCCTTCCATATCGACGCCGACTCCCTGGGCGACACCTACCAGCAGATGCACGCGGCCTACACCCGCATCTTCGAACGCTGCGGTCTGGACTTCCGCGCGGTGGAGGCCGACACCGGCGCCATCGGCGGCAACACCTCGCACGAGTTCCACGTGCTGGCCAGCTCCGGCGAGGACGCCATCGCGTTCTCCCCGGCCGGGTTCGCCGCCAACGTCGAACTGGCCCCCTGCCCGGTGCCCGCGCCGGCCCCGGCCCCCGGCGCGGCGCTGGAGAAGATCGCCACGCCCGACGTGCACACCATCGACGATCTCGCGAAATTCCTGGACATCCCGACCGAGCGGACGGTGAAGACCCTGGTGGTGGCCGCCTCCGACGCGATCGACGCCGACCTGGTCGCCATCGTGCTGCGCGGCAACCACGAACTGAACGCGGTGAAGGCCGAGAAGCACCCCTGGGTCGCCGAGCCGCTGCGCATGGCCGAAGCCGCCGAGATCCGGGCCGCCTTCGGCGCCGACCCCGGTTCGCTGGGGCCGGTGGACAGCCCGATTCCGGTTCTCGCCGATCAGGCCATGCTGGGCATGGCGGACTTCGTGGTCGGCGCCAACGAGGACGGCCACCACCTGACCGGCGTGAACTGGGGCCGCGACCTGCCGCAGCCGGAGACCGCCGACCTGCGCAACATCCTCGAGGGCGAGCCGGCCCCGGACGGTTCCGGGGCGATCGAGATCCGCCGCGGCATCGAGGTCGGCCATATCTTCCAGCTGGGAGACAAGTACAGCCAGGCCCTGGGCGCCCGCGTACTGGACGAGGACGGCCGCGAACAGGTGGTGACCATGGGCTGCTACGGCATCGGCGTCTCGCGCGTGGTCGCCGCCGCGATCGAGCAGAACTCCGACGAGCGCGGCATCTGCTGGCCCACCGCCATCGCCCCCTTCGACATCGCCCTGTGCCCGATCGGCGCCAAGAAGTCCCAGCGCGTGCGCGAGGCGGCCGAGAAGCTGCACGACGAGCTGGAGGCCGCCGGCTTCCAGGTCCTGCTGGATGACCGCGAACAGCGCCCCGGCGTGATGTTCGCCGACATGGAGCTGATCGGAATCCCGCACCGCCTGGTCATCGGCGAGCGCGGCCTCGACGCCGGCGAACTCGAATACCAGGCACGCACGGCCACCGAGGCCGAACACCTCCCGATGGATGGCCTGCTCGACGCCCTGCGCCAACGCCTGCAATAAGGGCTCGGCGGTCACCGTGCCTCGCCCGCAGAAAACAGCGCCGAAGTGACGGGCGTATTCGGGACCGGTATTTCCCGGGAGAGTCCGGTTCGACAACCGTTTGCGCGCTAATAACGCAGCGCGTTAACATTTATCCATGATCCAGAGCTACCGCGGCAAGGAAGCCGCGCGGCTGGCCCGGGGCGAGAGGGCACGCCGCCTGCCCGACGAGGTAACGCGCCGGGCACGAATGCGTCTGGCGCGCATCCACGCTGCCACCCGCCTCGAGGATCTGCGCCAGCCTCCCTCGCATCGACTGGAGGCACTGAAAGGCGACCGCGCGGGTCAATACAGCATCAGGATCAACGACCAGTGGCGCATCTGTTTCGAATGGCGAGACGGTCACGCCTACAACGTCGAGATCGTGGATTACCACTGATCCGACGACCACCAGGGAGGCAACGATGACAGCACAGGATATCGAGGCCCCGATCCATCCGGGCCAGCACCTGGCCGAATTCATCGAGGAGGCAGGCATCAGCCAGTACCGCCTGGCGCACGACATCAGCGTGCCCCCCCGCCGAATCAACGAGATCGTGCAGGGCAAGCGCGCGATCACGGCGGATACGGCGCTTCGCCTGGGCCGTTATTTCCGCACCTCGCCCGAGTTCTGGATGAACCTCCAGGATCACTTCGAGCTCGAGCAGGCCCGCCAGTCCCTGGGGCCTCGGCTTGAACAAGAAGTACATCCGCGCGTTGCCTGATTCACGCGGCCCCCTCATCGACTGCCCCGCCGCAACCGATCCCCGCAAACAGGGCCGCTTCTGATGGGGTCGGTCGCCTTTACCCTGGAGATGGGGATCGTGTTCGGCCTACTAGGGCTGACGATCCTGCTGTTCGTGACGGAGGTGATCCGGATCGACCTGGCGGCGCTGAGCGTGCTGTTCCTGCTCGGCATGGTCGCGCTGGTGCCGGGGGTGGCGCCGATCGTCGAGGGCGAGGCACTGTTTTCCGGCTTTGCCTCGAACGCGGTGATCGCGATCATCGCGGTGATGATCATCGGCAAGGGGCTGGACCGCTCCGGGGTCATGAACCGCCTCGCGGACCTGATCCTGCGCTTTGGCGGGCAGACCGAGCGCCGCGTGATGGCCACCACCTCGGGGGCCGTGGGCATCATCACCAGCTTCATGCAGAACATCGGGGCCGCCGCGTTGTTCATGCCGGTGATCAACCGCATCGGCGCGGCCGCACGTATCCCCCGCTCGCGCCTGCTGATGCCGATGGGCTTTGCCGCGATCGTCGGCGGCACCCTGACGCTGGTGGCCTCCAGCCCGCTGATCCTGCTCAACGACCTGTTGCCCGGCGAGGTCGAGGGCTTCGGGCTGTTCGACGTGACCCCGATCGGACTCGCCCTGCTGGGTACGCTCATCCTCTACTTCGCGCTGTTCGGACGCTGGGTCCTGCCGGCCCGCGATCCCCAGACCGAGGACCCGGACGAGAGCCGGGTGCAGACGACCTCGGCCTGGTTCCGCGATGTCTACGGCATGGATTTCGGGGTGCGCGAGGCACGCCTGGACGAGGACAGCTCCCTGGCCGGAATGCGCGTGGGCGACTTCGAGGCGGCCTTCGGGGTACACGTCGTGGGCGTCACCACGGGCGACGAGACCCGCATCGAACCCAACCGGGACGTGGAGCTGGAGCGCGGAGCACACCTCGCCATCCTCGGCCCGGTCACCACCATCGAGACGACCTGCGACCACACCGGCACCTTGCTGAAGGACGAACTGGACGTGTTCGCCCGCGCCCTGTCCGCTCGCCACGGCGGCATCGCGGAAGTGATCATCCCGCCCGGCTCCGACCTGATCGGCCAGACCGTGCGCGACAAGGGCATGCGCCGCAGCTATGGCATCTCGGTGCTGCGCATCCAGCGCGGCGACGACCTGATCGTCGACGAGGTCCCGGATACCCCGCTGAAGGCCGGCGACACCCTGGTCGTGCATACCCCGTGGGAGAACCTGCAGGCGCTGGAGGACGACCGCGACTTCGTCGTGGTCACCAGCCGCTACCCACGACGCAAGCAGGAGGCCTCAAAGACCCACCGGCCGCTGGCCGCGCTCGGCTCCCTGGCGCTGGGGCTGGGGCTGGTGCTGTTCACCGACCTGCCGCTGGCACTGGCCCTGCTGGGCGGGGCCCTGGGGATGATCTTCACCGGCGTGATCACCATGGACGAGGCCTATCGCGGCATCAGCTGGAAGACCGTCTTCCTGCTCGCCTCGCTGATCCCGCTGGGGCTGGCGGTGGAGAACTCCGGCGCCGGTGAGTGGATCGCGACCAACGGCATGCAGCAACTGGAAGGGATGCCGGTCTGGGTGCTGCAGGTCGCGGTGTTCCTGCTGACCACCTTCTTCACGCTGGTGATGTCCAACGTCGGGGCAACGGTTCTGCTGGTCCCGCTGGCGGTCAGCTTCGCGAGCGTCGCCCAAGGCATGGGGATCGACGCCGACCCGCGCGTGTTCGCGCTGATCGTCGCGATCGCCGCATCCAACTCCTTCATCCTGCCCACCCACCAGGTCAATGCCCTGATCATGGATCCCGGCGGGTACCGCGTGGCCGACTACCTGCGCGCCGGCGCCGGTGTGACCCTGCTGTTCATGGTCGTCTCGCTGCTCGTCATCAACCTGCTGTTCTGAGGGAAACAGTGTTTCCCTCAGCCCGGTTCAGGGCCGGTACAGGCTACTCGGACAGAATCGGGTACAAACCCACACGGAAATCGCGCATGCCCGCAACGCTTCGTCTGTACCCGGTCCTGGCAGCCCTGGCACTGCTGCTGGCCGCCTGCAGCCCGCGGATCTACGGGGTAAGCGAAGAACAATGGGACGCCATGGGCGAGGCCGAACGGGTCGAGGCCATCCGCGCCTGGGAATCGGTGCAGAAGGCCCGCGAGGCCCGGCTGCAGGCCGAGGCCGAGCAGGAGGCGGCACTGGCAGCCGAACGCGCCGAGCGGGTCGCGGCCATCCGCAGTGGCCAGGCCGGCCTGCCCGGAGACCTGATCCGCGTCAGTCTCAGCGGCGGCACGCTGCGGATCGGCGGTCGCGAACGCGCGCTGGAGCCAACGGCCTTTACCCTCGCCAGTGGCGAGAGCCGCAGCATCGAGGTACACGCCGAGCGCTACCGCAGTGAGCTCGAGGTCGCCTATGAAGACGGCCTCTTGCTGATCGACCTGCCGCGCCATTCGCGCACCGGGGCGGCCCGCCTCGCCTGGGACGGCGCCTGGATGCAGGGGGCCGAGACCCGCATCCGGTCGGAAGGTCCGCACCGGCTGCACGACGTGCGTGCCTTCGTCCAGGTCATTCCGCCACCGGGTCGCCCGCTGCGGCGCTACTGAGGCACCGCCGAGTCAGCCCGTGGAGAACTCGCGCGGCGCCGGCTCCGGGGGTTCCAGCTCCTCGGCCTCCACCGCATCCACCCGCGCCATGCGCGGCCCGTCGGCCAGCCACTCCTCCAGCGTGTCCAGCGCCCTGCGCGGGCCCACGGCCAGCACCTCGACGCTGCCGTCCGGCTCATTACGGGCATAACCGGTCAACCCGAGCCGCCGGGCCTCGTCGCGGGTAGAGGCGCGGAAGAACACCCCCTGCACCTGACCGCTGACACGCCAGCGGCGGGCATGGTTATCATTGGCCTCCGTCATTTTTCGTCCTCCGGAGTGGATTCATGTCCGATGCCCCTACGCTGTACCACAACCCGCGCTGCAGCAAGTCGCGCGCGACCCTGGCACTGCTGCGCGAGCAGGGCGTGGAGCCGCAGATTGTCGAATATCTGAAGACGCCGCCGGATGCCGCCACCCTGCGCGCCATCGTCGACCGGCTGGGCATCGCCCCGCGCGATCTCCTGCGCACCGGCGAGGCGGAGTACCGCGAACTGGGCCTGAAGGATGCCGAGCTGGACGACGAGGCGCTGATCCAGACCATGGTGCAACACCCGAAACTGATCGAACGCCCGATCCTGGTCGTGGGTGAGCGCGCCCGCATCGGGCGTCCGCCCGAGCAGGTGCTGGAGATCCTGTCGTGAGCGCGGCCCCCGAGGTCCTGGTGCTGTACTACAGCCGCTACGGCGCGACCGCCGAGCTGGCCCGTCACGTCGCCAGCGGCGTGGAGCGGGCCGGCGCCGTCGCCCGCGTGCGCACTGTGCCGCCGGTGAGCACCAACATCACCGGCGAGGCGCCGGCGGTTCCCGCCGACGGCCCGCCCTACGCGGAGACCCGCGACCTGGAGGAATGCGCCGGGCTGGTCATGGGCTCGCCCACGCGCTTCGGCAACATGGCCGCGCCGCTGAAGCACTTCCTCGACGGCACCAGCGGCCTGTGGGCCAGCGGCGGCCTGGTCGATCGCCCGTTCGGGCTGTTCACCAGCACCGCCACCCAGCACGGCGGGCAGGAAACCACCCTGCTGACCATGGCCCTGCCCCTGATCCACCAGGGGATGCTCTGGGTCGGCGTGCCCTACACCGTGCCGGAACTGAGCACCACGACCTCCGGGGGCTCGCCCTACGGCGCCAGCCATGTCGCCGGTGGCCAGGGCGAGCACCCGGTGACCCGCGAGGAGCAGCGCATCGCCACGGCCCTGGGCGAGCGGGTCGGGCGGATCACGCGCCGCCTGCAGAACGGGGAATCGGCATGATCCTCGCGGCGCGCGCGCTGGCGCTGGTCGCCTATCTGGCCCTGATCGGCCTGATCCTGGTCTGGACCACCTGGATCGACCGGCCGGAGATCGTGCCGGTCTCGTTGGCGCTGGTGATCCTGGTCCTGCCGCTGCTGTTCCCGCTGCGCGGGATGCTGCACGGGCGCCGCTACACCCACGCCTGGTCCAGCCTGCTGGCGCTGGCCTACGTGACCTTGGGGATCACGCTGGCCGCGGCGGCCGATGCGCGCCTGTACGGGCTGCTGATGACCGCCGCCAGCCTCGCCTGGTTCGCCGGCTGCCTGCTCTACGTCAAACTCGACGCCCGCCGCGCTCGCAAGCTTACTTCCTGATATTCACCACGAAGCGCACGAAGACACGAAGAAGGTCAAAACCCGTTCACAGGAAGACGGGAAGGCTGGAAGAGGGCATTTTGTTTACAGGAGGTTGCGGGAAAGTCCTTTCCGGTGCGCAATGTACCCACGCTTCGGCCGGAGCGAGGCGCCCAGCCAGCATCCCCGGGCCGAGGACCGCCTCCCGGTACGCCCCATCCAGAATCTTCCGTCCTTCCCGTCTTCCTGTTAAACGCCCTTGACCTGGCCCTTCTTCGTGCCTTCGTGTGCTTCGTGGTGAAGATCAGGAACGCGCGAGCTGGTCGCGGACGAAGGGGATGGTCAGACGCCGCTGTTCGGCCAGGGCGGCCAGGTCCAGGCGGTCCAGCAGGGCCAGCAGGGCCACCAGATCACGGCGGTAGTGGCGCAGCAGGTAGTCGGCCACCGCCTCCGGCAGCTCCAGCCCGCGCAGTGCGGCGCGCTGGGCGAGGATGCGCTTGAGGTCGTCTTCCTCCGGTGCCTGCATCCGGAACACCGGTCCCCAAGCCAGGCGCGAGGTCAGGTCCGGCAGGCGGCTGCCCAGCCCGTCCGGCGCATGGGTCGCCGCCAGCAGCACCCGGCAGCCGCTGTCGCGCAGGCGGTTCAGCAGCCCGAACAGGGCTTCGTCCCAGTCGCCCTTCCCGACCACCTCGTCGAGATCGTCCAGTGCCACCAGGCGGGCACGCTCCAGGCCGTCCAGCACCGCCAGCGGCGGGGCGGATGCGACCTCGCCCAGCGGCAGGTAGGCCACCGGATCGCCGCGTTCGTGGCTCTGATGGCAGGCCGCCTGCAGCAGGTGGGTCTTGCCGACGCCGGACGGCCCGTGCAGCAGGATCTGTGGCTCGCTCATGCCAACCCCGACGGCCAGCGCCTCGACGGCATCCCGGGCGAGCGGATTGCCGCCGGGATAGAAGCCGGCAAAGCGCGACGTATCCCGCAGGCGCAGGTCCAGCGGCAGCTGGCGCTGCGGGGCAGCCTCGCGACCCTGGCCGGCAGTCATTCCCGGCAGGCTCCCGGCTCCGAGGGCGCTTCCCCGGCATTCAGGCGCCGGTAGTGCACCAGCAGGTGGCGCACGCCGACAGCCAGCACCGCCGCCACCGGCAGCGCCAGCAGCACGCCGAAAAAGCCGAACAGCTGTCCGCCGGCCAGCACGGCAAAGATCACCGCGACCGGATGCAGCCCGGTGCGGTCGCCCACCAGCCAGGGCGTCAGCACCATGGACTCCAGCACCTGGGCCACGGCGAAGATCGCCAGCACGATCAGCAGCAGGGTCCAGCCGTCGCCCTGCACCAGCGCGGCGGCGCTGGCCAGCAGCACCCCGACGATCACGCCAACATAGGGGATAAAGCTGACCAGCCCGGCGATCAGGCCAATCGCCAGCCCCATCTCGACCCCGGCCACGGTCAGGGTGACCGCATAGAACAGGCCCAGCGCCAGCATCACCAGCATCTGTCCGCGCAGAAAGGCCCCCAGCGTTTCGTCCGACTCCGCGGCGAAGGTCATCACCGCCGAACGCCAGGCCCGCGGCAGCAGGTCGCGCAATCCGTCCAGCAGGCGCGGCCAGTCGCGCAGCAGATAGAAACTCACCACCGGGATGAGCACCAGGTTCAATACCCCCAGCACCAGCGCGCCGGTGGAGCTGCCGATCCACTGCAGTACACCCCCGGCCAGCCCGCCGGCCTCGCGCCAGTGCTCGGTGACCAGCCCCTGCAGCGCACCGGCGTCCAGCGGCGGCAGGCCGTCCCCAGCCAGTTCCTCCAGCCAAGGCCGCACCTGCGCATCGAACCAGCCGAGGATCTGCGGCAGCGCCAGCGTGAGTCGTTCGAACTGGGCGATGGCCAGCGGGATCAGGATCAGGATCAGCGCGGCCAGCCCGAGCATCACCAGCAGGAAGATGATCACCGTGGCCAGGGTGCGCGAACGCCCGGTGCGCGCCGCCAGACGCGTCACCAGCGGATTGAACAGATAACCGATCAGCAGCGCCACGACGAAGGGGGTAAGGATTGGCGCGAGCAGGTAAAGCGCCCCGCCCAGTACCAGCAATCCGACCAGGGCAGCCAGGGTCGCGGCCGAGACCGGCCCGACGCGCTCGCGCAACTCGACCCCCGTGCTCATGACGCCCTCCCGTTCGCCGCGTCCGACCCGCCCTGGCCGCGCAGGTAACGCCACGCATACAGGCCCCACTGCACGGTATAGGCCAGACCGCTGGCCAGGGTCGTGAAGGCCACGACAATAATCAGCAGCTGCACCCAGATCGGGTCCAGTGCCAGCAGACCGACCTTCACGATGGCCACCAGCACCAGCGCGATCTGCAGGAAGGTGTTCACCTTGCTGATCAGCAACGGCCGAATGGCCAGGGGCCCGACAAACACCCGGTACAACGCGGAGCCAAGGGTCAGCCAGACATCCCGCCCCACCACCAGCAACAGCAGCCAGAGGGGCAGCAGTCCGGACAGGGTCACGGCCACATAGATCCCCAGCATCAGCAGCTTGTCCGCCGCCGGATCCAGCCAGGCACCCAGCGACGTATGCCAGCCGTAACGCCGGACCAGCCAGCCGTCCAGGGCGTCACTTAGTCCGGCGATTGCCAGCAGCACCACCGCCACCAGGTAGTGCTCCAGCGCCAGCAGCACGACAATCGGCGGGATCAGCAGGATCCGGCCGATCGTGACGGCATTGGGGATCTGGTGGCGGGGCAGCATCCGGTTCGCCGCGACAGCAATCAGCGCCGATCAAGCCAGGCATCGGCCTCGGGTGCCGCATCCGGCGCCTCGGCCCGGGCAAAGCCGGAGCCGCGCAGCAGGTCGACCAGGTCATCGCGATCAAGGCCGGTGCGCACCTGCAGCACCACGCTGTCGCCGGCCAGCGCATCCAGACGCGCCGCCTCCACCGCCTGCAGCCGCGCCAATTCCGCGCGCAGGCGCTCGAAGGCCGCAAAGCCCTGGACCCCGGCAAACCCCAGGCGCAGCCATTCGGGCTCGGCCGCGACCCGTGCCAGGGGCTCGGCCACCCGGTCCAGCGCCCGCGCCACCGCCTCGCGGGCCGCCGCCGCGGGGCTGTCCCCACTGGCGGAACTGCGGTATTCACGGGTGTCGTGCACCGCGACCACCCGCGCCTCGGCGCCGCTCGCGGTCTCGCGCACGTGCAGCAGCAGAACCCCGTCGGCCTCGTATCGGCGCGCGGCCGCAACCAGCGGCTCGCTCACACCGCCCACGATATCGGAGGGCTGGGCGGACCGGCGGTCCTCCAGATCGCCGAGCGGGAACAGCAACGGCATGTCCCGGGCCTCGGCCAGCTCGTCCAGCGCCGCGAGGATCCCCGGGCCGTCCACCGCATCCCCGAGCAGGTCACGCTGCCCGCCGGCATCATGCACGGCCCAGACCAGCAGCGCCGGACGCTCGCCCAGCAAGGCCGGCACACCCGCGTCTCGCAACGCGGTGCGCAGACGAAACGGGTCGAACTCCAGGCGGTAGCGGTCCTCTTCGAGCTGTTGCCGCCGCTCCAGCGCCGCGATCCAGCCCTCGTCGTCGCGGCCTTCGAGGAGTTCGCCCGCCAGATCCAGCACCGGGCCCGAACGCAGCCCTGCCAACCTTACCAGCGCCTGTTCCAGCCCCTGCTCCAGGGCCCGGGCCTCGTCCTCGGCGGTGACCGTCACCACCAGCGCGTCATCGGCGGCCCCGACCGGGGTCAGCACCAGGAAAAGGAGGCCCAGCAGGAAGGCCAGGCGGGAATGCGCTCGAGGATGCAGGGGCATGGTCATGATCGGTTGTTCGACAGGCGCCACAAAATACCACAGGCATGCGCCCCGGCATCGCCGGAGAAGGCTCGCCAGCGCCGCCCGTTCGCACCCGCCTTCGTCGCCGCGAAACGCTTCCCGGCTTTGCACCCCCGCACCCGGCTCGCTACCATGCCGGGTTCTGCGAGACCGCCGCAGCGCGCGGCCTCCACCCGCGCTCATTCAACATCGGGGAACCCATGTCCGAATCCCGTTCAGGCCTGACCTACCGCGAGGCCGGTGTCGACATCGAAGCCGGCGCCGAGCTGGTCGAACGTATCAAGCCGCATGCGGCGCGCACCCGACGCCCCGGCGTGATGGCCGGCCTGGGTGGCTTCGGGGCCCTGTTCGAACTGCCGATGGATCGCTACCGGCAGCCGGTCCTGGTATCCGGCACGGACGGCGTCGGTACCAAGCTGCGCCTGGCGCAGGAGACCGGCCGGCATGACCGCATCGGCATCGACCTGGTCGCGATGTGCGTCAACGACATCGTCGTCCAGGGGGCCGAACCGCTGTTCTTCCTTGACTACTACGCCACCGGCCACCTGGATGTGGACATCGCGGCGGACGTGGTGACCGGCATCGCCGAGGGCTGCGAACAGGCGGGCTGCGCCCTGATCGGTGGCGAGACTGCCGAGATGCCCGGGATGTACCAGGGCGAGGACTACGACGTGGCCGGCTTCGCTGTCGGCATCGCCGAGAAGGACGCCCTGATCGACGGCAGCCGGGTCGCCGCCGGGGATGTCGTCCTCGGCCTGGAGGCCAGCGGCCCCCATTCCAATGGCTACTCCCTGATCCGGCGCGTGCTGGAGCATGCCGGCACGCGCCTCGACGCACCGCTGCCGGGCGCCGACGGCATCACGCTGGGCGAGGCCCTGATGGCCCCCACCCGGATCTACGTGCGCCCGTTGCTGGAACTGCTGGAGCAGTTCCCGGTGCACGCCATGGCTCACATCACCGGCGGCGGTCTGACCGAGAACCTCCCGCGCGTGCTGCCCGACACCCTGGGCGCACGCATCGACCCCGACAGCTGGGCGCGGCCGCCGGTGTTCGACTGGCTGCAGCAGGCCGGCGACATCGCCGACGAGGAGATGCTGCGCACCTTCAACTGCGGCATCGGCATGACCGTCATCCTCCCCGAGGACCGGGTTGAGGCCGCCAGCACACAGCTCGCGCGGGCCGGCATCCGCAGCTGGCCGATCGGCGTGATCCGCGAACGCGACGAGTACCAGCCCGGCGTCACCTACGCCGCCGCATGAGCGGACCCATCGGGCAATCGGACACGACTCCGCGGCGCCTGGTCGTCCTGATCTCCGGGCGCGGCAGTAACCTCGGCGCCCTGATCGAGGCCTGCGAACAGGGCCGCATCCCCGCGCGGGTGGTCGGGGTCATCAGCAACCGGCCGGATGCCGGCGGGCTCGCGCTGGCCGAACAGCAAGGCATCCCGCGGCGTGTCCTGAATCATCGCGACTACCCCTCGCGCGAGGCCTTCGACGCCGACCTGGCCACCGCCATCGAGGACTATGCCCCGGATCTGGTCATCCTGGCCGGCTTCATGCGCATCCTGACCCCAGGTTTTGTGGACCGATTCACCGGCCGCATGCTGAACATTCATCCCTCGCTGCTGCCCAAGTATCGCGGCCTGGATACCCACGCCCGCGCCCTGGCCGATGGCGAGACCGAGCACGGCGCCAGCGTCCACTTTGTCACCCCGGAGCTGGACGGCGGACCGGTGATCATGCAGGCACGCGTGCCGGTGGCGCCCGACGATACGCCCGACACCCTGGCCGCCCGCGTGCAACGGGTCGAGCACCGGCTGTACCCCGAGGTCGTCCGGCGCGTGTGTTCAGGCGAAATTCAGTGGTGCGGGCGGATCCTGCAAGACGACGGCAGGCCGCTTGAGGCACCGCTGCAACTCGACGAGGACACCCATGAACGTTCAGGCCCCGACGACCGGCGCTAGCCGCGCGATGACCCGGCGTGCAGTTTTCATGATGCTGGCGCTGGTGCCGGCCCTGCTGCTGGCCCTGCTGGCCACCCCGGCAGCCGCGGACCGCGACCTGCGCCCGATCCCGCCCTACACCGCCAGCTACGAGGCCAGCGCCATGGGCAATACGCTCAAGGCGCGCATCACCCTCAACCACGAGGACGTGCAGACCCGCATGGCGATGGATGCCCATGTCTCCGGCTTCCTGCGCATCCTCGGCCGCTTCGAGCTGAGCCGCGAGGCCCTGATGAACAGCCGCAACGGCGACCTCCAGCTGGTGCAGTCGCGCAGCCAGCAGATCACCCCGCGCCGCGAGCGCAAGGTCGAGACGCGTTTCGACTGGGAGAGCAACCGCGCGATCGGCACCATCAATAGCGAGCGCTTCGATCTCGAGGTCCCGGAACAGACCCTGGACTTCCTCGGCTCGCTGTACCTGATGATGCAGCGCCTGGAGACCGGCGAACTGGCCGCCGCGGGGGACCGCGAGACCATCCAGGCGCTGGAACGCGACCGCCTGCGCGAATACGAGTTCGAGGTCGTCGGACGCGAGACCATGGACTCCCCGATCGGCCGCGTGGAGACCATCCGCATCGACCGCCGCAGCAAGGACAGCGACGTCGCGCTGTCCGCCTGGTTTGCGCGCGAGCTGCGCCACGTCCCGGTGCGTTTCGACTACGAGGCCGACGGCCGCGTGTTCGAGCTGAACCTCACGCAGCTGGAATGGCACGACCCGATCATTGACCTGACCGAGTAGACACCATGAGCGAGACCTTTGACCTGGCCATCATCGGCAGTGGCCCCGGGGGCTATCGTGCCGCCGTTCTGGGCGCCCTGCGCGGACTGAGCGTCGTCATCATCGAGAAGGGCGACTGGGGTGGCTGCTGCCTCAACCGCGGCTGCGTACCCAAGAAGGACTGGTACCACACCGCCCGCACCGTCGCCGCGCAGCGCCACTTCGAGGGCCGCGGCATCAGCGGCAGCCTCACGGCCGACATGGATCGCGCCTGGGACCACCAGAAGGACGTGGTCACCGAGGTGCGCAACTCCTACCTCGGCTACATGAAGCACCTGAAGATCCAGTACCGCCACGGCACTGCGAGCTTCCGCGACGCCGAGACCCTGGAGGTCGTCACCGATGACGGTACCGAGACCGTCAGCGCCCGCCACACCATCATCGCCACCGGCGCCACTGCCGCCGTTCCGGCCCCGTTCACGGCCGAACCCGGGCGCGTACTGACCACCGACATGCTGTTCGACGACAAACCGCCGGCGGGCGCGCGCGTCGCGATCATCGGCTCCGGCGTTGTCGCCACCGAGTTCGCCTGGATCTTCCATCATCTCGGCAAGCAGGTGACCTGGCTGTCGCGCTCCAAGCCACTGTCCACCCAGAAGTTCAGCCCGCAGGCACTGAGCACGCTGAAGGAACAGCTGGCCGCGGACGGCATCGAGCCGGTGCGGGTCAAGGGCTACGAAAGCGTCGAGACCTCGGATGACGGCGTCACCATCACCGACAGCGAAGGCAACAGCTTCGAGGTCGACTGGGTCCTGCTCGGAACCGGACGCACCCCGCATACCGAGGGCCTGAACCTCGACGCAATCGGGGTGAAGACCGACGCCCGCGGCTTCGTGAAGCGCCGCCCCACCCTGCAGACCGATGTCGACAACATCTACGCCATCGGCGATGTCGCCAGCGAATGGCAGACCGCCAACCACGCCCTGGCGGACGCCACCATCGCGGTGGAGAACATCCAGAACGGCAATACCCGCGAACAGGACGAGCGCTTCGTGCCAATCGCGATCTACTCCGCGGTGGAGATGGCGCGTCTCGGCATGGACGAGGATGACGCCGAGGACGAGGAACTGGAACCGGCGGTCGGCTTCGCCGCCTTCGAGACCTCCCCGCGCGCGCTGGGCCAGGACGAGCCGGAGGGCTTCGTGCGCCTGATCGGCGACATGGACACCGGCGCCCTGCTGGGCGGCGAGGTCATCGGCAGTGATGCCGGCGAGCTGATCCACATCCTGTCTCTGGCCCCCGACCGCGACACCGCGCTGGCCTGGATCGCCCAGGGCCAGTGGAACCACCCGGCCCGCGCCGAGGAGTTCCTCAACGCCACCGAGACCTTGGCCTCCAAGTGGAACCTCAAGTCCGAGATCTTCGGCCTCTGAACCACCGGCCCGTGTGCGGCCGGCAGGACCGCCGCCGCGGGTGATCCGGGGGGCCGGGCCGGGCTCTACTTTGCCTTGCGGGCGCGCTTGGCCGCGAGGACCTCGGCGTCGGCGCGTTGTACGAGCATCTCGAGCTGCGTATCGGCGGCCTCGAAACCGGCGACCCCAAGGCTCAGGGCCACACCCGCGTCCTCCTGCACCTGAGTACGCAGGCGCTCGCCCATCTGGCGCGCGGCCGCGAGGGGCGTATCGGGGAGGAGCAGCACGAACTCATCCCCGCCATAGCGGGCAAACAGGTCATTCGCGCGCAGGGTCGTCTGCACGCTCGCCGCTACCTTTCTCAACACGGCGTCGCCCGCCGCGTGACCGTCCTGGTCGTTGATGCTCTTGAAGCCGTCGAGGTCGAACATGAGCAGGGACAAGGCGCCACCATGCCGTCGCGCGCGTTCCATCTCGCGCTCGGCCCCCGCCTGGAAATGCCGGCGGTTGCCCACCCCCGTAAGGGTATCGCTCGAGGCGAGCGCCTCCAGTTGCCGGTTCGCCTCCTGGAGCTGCTGGTTCACCGCGTTCAGGGCCCGTGTGCGCTCGTCGACCACGGCCTCGAGGTCGCGGTTGTAGCGCTCCAGGCTCGCGCGCGCCAGCCGCAGCTCGGTGACATTCTGGGAGACCCCGAACAGGTGCGTGATGGTCCCGTTCGGGTCGTGTACGGGCACCAGCAGGGTCAGCCAGTGCCCCTCGCGTTCCTGGCCACGGGCATCGTGAAAGGTTGCGTGTTCCTCGTAGCGCAGAGGGGCATCCTGGCGCAGACACTCGCGGTAGTGCGCCACCACCTCCTCCGCGACCGACCAGGGCAGGAAGTCGTGCAGGCGCTTGCCGCTGCAGTCCTGCCCAAACAGTTCCGTCATCTTCGGGTTGGCCGCCTCGACCAGGAAGTCCGGCCCCTCGACCCGGATCAGGAACATGTTCTCCGGGAAGTGCTCCCAGATCTCCACCAGCAGGCCCGCCTGCTCGATGGCTTCCAGAAATCCCGGTTGCTGGCGGTCCGTCATGCGTTCGATCCCTCTGGGTCCGGGTTGCGTGCCCGGCAGCCCCGGGCTCAGCGCATGTAACCGTAGCCGTCCTGTTGCTGCAAGCGCACGATCTCGGCATCGGCCATCGGGACCACGCTGGCGAAGCCGTGGAAGTCCTCCGGTCCATAGCCACGGCGGGCGGCGCCGGCCTGGCAGATTCGGTACTCGATGACGCCATTCAGCGTGAGCCCGCGGGCGCGGGTCATCAGGGTTTCATGTTCGGCAAAGTGTTCACGCGCGAACAGGTCCAGTGCGTCCCCGTGGATGACCAGCACGATGTGACTGTCGAACGGATCGTCACCCGTCATGCGGCTCAGGTAGGCGGCGTGATCCAGCACGTCCTCCAGGGCCTCCGGGGTACCGGCCGTCACATCATAGACGGCCTTCAGGCCCGCATAGTCCTGCTCCACCGGCGCGGCGCTTCCCCAGGGTGCCGGGGTCTCCTCCGCGTGAACCAGGGCGACCGGAACGGCCAGGAGCCCAATCCACAATCCGGCAAGCACCCGCGACCGCCACCTGCCCTGCCGTATCCGAATCATTCCTGCTCTCCTTGGGTATCAATCGTCCCGTGATCGGCGGCGTCCGTTCCGGCCGCAACCAGTGCCTCGAAATCGGCCACCGGCATCGCGTGGTGGTACAGATAGCCCTGGAAACGATGGCAGCCGTGGCGCACCAGGAAGTCCCGCTGGGCCTCGTTCTCGACCCCCTCCGCGATCAGGCTGAGCCCCATGTTGTGGGCAATGGCGGCGATGGTCGCGACGATATTGGCGTCATCGGCGTCGTGTTCGATGTCCTGGACAAAGGAACGGTCGATCTTCAGCACGTCCTGCGGCAGGCGCTTGAGGTAGCCAAGGGACGAGTAGCCGGTCCCGAAGTCGTCCAGCGCCAGGGCGACGCCCCGGGCCCGCAGGGCCTCCAGGTTGGCAATCAGGGGCTGCGAGGCATCCGCCATCACGCTCTCGGTAACCTCGATATGCAGCCGCTGCGCGGCGGCCCCGGTCTCGTCCAGGATGGTGGTCACCTCCTCCATGAGCCGGGGCTGGCGCAAATGATGCGGGGACAGGTTCACCGAGATCGGCAGCCTGTCCAGAACCGGGCGCCCCTGCCAGGCCCGCAGGGTGTGGCAGGCCTGCTGCAGCGCCAGGCGCCCAACCTCGAGGATCTGGCCGGTGTGTTCGGCCACGGGGATGAATTCACCGGGCGAGATCCAGCTGCCATCGGGCTGCGGCCAGCGCATCAGGGCCTCCGCCCCGAGGATCCGCCCCTCCGGGTCGACCTGGGGCTGCAGGTGGATCACCAGTTCCTCGCCCTGCAGGGCCCGGCGCAGCTTGCGCTCGAGTTCCGCCTCGCGCAGCAGCGTGCGCTGCATGGCGGGATCATAGAAGCGCACCCCGTTGCGCCCCTGCTGCTTGGCCTGGTACATCGCGAAATCGGCCTGCTTGAGCAGCTCCTCCGGGGTGTCAAAGCCACGCGGGAACAGCGTGATGCCGATGCTCCCGGACATCACGTGCTCGATATCGTCGATGCGAACCGGCTCGCGCATGGCCTTCAGCAACTCGCCCGCGATGCGCTGGGCGTCCGCGCCGGCCTGCGAGCGATCCGGGCTCAGTTCCTCCAGAAGGGCCACGAATTCGTCCCCGCCCAGACGGGCCACGATATCCTGATCGCGCAGGCGCGCGGTAAACCGCTGCGCGAGGGCCTGCAGCAGGCGGTCGCCGGCGGAATGGCCGCAGGTGTCGTTGAGCGTCTTGAAGTTGTCCAGGTCGATCAGCAGCAGTGCCGCGTGGCGCCGGGTGCGATTGACCGTGTGGATGGCGTGCTCCAGGTGCTCCAGCAGCAGCCGCCGGTTCGGCAGGTCGGTGAGGGCATCACGAAAGGCCAGCCGGGCATTCTCTTCCTCGATCTCCACGATATGCCCCAGGCGGCCGGCCATGGTCCGGGTCACCTCCTGCAGGCGGGCGATCTCGGCCACGCGCGAGTCGGCTTGCAGATCAGTCTCGAAGTCCCCGTGACCGATCCGGTCCAGCGTATCCATGGCCCGCCGCATCGGGCGCAGGGTGCGCCCCAGCCACAGGTACAGCCCGCCGGCAATCAGCACGAGCATCCCGAAGGCGGCGACGTAGGTCGTGGCATTGATCAGGTTCTGGGTCGCCACCGATTCGGTCAGATCCCGCGCCAGGACCACCGTGGCCGTCGCCTCTTCGCCACCAAACGGGACCAGCGGCAGGTAGACCAGCTGGGAATGCCGGCCATCTGCGTCAACGCGGCTGGCCGCCGCCTGCTGGTGCAGTCGCTCGCCCGGCGCGAGCGCCATCAAGAACGGCGCGGTCAGCGCCAGCGGCCCGCGCTCATCCAGCAGCGCGGCGCGCCCCCCGATGGCTTCGGCCATGGACTCGAGCGCGGAGGTCGACAGGTCGCGCAACTGCACGACTGCACCGATCGGATTGCCCCCCCGATACACCGGGATCGCCAGCCCGGCATAGACCCGCTCCCCGGGTACATGATGCAGCCCCTCGTGGAAGCGCCCGTCCTCCAGCGCCGCGCGCGCCAGCGGGACGCGTTCGCCGTGGTTGTCCGCGGAGTCGTAGCGCACGCCCCCCTGGGCATCGACGACCACGATCCGGTCCGCGATACCCCCGGCGCGCAGCCGGTTGTACAGGGGGTCGGCATAGGTCCGGATGCCGGCATCGTCGCGCAGCGCGCCGATCAGCGCCTCGTTGCGGGTCACGGCCGTCGCCTCGGCGCGCATCCGCTGCCATTCGTTCGCCAGCGTCTGGCGCCAGGCGGCCGACTGGCCCTCCACGCCCAGCCGGTCCAGGCGCTGCTCGGCCTGACCCACGGCGAGATGAGTGCCGGTGGCCAGCGTCACGCCCAGCACCAGGAGCCCGGCGAACATGACCCCGGCCAGGATCGTCTGGAGCCGGATTCGCCGCCCGGTGGGTGCGCCTGCAGACACCACGCGATTATTCAAACGGATAGCCCGAACGGATCCACTCCGGGAAGCCGCCGGGGAAGTAGTAGAGGTTCGTAAAGCCCCATTCCAGGGCGCGGCGGGTGGCCGCCTCGGTACGCCAGCAGTCCCGCTCGTTGCAGTACATCACCACCGGTGCGTCGACATCGCCGATGAACTCCAGCAGGTTCTCGCGGGTGAAGCGATTCCGCTCGTCGTCCCGGTCGCGCATGATGGTCAGATTGCGCGCCTCGGACACCCGCCCCGCCTCGTAGTCCGCACGCAACCGGGTGTCGACAAACGGCACCCCCGCGCGGAACAGCGCCCAGGCCTCGGCGGCCTCGATGGTCTGACTCCCCGGGATCATCTCCGGCGCGCGGTAGGGCCCCTGGGCCGCCGCCTGCTGCGCGAATAACAGCAGGCACAGGACCACCAGCCCCACCCGGACGAGCGATCCGCGGCGGGGCCGGAAAAGGGCCTGGTGAAATACAGCATTCATGCGCGAACGGTAGCACGGTCCGCGCCCCGAACCACACGAAAATGCGGCCGTTTCGGGGCAGATCCGTGCAGGCACGGCCCGCATCAGCCCTCCCCCGCGCACCCGGCTCCACACGAAAAAGCCCCGCACAAGGCGGGGCTCTTCAACAACCTGGCGCTTGCGCGCCGGGGTTGTCTTACTGCGCTTCGACGTTCGCGGCAGCCGGACCCTTCTGGCCCTGCTCGACGTCGAACGAGACGCTCTGGCCTTCGGCCAGGGACTTGAAGCCACTACCCTGGATGGCGCTGTGATGGACGAACACGTCCTTGGAGCCATCGGTCGGGGTAATAAAGCCAAAGCCTTTTTCGTCGGAGAACCACTTCACTGTACCTGTAGCCATTTCGGTTACCTCTGTTTTGTACGTACTGGATTGGGATTTCGAGGGGGGAGAGACTGGAGGGCAACCGAACGACGGTGAAGATTGATCGTGATTCTCTGCGGCCCCAACCGGGACCGGAACTGCGAATCTGAACGCCCCTTGCGGGGTGTCGCCTGGTGCTGCATGGAGCCTGTTACCGTTACCTCGCGGCCATTGTCCGCCCAAACCGCGGTGCATTGATAGTGTTTTTTCGGGTTTTCTCGGGTGCCGGCCCGAAACCCCTTTGGGATCCGTGACTTGCCAGCGAATTTATTTTTCGGTTCGCACACGGGCCAGACCGTCCCCGCGGCAACCGAGCGCAAAACCCGCGATTCTGCCCGCATCGCGTTCAGACGCCGCCCTCGCCGGTCGGCTGGGATCCAGCCCAGTCGTCCACGGCCAGCGGCAACGGGACATGTAGCGCGGCCGCCATCACCCGCATCAGTTCGACCTCGGCGGTCACCACCTGCCCGCCATGGCTCGCGGTGGTGACCATGGCCTGGATCAGCTGGTCCTTGTCGCGCATGCGCAGGCCATCCAGTTGCTCCAGCACACGGTCCAGCACACTGGCCCAGGCGCGGGCGCCGGAGGGACCGGTCAGGGCCTCTGGAAGCTCGACTGTCAGCGGCAGGGCGCCGGTCAGGACACCCACGCCGGCCGTCAGCGCCGCGCGCGCCGCGGCCGGATCGGCCGCGTGACCGTGATGGGCAAGCACCGCCAGCAGGAAATGCGCACCCTCCTGGTGGTCCTCCAGGGCAGCGTGGCGCGGCCGGGACGCGGCGGCCGGGTCCTGAATGTCCCCGAGCTGCCGGTCAAGAAGACGCCCCAGCGCGTATTCGAAGACCGCCACTCGCCCGTCGGCATGGATCAGGCGATCGACCAGGGACCGCAGGCGTGCCCTGTCGTCCGCGTCCAGGCGCCGCAGGGCCGGGAATCCGAGCTCCAGCAAGGGCAGGCGCAGATCGTCCCGCAGCTCGGGTTCCGCTGTCTGCAGGCGACGCACGGCCTCCTGGAGGTCGCCGCCCAGCGCCTCGCCGATCACCGCCAGCTGCCGTTCGCGTACCTCCGGGTCCGGGTTCAGGAGCAGATACAGCACCACCTCGATCGCCCGCGCCTCCGAGCGCGCGGCCCAGGCCAGCGGCCCCGGGATGGCGGCCAGCAGCATCCCCGCCCCCAGGATGTGGGTCAGGGCCGGATGGCCACCCAGGGCGTCCTCCACGGCCTCCGCCCCGGGCAGACGCCCCTCGCGCTCGCGCTGCATGCCATCCACCGCGCGCTCGCGCGCCCGTTCGCGCACGCGGGCATTGAGCCGCTCGCGCAGGCCCTTGAGCTCCTCCGGATCGAATTGCGGCTGCAGGATGCGTACGCGCTCCAGCAGCGGCGGATGGGTCTCGAAGAGCTGCCCGATCGCGTCGCTGGCAAACAGCATATGGGTGATCTCCTCGGTATTGCCGTTGAGACCGGCATAGCGCGCCGCCACCTTCTTCAGGGCGCCGGCCAGGCCGTCCGGCTCGCGGGTAAACTGCACCGCGTGGGCATCCGCCAGGTATTCGCGCTGGCGCGAGATGCCCGCGCGGATCCAGCGCGCCAGCGCCAACCCCGCATAGCCGACCACGATCAGCGTGACACTGAGCACCCCGACCCCGGTATCCGCGACATCCCCCTTGTGGCGGCGGCGCCGGCGTGCCAGCCCGCCCTGGCCCAGCAGCGCCAGGACCTCGATGCCGTAGAGGATGCCGATCAGGCGCATGTTGAGGCGCATGTCGCCATTGAGGATATGTCCGAACTCGTGCGCGACCACCCCCTTCAGCTCGGCCCGCTCCAGGCTGTCCAGGGCGCCGCGGGTGACCGCGATCACCGCGTCATTCGGGGCAAACCCGGCCGCGAAGGCGTTGATGCCCAGGTCCTGTTCCAGCACGTAGACCTCGGGCACCGGCATCCCGGAGGCAATCGCCATCTCCTCGACCACGTTGCGCAGCCGCTGCCACTGGGGGTCGGCGGGGTTGCCCGCGATGCGCACGCCGCCCATCTCCTGCGCGATCAGGCCGCCACCCCCGGCCCGCAGCTGCCAGGCCCGGTACAGGCTCGCGAGCACGATCAGCCCCGCCGTGATCCCCATGGTCCAGGCGATCGCCGCACCGCTGCCGCCCAGGAGCCAGACCGCAATGCCCAGCACTCCGACAACCGCCAGCACCGCCAGGGCGAACAGAACCAGCAACCAGCGGGTCCTGCGCTGCACCTGGTCCTGCTGTTCGAAAAAGTTCATGGCTGTCCCTCGCCCGCGCTAGGGAGACACTGATTTAATCGCACGTCCGCGCTCGAGTCGCTTTTGCGTGCGAACAAGGCGCGGTGACTGCCGTGCAGTCATTCTGCACAAGGGAGCCGCAACGCCGTGCGCGCGCCCGTTTTCGATCAACAACGGGCGGCCGAGCCCCTGCTTTCGATGAGTTGTGGGGTTGGTGCCCCCTGTTCCCCGATCCTGCGTTGCGCCCCAATCCATCAAAAAGGGGCGGGTAGAACCACTACCCGCTGCACGACGCGCCTTGTCTCGGAGCGCTTTGTTTCGAAAAACTGGGGGGCACCAACGCGGACGTGCGATTCAATCAGCGTCTCCCTAGGCCGCCGCCTCGCGGGATCGGGCGGTCACGGCCATGCAGCCACACGACGAGCGTAGCAGCGTGGAGGGTACCGGGGAATGCGCGGCGCACGCCCACTGCCGGGCGCGCGCCGCGAGGGCGGCTCAGTCGCCGGCGACGGTCATCGACTCGATCAGGATGGAGCCGGTGTGGATGTTGCCGCGGCGGTCGACGTCGGTGCCCACGGCCGCCATGCGCCGGAACATGTCCTTCAGGTTGCCGGCGATGGTGATCTCCTCCACCGGGTACTGCAGCTCGCCGTTCTCGACCCAGAACCCGGCAGCCCCGCGGGAGTAGTCGCCGGTCACCATGTTCACGCCCTGCCCGATCAGCTCGGTCACCAGGAAGCCGGTACCCATCTCGGACAGCAGGGCGTCAAAGTCCTTGTCCCCCGGGGCCACGGTCACATTGCGCGCGCCACCGGCGTTGCCGGTGGTCTCCAGCCCCAGCCGACGCGCGGCGTAGCTGTCCAGGGTATAGCTCTGCAGGACGCCATCGGCGATCAGCGGCCGGTTGCGGGTGCGCACCCCCTCGCCGTCGAAGGGTGCGCTGCCCAGCGCGCGCGGGGTCAGCGGGCGTTCCTCGATCTGCATCCAGGCGGGGAACACGGTCTCGCCCACGGCATTCAACAGGAACGAACTTTCGCGGTACTGGGCCGGCCCGGAGATCGCGCGGGTGAAGCTGCCGATCAGGGTACGCGCCATCTCCGGCGCGAACAGCACCGGGCAGGTGCGGGTGGAGAGCTTGCGCCCGCCCAGCCGGCGCACGGTGCGCTCGGCCGCCTCGCGCCCGATCGCCTCGGCGGCGGTCAGGTCGCCCGCGTGGCGGGCCACGGTGTAGGCATAGTCGCGCTGCATGCCGGCCGCGTCGCGCGCCACCAAGGCGCAGGACAGCGAGTGCCGGGTGCTGCGATAGCCCCCCATGAAGCCCTGGCTGTCGCCGAGAAAGGCCATGGCGCGCCGCGTACTGACGCTGGCGCCCTCGGAGTTCTCGATCCGGTCGTCGGCCGCGAAGCCCGCGGCCTCGATCGCGCGGGCCAGTTCGGTCGCCTCAGTGGCGCTGCAGCCCCAGGGGTGGTCAAGGTCGAGGTCCTCCCAGTCGCTCGCCTTGAACGCGGGGTCCGGCATCCCGGCATACGGATCCGGCTCGGTGTAGCGGGCGATGCGGCAGGCGGCCTCGACGGTGTCGATCAGGGCCTGGTCGCTGAAGTCCGTGGTGGAGGCCGCCCCCTTGGACTGGCCGAAGTAGACGATCAGCGACAGGCTCTGGTCGCGCTCGTGCTCCAGGCTCTCGATCTCCCCCTTGCGCACACCCAGCTCCAGCCCGACGCTGTGGCTAACCACCGCCTGGGCGTCCGAGGCCCCGCGCTCGCGCGCGGCCTCCAGCGTGCGCTGGACCCGTGCCTGGAGGGATTCCGGCGAATGGGACAGGGCCTGGACCTCGCCGTCCTGGGACAGGGATTCCGGGCTCACGCGTTCGGGAGATGTACTCATGCAGGGTTCCGCTATAAAGGGACGAGTCGGGGATATCCGTCAGGGATACAGAAACAGGGAAACGGCCCCGGGCCATTCAACCCGGGACCGCGAGCGGTGCCGGGCGATCTAGTCCACCCGGGCGCCGTGCTTGTGGACCGCGCCGGCGTTACCCCAGCGCTCAAGGTCGTCGACATGCACGCCGACCCAGTACAGCATGCCGACGCTGTCGCGGGTCCAGCCGCCGACCAGGTCCTGGCCCTCGCCCAGCTCGACGTGGTGGGCAAACTGCTCGGCCTTGTCGCGCGCGCGGAACACATGCCACTGCACGATCTGGTCGTGGCCATGCCCTTCCGGCAGGGAACGTTCCTGTTCGAGGAAATCGAGATTCATCTGTTGCCTCCTTGTCGCCGTTTCGACGCCGATTCTCCGGTCCCGCAGCGCTCACGCCGCCTGGGTACCGCCCACGGTCATGCCATCGATCCGCAGCGTGGGCTGACCCACGCCAACCGGCACGCCCTGGCCCTCCTTGCCGCAGGTCCCGATACCGGAATCGAGCTTCATGTCGTTGCCGATCATCGATACCCGCGTCAGCACATCCGGGCCATTCCCGATCAGGGTCGCACCCTTGACCGGGTACGTCACCTTGCCCTTCTCCACCCGATAGGCCTCGGAGGCGGAGAACACGAACTTGCCGGAGGTGATGTCCACCTGGCCGCCGCCGAAATTGACTGCGTACAGGCCGTCGTCCACCGAGGCCAGGATCTCCTCCGGGTCGGCGTCGCCGCCGAGCATGTAGGTATTGGTCATGCGCGGCATCGGCAGCCGGGCATAGGACTCGCGGCGGCCGTTGCCGGTGGAGCGCGTGCCCATCAGGCGGGCGTTCATCTCGTCCTGCATGTAGCCGCGCAGTACGCCGTCTTCGATGAGCACGGTCTGCTGGGTGGGGTTGCCCTCGTCGTCGACGTTCAGCGAGCCGCGCCGCCCCTCCAGGGTGCCGTCATCGACGATGGTGATGCCCTTCGCCGCGACCTGCTCGCCGACGCGCCCGGAGAACGCCGAGGTGCCCTTGCGGTTGAAGTCGCCCTCCAGCCCGTGGCCGATCGCCTCGTGCAGCAGCACGCCCGGCCAGCCGGGGCCGAGCACCACCTTCATGGTCCCGGCCGGGGCCTCGCGGGCCTCCAGGTTGACCAGCGCCTGGCGCACGGCCTCGCGGGCATAGCCGGCGGCCCGGTCCGACTCGCGGAAGTACTGGTAGCCGAAGCGTCCGCCGCCGCCCGAGGTCCCGGATTCGCGACGCCCTCCCTGTTCGACGATGACCTGCACGTTCAGGCGCACCAGCGGGCGCACGTCGGTCGTCAGCTCGCCGCGGGCGTTGAGCACCAGCACGACCTCGTGCACCCCGGCCAGGGAACACATCACCTGGGTGACGCGCGAATCCTCGGCGCGGGCCACGGCATCCACCTCCTTCAGGAGGTCGATCTTGGTCTGTTCGTCCAGCGAATCCAGCGGGTTGTCGGGGGCGTACAGCGCCGGGCGCGACGGCGACCGCGAGGCCACGGCGATGCGCCCGCTCTGACCGGCGCTCGCGATGCTGCGCGCGGTCTTCGCGGCCTCCAGCATGGCCGGCATCGCGATGTCGTCGGAATAGGCGAACCCGGTCTGCTCGCCACGCACCACGCGGATGCCGACCCCGCGCTCGATATTGAAGCTGGCGGACTTCACGATGCCATCCTCCAGCGACCACCCCTCCTGGCTGGCGAACTGGAAGTAGCAGTCGCCCCCGTCGATGCCGTGACCGAAGGTGGTACCCAGAAGGGTGCTCAGCTCGCTGTCGCCGAGACCGGCGGGGTCGAGCAGGGTCTGTTGCGCAAGACGGTCGATCATGCAGTCCTCTCGGGTTCGGAGATCGGCTGCCCCGCCGCACTTGCAGGCGGGGCAGCACTTGTCGGTTCAGTATGGAGCTTGGGGCACCGCCCGCGCTTTCAAGCGCGCCGGCGTTGCGGGTTTATGTCGCCGGATCAGGTGGTCCCGGGGCACGGCAGGCGGCGATGCTCCACGGCCGGGAAGCTGTTGCGGATGCGCGCGGCCTGGGCCCGGTCCAGATCGGCCAGCAGCACGCCCGGGTTGCGCTGGAGCTGGCCGACGATCCGGCCCCACGGATCCACCAGGGCGCTGTGGCCATAGGTTTCGCGGCCGTTCACATGGAACCCGCCCTGAGCCGCCGACAGCATGTAGCACTGGTTCTCGATGGCGCGCGCCCGCAGCAGCACGTCCCAGTGCGCCTGCCCCGTCTGCGCAGTGAAGGCCGCCGGCAGGGCGACCCATTCCGCCCCCTGATCCAGCAGGGCCCGGAACAGCTCGGGGAAGCGCAGGTCGTAGCAGATCGCCAGGCCCATGCGGCCGGCCGGCGTATCCACGACCACCACCTGGTCGCCGCGCTCGAAGACCTTCGATTCGGTATAGGCCTCGCTGCTGTCCGGCAGGCGCACGTCGAACAGGTGGATCTTGTCGTAGCGCGCCACCTGCTGCCCCTGATCGTCGAACACCAGGCAGGCGGACCGCACCCGGTCGCCGCCCGCGGTCTGCAGCGGGATAGTCCCGCCGACGATCCAAAGCCCGAGGCGCCGAGCCTGCTCGGCGAGAAAGGCCTGCAGCGGACCGGCCCCGTCGGCGACCTCGGCGATGCCGAGGACATCGGTCTCCTGCATGCCCATGAAGGCGAAGTTCTCCGGCAACACCGCCAGGCGCGCGCCCTTGTCGGCCGCCTCCTGCAGCAGTCGCTTGGCCTCCAGGAGGTTCGCCTGGGGCTGGGGTCCGGAGGCCATCTGGATGGCCGCTACCTGAGTCATGTTGCTCCGCTTGTCCGTTGCGAGACCGGTCGGGGCGCCACTGCCCGCGCCGGTATCAGTCGTTGTCGGCCCCGTCGGTCTCCGCTGCCGGCTCCACCAGCACGCGTACCTGCGGGTCGTCCCAGGGGCCCGTCACCGCGTACTCGACGCGGGCCGCCTCTTCTATCTGATCCCCGATCCCCAGCACGCGTTCCGCAAGAAGCACCACAACCCCGGTCACGGGGCCGCCCACCAGGGCCCCGACGATCGGGAGCGCGGTGCGCAGGCTCGGCACGACCACGATCTCGTGATCATAGTCACGTGCCACCAGCCCGGTGCGGCCGCTCAGACGCACCTTGGCCGAGGGTCCCTCCAGGCGCAGGTCGGGCACATGCAGGTCCCCGTCGCGCAGCACGGCGTCCGCGGTCAGCTCGCTGAAGGTCAAACCCTCGGTGAACACGTCGCGGAAATCCAGCCGCAACCGCCGCGGCAGTACGTCCAGGCTGACCAGCCCCAGCAGGCGACCCGCCCCCGGCTCGACATCCGCCAGGCGCCCGTCGGACAGCGACAGCTCCACGGACCCTGTCAGCTGCGCCAGGCTCGGGGCGTACAGCGGCCCCGGCCAGACGAGCGACAGCGACCCGTCGCCGGCGCCCCCGACCAGGGCCCGCGACAGCCCCGCCGACCGCAGGGCCGCGCCCCAGTCGTCACCGGACAGGGTCGCATCCAGGCGTGTCTCCGGCAGACCCTCCGCGGACACCCGCCAGACGCCCACGGCATCGGCGTGGAGATCGCCCTCCGGGGCACGGACCTCCAGGTCCCGGATCACCAGACCGCTGGACTGCGGCTCCAGGCCCAGTTCGATATCCGCGAAACGGTAATCGCCCAGCGCCAGGCTGTCGAGCGTCAGGTCCACCGCCGGCCAGGCCCGCGGATCCTCGAACCCCCCGGCCGTGACGGGCTGCACCTCCGCTTCGGCCTCTTCGCCAGCGCCGGTCCACTCGAGATCGTCCAGAATCAGGTGGCGCAGATGCGCCTCCCAGCGATCACGCCCGCCAGCGGCCATCGGGCGCCACCGAGCCTCGCCGGCCAGCCAGTCGGACGCCACCTCCAGATCCCAGCCCGCGTCCCCGCGCCGGCCCAGAAAGCGCAGCCCGGGCAGGTCCCGCCCGCCCCAGCGGATACGGTCGCGGATATCCAGTTCCAGGCGCGTCAGCGCCACGGCCTGCTCCGCCTCCTCGGCGTCGTCGCCGGCCGCGCCCAGATCCACCGCACCGCCCCAGGGGGCCTCGCCCAGGGCCTCGAGCCACGGGTCCACCTCCAGCCGTGGCAGGCGAGCCCGCACGGACACACCCGCCCCCGGCAGGGCCAGGGCGCTGGCTCGGGGAGCGCCAATCTCCAGCGCCAGGGCCTGCAGGGCGATCCCGCGCGCCGCCGTGCGGGGCTCGGCGCCGCGCACGGCCGGATCCTCGGGGGCGGCAGTCGGGGAGAGACGCAGGTGGGCCCGCAGGACCGAGCCCAGTGTCAGGTGGCCAATGCCCGCGCCGTCATGCCCCAAGGGCAGCGTCAGTTCCAGCGCGCGGGCCTCCTCCGCCGGCTTGCCGATCGGCTCCGGCCAGTCGATCGCCACACCCACCAGATCCGAGCTCAGGTCCAGACGCACGCCATCCACCGCCTGGCCAAGGCGCAATTGCGCCTCCCACTGCGCCGCACCCTCCAGGTAGGGGGCCAGCTCCGGAAAATCCTCCAGCCAGGGCCCCAGGGGTTGTCTCCCGCGCGCCGTGAGCCGTGCGGTCTCGCCATCCAGGGGCCAGTCCGCCCCCAGGGTGACGGTCTCGTCATGGACACGCGCGGTCACATCCTCCGCCGCGATGCGATCGGCGGTATCGAACCGGACCTGGCCCTCGACGGCCTCCAGCACCGCGGGCCAGCCCGGGACCTCGGCGCGCGTGCCCTGGAGATCCAGCGTGCCGGCGACCCGCGTCTGGTCCATGCGCCCCTCCTGCAACGGCAGGGTCAGGGAGAGCCCCAGCCGGGTCGGGCCCGTCAGGCGCGCCTGATCGCGCAGTTCCGCCGCCTCCTCCAGCAGGTCGGCCTGACGCAGATAAGTCAGCAGATCAGCGGCATCACCATCGGCCGTGCCCTCCAGTTCGAGGACCGCGTTCTCCATATCCTCGATCCCGATCCGGGTGGCATGCACCTCGGTGTCGAGGATGCGGCCCCGCGCGTCCTCGGCGCGGAAGCCCGCGTTGTGGAACAGCAGCCGCCCGCTGACGTCCTCGGCCCTGGGCCAGCCCTCTTGGTAGTCGAGGATGCCCGCCTCGACATCCGCCCACAGGTCGAACACCCCCTCGCCGTCGGCAAACGGGAAGTCCTCTCCGCGTCCCCGGTAGGCCATGCCGCCCCCCGTGGAGACCCCGGTCACGATGCTGTCCACCAGCCACTGATAGGTGTTCTCCGGCAGGTGATACAGCGGCAGGTAGCGCGCGGTACGGTCGCCGTTGGCACGCAGGATGTCCATGGCGATATCGACCCGCGGGCCGGCCGCGTGCCCGTCCAGCCGCATCCGCATGCGCCCGCGTACCGCGGCGTCGGCATTCGCGGCATTCAGGCCCTCGCCCGCCAGATGCCAGTGCCCGGAGTCGTCACGCTCGGCGCGCAGGCGGCCACGGGCGGTGTCCAGCACCACCGGCTCGGCCAGTACCCGCGGCAGATCGATCTCCAGGTCGCGGCTGTCCAGCAGCAGTTCCACGCCGCCGCGACGCCACTGCAGGTAGCCCGCCGCTCCCTGCACCCCGAGCCCGTGCCCGGCGGCGCGCCAGCCGAGATCCCGCACATCGGCCTCGGCCCAGACCGGCTGCAGCCGGTCCGACTCGCGACGTGCCTCGAACCGGGCCAGGTCCAGTGTTCCGCGCGGATGGAGGTCGGCGATGCGCTCGGCCAGCTCGGGCGCCGCCTGGCGCAGCAGCGTGAGCAGGGGTGCGTAGGGCTCGACGTCGACATCGCGGGCCGCCAGCTCCACCGCATCCACCACCAGCTCGCGGGGCTCGCCCTCCAGGCGGTAGGCCAGGCGCAGGTCCCCGGAACCCGGCCGCGTCCCGCTCCAGGACGACCGGTGCCGACCGTCCCGGACCCGCCAGTCGAATCGATGGCCGATGGCCGGACCGTCCGGTTCCCCGGCCAGGCTAAGAGTCGTCTCGTGATCCCCGCGCAGCCAGGCCATGCGGCCATCGTCGAGCGCACCCCACAGGCGCAGCGTCGCGGTGCCCTCGGGCGCGGGCCAGCCCAGGTAGGCCAGCCACGGCTGCCAGGCGGTCAGGTCCACCGCATCCGCTTCCAGGAAGAAACGCGCATCGCGCAGATCGGCCGCCGGCGCCTGCAACCCGAGCACGAAATGCCCACCCGCGTCCGGCGCGTCCAGGGCCCCGTCGAGAAACAGCCGCAGCGAGCCATCGTGCGCCGTGCGCAGGGCCGCCCGGTCCAGCCGCGCGGCGGACTCCAGGCCCGCGCCGCGGTCCTCCCAGATCAGCCGGATCGCCTCCGCCTCGACATCGGGCCACTGCGCCACCGGGATGGTGAGCAAGCGCCCCTCACCCATGCCGATCTCGCGCCCGTGGAGGGAAAACCGGCCATCGGCATGGCGCACCAGGCGCAGATCCACACCCTCGACCCGCACCGCCAGTGCCGGGTGCCGGCTGCGCAGGCTGGCCCCGGCACTCAGCGATATCCCGAGGCGCTCGATGGCAACCGGCTCGCCCTCGGGCATCGCCACCCGGACCTCCCGCGCCACCAGCGCCGGGGACCAGCCGGCCCAGCCCAGTTCGATGCCCGCGGCGGAGACCTCGCGCTCCAGTTGCTCGCTGACGGTCGTCTCCACCCAGGCGTGCAGGCCGTCCCAGTGCGGCAACGCCAGGCGCAATGCCAGGATGGCGATCACCAGCGCCAGCACCAGGGCCAGCAGGACCCCCAGGGTCACGCGCACACTTTGTGAACGGATGCTCATTTTTCACCCACCCGATCAAAACGCGGCCTGCCCGGCCGACCGGGACCCCGATCCATGCTGGGTCCGCACGCGTGCTTCACCTTGGTGTCTCTCCCTCCCCGCTGGCGACAATCGCCCGAATCCGGGCCATGTCTGAATTAGGTATAGCTCAGACGAAGACCACGTCGAACTGTTCCTGGGTGTAGAGCGTCTCCACCTGGAAGCGGATGGGGATGCCGACAAAGCTCTGCAGCTCCGCCAGCGCGGCGGATTCCTCGTCCAGCAGCAGGTCGATCACGTTCTGCGACGCCAAGACCCGCAGCTCGCGCGCGTCGTACTGGCGCACCTCGCGCAGGATCTCGCGGAACAACTCGTAGCAGACGGTCTCCGCCGATTTGAGGTAGCCGCGCCCGCCGCAGACCTGGCAGGGCTCGCACATCTGGTGCTCCAGGCTCTCGCGGGTGCGCTTGCGGGTCATCTCCACCAGCCCCAGCGGCGAGACGTCGCAGATCTGCGTCTTCACGTGGTCGCGTTCCAGCGCCTTTTCCAGTGCGCGGATCACCTGGCGCTTGTGCTCGTCGTCCTGCATGTCGATGAAATCGATGATGATGATCCCGCCGAGATTGCGCAGGCGCAGCTGGCGCCCGATGGCCTGGGCCGCCTCCAGGTTGGTCTTGAAGATCGTCTCCTCGAGCTTGCGATGGCCGACAAAGCCGCCGGTGTTGATGTCGACCGTGGTCATCGCCTCGGTCTGGTCGAAGATCAGGTAGCCACCGGACTTCAGCTCCACCTTGCGCTCCAGGGCGCGGTGGATCTCCTCCTCGACGTTGAACAGGTCGAAGATCGGGCGCTCGCCGGGGTAATGCTCGATGTGCCCGATCAGTTCCGGCAGGTAGCGTTCGACGAAGCTGCAGACCTTCTGATAGGTCTCGCGCGAGTCGATACGGATGCGCTCGATATCCACTCCCACCATGTCGCGCAGGATGCGCTCGACCAGCGGCAGGTCGGCGTAGACCTCGGTCCCCGGCGGCGCGCTGGCGGCCTGCTCCTGCAGGCTGTCCCAGACCTTCTTCAGGAAGGCGGTATCGTTGTACAGGGCCTCGTAGTCGGCCAGCTCCGCGGCGGTGCGCACGATGAAGCCGTGCTGCGGGGCCAGCTCGTCACGCAGCTGCTCGATGGACTCGCGCAGCCGCGCGCGCACGCCCTCGTCCTCGATGCGCGTGCTCACCCCGACATTCGACTGGTTCGGCATCAGCACCAGGTTGCGCGACGGCAGCGTGATGTAGGTGGTCAGACGCGCGCCCTTGGACCCCAGCGGGTCCTTGACCGCCTGGACCAGGACGTCCTGCCCCTCGCGCAGCAGTTCGCGGATGCCCTCGCGCGCCGGCGCCGCGCCGCCATTGGCGGTCCCGTTGCCCGCGGCGGTTGCCGGGGCATCCCCGCCCGACAGCGCATTGCCATTGAGCTCCTCGCGCTCCACCGGCGCCACGTCGGAGGCGTGCAGGAAGGCCGTACGCTCCAGGCCGATGTCGACAAAGGCTGCGTCCATGCCCGGCAGCACGCGCACCACCCGACCCTTGTAGATGTTGCCCACGATCCCGCGGCGACGGGTGCGTTCCAGGTGCAGCTCGGTCAGGACGCCGTTTTCCACCAGGGCCACACGGCTCTCCTGGGGCGTCACATTCATCAGGATCTCGGTTCCGGTCATGCGTTCTTCTTGTTATCGAATGGGGACCAACCAGCCGCCGGGCCCGCGGGCGGGCGCGGCGGAGGTCCGGGATTTCGGGCTACTTGGTGACGGCTTCGGCCGAACCGGCCTCGCCGTCCGTCGAGGTTTCGGGCGGCGGGTGCTGGGCTCGCGGCCAGGACTTGATCACCGCATGCACCAGGGTCGCCAGCGGGATGGCGAAGAACACCCCCCAGAGCCCCCAGATGCCGCCAAACACGAACACCGCGGCGATAATCGCCACCGGGTGCAGGTTGACCACCTCGGAGAACAGCAGCGGCACCAGCACGTTGCCGTCGAGGAACTGGATCACCCCGTAGGCGATCAGCACCCAGGCGAACTCGGAACTCAGGCCGAACTGGAAATAGGCGACCGCGGCCACCGGGATGGTCACCACCGCCGCCCCGATGTACGGGATGATCACCGAGATGCCCACCATGAACGACAGCAGCACCGCGTATTCCAGCCCGAACCAGTTGAAGGTCAGGAAGGTGACCGCCCAGACGATCACGATCTCGATGAACTTGCCGCGCACGTAGCTGGCGATCTTCAGGTTCACCTCGCGCCACACCTGGCTGGCCAGGTGGGTATCCCGGGGCATGAACCCGCGCACCCAGCCGAGGATCAGGTCACGGTCCTTCAGCATGAAGAACACCATCAGCGGGACCACGATCAGGTAGATCACCACGTCCACAATGTGCCGCGCCGAGGACAGCGAGAAGGACACCACGCGCTGCCCCAGCAGGGTCGCCTCGGCGCGGATCGCCCCCATCAGCTCGAGGACCTGTTCGTCGGTAATCAGCTGCGGGTAGCGCTCGGGGAGCTGCAGCAGCAGCTTCTGGCCCTCCGAGATCATGCCCGGCAGCTCGCGCACCAGCTGGGTGACCTGGGCCGACATCAGCGGCACCACACTGAACAGCGCCGCAACGGTGAGTGCCAGAAAGGCCAGCAGCACGCAGGTGACCGCGAGGATACGCGGGACGCGCCAGAGGACCAGCCTCCGCACCGCCCCCTCCAGCAGGTAGGCAATGATCAGCGAGGCCAGCAGCGGCGCCAAGATGCGCCCGGCAAAGATGATGACCAGGAATCCCGCGAGCAGCAGAAACGCCAGGATCACCACCTGCGGATCGGTGAAATGACGCTGGTACCACTGACGCAGGATGTCGATCATCGCGACGGCCCTCCCGCCTCCGGGTCATCCCCGTCCGCGGAACGAGTCGGGTCCTGGGCCACCGCCTTCTCGTAATGGGTACGGAAGACGACCTCCAGCTCGTCGATCACCTCCACCGCCGGACGCCCCTGCATCACGTGCTGCCCCATCAGGGCCGAGGTCTCGTTCAGCAGCTTGGAGCGATCCAGCATGTGGTAGGTGGCGGACAGGCGGCGCATGGCCTTGATCACCGACTCGTTCTCCGGCCGCGGAATGGGCTCCGGCTCGGGCACCGGCTCCGGTGCGGGGGCCGGCGATTCCTGCTCCAGAAAGCGGGCAAACTTCAGCAGGCTGGCCTGGTCCTCGGGCGACAGCCGCACGGCGATCTCGGCGATCGCCCGCGCCGGGTCCTCGCGGCCCTTCTTGCGCGCGCCCCCCAGCACCGAGCCGAGATCGCCTCCCGACAGACCGCCATCGCTGCCCATGCCCAGTGGAGGGATCATCCCTCGTCCTCGATCTTCAGGCTGAATACCGGCATCTTGCGGCGTTCCTGCATCAGGCCCAGCGCCTTCACCAGCGCCACGATCACGTCCTCGGTCACCTTCTGCATCTCGCCCCATTCCATGCGCGCCTCGCCCAGGAGTTCGCCCATGTTCGGCGGCGGGTTGTGACGCGCCTCCATGATGATGTCCTCGAGCATCCCGGGCTTCATCTCGGGTCGAAACAGCATGCCATAGGTCAGTTCATCCGGCCGGATCGCCAGCCAGTCGCCGTCGTCGTCCACCAGTACTGGCTGCACGCCGTCCGGCAGGTCGACCCGGCCATTGACCAGTTGCAGCACCCGCCGGCCATCCAGGGCCTCGGCGAGTTCGTCGCCCTCGCCCGCCGCGGTCTTGTGCGCGGTCACGAAGCGCGCGCGATACATCGGGTCCTCGTGGGCGGTGCCACCGGCCTGCTCGGCCACCAGCAAACCGCCCATGCCGATCCCGACCACAGGGCGCTTCGAACGGCGGAAGATGTCGATCAGCGACAGCTCGTCCGGGACCTGCGGGTTCTCCTCGTGATCCGCGGTCGGCCAGGCGCCGCCCAGCAGCCACAGCCCGTCGAACTGGGCCGCGGAACCGGGCAGGTCCTGCCCCACGAACGGCCGATAGTAGGAAAAGCCAATATCGCGTTTTTCCAGCTGTGACTCGATCAGTCCGAGAAACTCGGAATAGGTATGCTGCACTACGCAGTAGTTCTTCATGTCGCGTCTATCCTGATTTTGTATTCGGGGCCGGGCGAGGGAAACACGGATCGGGGCCGGCTCGCGGCGGCGTCACTCCGACCGGCGAACAACGCACATGACGGCCGTGCGGTTGCCCGGCATCGCGGACCGCACCGCGTACCTCAATCCCGGTTTTCCTCTGCCGTGCAGTATCCGCGCAGGAACTGCATCAACACCTCCAGCGTGGGCACGCGGAACTTCTGCCGCGCGTGCACCAGGGAGATCGGCCGTTCCAGCGGCGGTGACAGTGGCAGTGCCACCAGTTCGCCCAGTTCCAGCTCCTTGGCCACCACCGCCTCGGACAGCACCGAGAGCCCCATACGGGCCACTACCGCACCCTTGATCGCCTCCGAACTGCCCAGTTCCATGCAGCCCCGCAGGCTGCTGCGGTCGTACCCGGCGCGCCCAAGGTACTCCATGATGACCTCGCGGGTCCCGGAACCCTCCTCGCGGCATATGAATGGGCGCTCGATGAAGTCCGCGACGCGGACGCTCTCGCGCTTGGCCAGTTCGTGATCCGGCGGCACGATCAGGCGCAACTGATCGACCAGGCAGGGCTGTACCTGCAGACTGCGGTGGGTCACCGGGGCCTCGACAATGCCGAGATCCACGCTGCCCTCCTCGACCATGAGCACCACGCTCTCGGTATTGCCCACCCGCAGGCGGATGCCGATATCCGGATGCTCGCGACGGAAGGCCCCCAGCAGCGCCGGCAGCATGTATTCCGCCACCGTGGTACTGGCCCCGATCACCAGCGCCCCGCCATTCGCGCCCTTCAGCTCGCGCAGGGCGGCCTCCAGCTCGCCGTAGGTGTCGAAGATGCGTTCGGCATAGCGTTGCACGAGCCGCCCGGCATCGGTCAGTGTGACCCGATTGTGATTGCGATCGAACAACCGGGTATCCAGCTGTTCCTCCAGCTGCCGCACCTGGAAGGTCACCGCCGGCTGCGTCATGTGCAGCACCTCGGCGGCGCGGGTGAAGGACAACAGCCGCGCCACCGTTAGAAAGACCTGCAACCGCCGATCAGCCATGCCGCCCCGTCCTGGAGAATAAAGTCCGTACCATCCCCGGATGCTACCAAGCCCCCGCGACGGGCAACAGCGACCCGCCTCCCGGACGCATCGGCCCGGATCCTTGCCCCGCCCGCGCGAGAAACGTCTATAAGGGAATCACGACATCATGGCGCAAGCCGAAGGAACCGGAATGGGGGCATCCCCGTACCACGCCTGGTCGCATGGGCGCTCGCAAGGCATCCACAAGCGCTGGAGGGTCGCCGGGACTGCCGCCGCCGCGCTCCTGATGGCACTGGTCACCCTGCTGGTCTTTCAGACCGGCGGCACCTCCACGGCCTATCTCAACTTCATCCTGATCCCGGTGCTGCTGGGGGCGGCCCTGTTCGGCCTGTGGGGCGGGTTGGCCTTCGGGCTGCTGGCCGGCCTGCTCCTAGGGCCCTTCATGCCCCTGGACACCACCACCGGGGCGGCCCAGCCCGCCCTGAACTGGCTCACGCGCACGGGCATCTACGTGGTGCTGGGCGGCTTCTCCGGCTGGCTCTTCGACACCCTGCGGCGGCATTCCGGCCGCCTGCTGGAGCAGGCCTACACCAACCCGGTAACCAACCTGCCCAACCGCGAGTCGCTGGAACAGTACGTCCAGCAGCTGATGCGCCAGGCGGAGTCCCCGCAGGCCGCCGCCACACGGGTGTTCGTGATCAGCCTGCAAATGGACAACTACCAGGACAGCATCAGCGCCCTCGGCCTGGCCGCCGAGCGCCCCCTGCTGCGCGGCATTGCCGACCGCATGCAGGGCGTGGCCGGTCCTGCCGGGGCCGACGTGTTTCATGTCCACGACGACCACTTCGCCCTGATCCTGCCGCACCGCGGGCGCAAGGAGGCCCTGGCGGTAACCCAGGCGGTGATCGACGCCCTGCAGGCCCCCTTCGAGGTCTACGACATCCCGGTCTATCTCGGGGCCCACGCGGGGATCTCGTCCTTCCCCTTCCACGAGCAGGACGAGCCGACCCGGCTGCTGACCAAGGCCTGGATGGCCATGCACCAGGCGAGCCACTCGGGCCGTCGCTACCGCAGCTATGACCGGCGCAGCGACGACAACAGCCTGCATACGGTCGAGCTCCTCGGCGAGCTCCAGGGCGCCCTGGACGACGGCCAGCTGCACCTGCACTACCAGCCCAAGGTGGACCTGGAGACCCGGCAGCTGATCGGGCTGGAGGCCCTGCTGCGCTGGGAACACCCCACGCGCGGCCGCATACCCCCGGGCGAGTTCATACCGCAGGCGGAGCGCACCGGGCTGATCCACGAGCTGACGCGCCGCGTCCTGCGCCTGGCCCTCGCGGACCTCGCCACCCTGCGCGAGCACGGCCTGACCATGCCGGTCAGCATCAACATCTCCGCACGCAATTTCCTCGACCCGGCATTCGCCGATCATCTGCTGGAACAGGTACACGCCTCCGGCCTGCCCCCCTGCGCCCTGGAGCTCGAGTTCACCGAGACCGCCCTGATGGCCGATCCGGACGAGGTGATCACCGCCCTCAACCGCCTGACCGCCGCCGGGCTGGCGCTCGCCATCGACGACTTCGGCACCGGCTACTCCTCTCTGGCCTATCTCAAGCGGATGCCGGTCACCACCCTCAAGATCGATCAGGCCTTCGTGCGCCAGATGCTGGAACACGCGGTGGATGCCCAGATCACCCGTGCCAGCATCAGCCTGGCCCGCGATCTCGGGCTGAAGGTGGTGGCCGAGGGGGCCGAGGACGCCGCCACCCTGGACACCCTGCAACAATGGGGCTGCGACGCGGCCCAGGGCTTCGGCATCGCCCGGCCGATGCCGCTGGATGCGACGCTGGCCTGGGCCCGCGAATGCGGCGTGGCGCCCCGGGTCCGGGCCCACTGCGCCCCCGGGGCCAACTGAGCGCGCCGCGGCAGACCCGGTTTTCCCTTGCACCGGCCCCGGGGCTGCGCTATAGTCCGCCGTCTTTCTGGTAGACCCAAATTCCGGAGTCCCCCGATGGCCCGAGTATGTCAGGTGACCGGCAAGCGCCCGGCGACCGGTAACAACGTTTCGCACGCCCACCGCAAGACGCGGCGGCGCTTCCTGCCCAATCTGCACTCCCACCGTTTCTGGGTGGAGAGCGAGAACCGTTTCGTACGCCTGCGCGTCAGCAGCAAGGGCATGCGCATTATCGACAAGCGCGGCATCGACGCGGTCCTGGCGGACTGCCGTGCCCGCGGTGAAAAGGTCTAAGGAGGCTTCACGATGGCTGCCAAGTCCGCACGCGACAAGATCCGCCTGGTGTCCTCCGCCGGCACCGGCCACTTCTACACCACGTCCAAGAACAAGCGGAACATGCCCGAGAAGATGGAGATCAAGAAGTTCGATCCCGTCGTCCGCAAGCACGTGATGTACAAGGAAGCCAAGATCAAGTAATCGCGCCTCCCGGCACGATTGCCTGATCCCGGGCGAAAAAGGGCCCGGCCCGCTCACGCGGTGCCGGGCCCTTTTTGTGTCTGCGTGTTGTGTCTGCGTGGCCGGAAGCCCCGGATGCACCGCAACGCGTACCCGGGGCCTATCCTCAAACGGGATCCGGCTGACCACCCTTCCCGGATGCCGCGCTGCCCTCCGCGGCGGTCTCCGCCCAGCGCGTCATCACGCGCCCCCAACGATGCGCGGTCGCCGGGTCCAGTTCGATCTTGGTATAACGTTCGCCATCGCGGATAATAACCCGCAGCAACGGAACCCCCGAGTCGTGCAGGATCTGACGCAACTCCACGACTTCGCCAAATGGCGCATCAATCGAATCCATGGTGCGTGTGTTCCTCCCGAGCCGGCCTGCCGCACTTCGTCGTGGCCGCCCATCCGTGATTGATCGTGTTCACCTGACGCAAGCATGCAACCAATTTTTGTCGGCCGGCAACCCATCTTCGACGATCAGGAGAACCTGATCGGCTTCGAGCTCCTCTTTCGCGCGGGGCACATGGATACCGCCTCGGTCACCGACGGCGACCTGGCCACCTCCGATCTCCTGCGCAGCGCCTTTATCGACATCGGGCTGGAGCATCTCGTCGGCGAGCACCTGGCATTCGTCAATCTGACCCGCGGCTTCCTCGAGCACGACGTCATCACCAGCCTGCCACCGGAGCAGGTGGTGCTGGAGATCCTCGAGGATGTCGAGATCGACACCGAGGTGGTCGCCGCCGTGCGACGCCTGAAGGCCCGGGGCTTCCGCATTGCGCTCGACGACTACCAGTTCCAGGAGAGCCACGCGGAACTGGTCGAGCTGGCCGATCTCGTCAAGCTCGACGTGCTGACCCTGGGCCGCGAACGCCTGGAGCAGGAAGTCGACACCCTGCGCGGCTTCGGAGTGGAACTGCTGGCCGAGAAGGTCGAGACCGCCGAGGACTATGCGCGCTGCCGACACCTCGGGTTCAGCCTGTTCCAGGGCTTTCACCTGTCCTTCCCCCACGTGATCGAGGGGCAGCGCCTGGAGAGCCTGGAGCTCGCCCTGCTGCGCCTGCTGAAGGCCCTGCAGGCACCCGATCCCACGCCGGCCGAACTGGAGAGCCTGATCGCCGCCGAACCGGGGCTGGCGATCCAGTTGCTGCGCCTCGCCAACAGCCCGGCCTACCGGGGCCGGCGGGCCACGGACTCCCTGTACGACGCGATCCTGCGGCTGGGCCAGGGGCGAATCAAGCGCCTGGCGATGCTGATGGTCCTGCGCGGCGCCGACGGCCAGAGCCACGGTCTCGAACAGGTCATGATCCGCGCCCGCATGGGCATGCTGATGGCCCGCGCCCTGGGCCTGCCCCCGGAGGAATGCGAGCGCTATTTCACGCTCGGCATGCTGTCCGGCCTGGACCGGGTGCTGGGTGTGCCGCTGCGGCGCATCCTCGGCGAACTCCACCTGTCCACGGAGATGGAACAGGCATTGCTGGAGGGGAGCGGCCCGCTGGCGCCGCTGCTGGCGACCATTGCCGCCTTCGAGGGCCCCGCGCTGCCGCCCGACAGCGCGAATGCCCCCGTCCCCGCGCCGGTCTCCAGCCGCCTCTACCTGGAAGCCGTACGCTGGACCGAGGACCTTCTCGCATCCCTGGCGGAGCCCTAGACGATGCCCCTCACCCTGCGCAGCCAGCTGATGCCGGAAGCCGCGACAGGCCCCGACACGGGGTTGCGGATCCGGCTGCGCGAGCCCGCAGGGATCGAGGCCGCGCGCGGCACCCTCGAGATCCATCCGGGCCTGAGCCCCCTGGCACCGGATGACTATGTCGAATACTGGACCGCCCCCGGCACGCCGCGCTCCTCCCGCGAGGGCCCCGTGCACCTGCTGGAACACGACGATGTGCTGTTTGCGAGCTGGACCGGCCCGGACCACGGGCTGCGGGAGCAGACCGAACAGGCCTACCAGTCGCTGCTGGCCGCCTGCCGCACGCGCGGCTACGAACACCTGGCGCGCATCTGGAACTTCTTCGGCGATGTCCACGGCGAAGAGGACGGACTGGAACGCTACCAGGCGTTCTGTGTCGGGCGCGCCGCCGCCCTGGAGGCTCTGCAGGTCCCGCTGGCCAGCATGCCGGCCGCCACCGCGATCGGTGGCGACCGGCGCCAGCTGGTGATCTACCTGATCGCCACCCGGACACCGGCGAAACCGCTGGAGAACCCGCGCCAGGTCAGCGCCTACCACTACCCGGCGCGCTACAGCCCGAAGAGCCCGACCTTTGCCCGCGCCACACAACTGGATACGGCCGACGGCCCGCTGATCCTGCTCTCCGGCACCGCCAGCATCGTCGGCCACGAGAGCCGGCACCCGGACGACGTAGTGGCCCAGGCGCGCGAGACCCTCGCCAACCTCCAGGCCCTGCACAATACCGCCGGGCGCAAGCTGCCCCGGCCGTCCTGGTTGCGTGTCTACCTGCGCCGCCCGGAGGACCGCCCCCGGGTCGCGGCCGTGCTGGCGGAACACTACAACGCGGCCCACCCGGGTCCGATCGTGCAGTGGGTGCGCGGCGACATCTGCCGCCGCGAGCTGCTGCTGGAGATCGAGGGCGTGCATGCCTGAACTGCCCGAGGTCGAGACCACCCGACGCGGACTGGAACCCCTGCTGGCCGGGCGCCGCATCACCGCCTTCGAGGTCCGCGAGCCACGCCTGCGCTGGCCCGTCCCCGAAGACCTGACCAGGCGACTGACCGATGCGCAGGTCCACCGACTGGCCCGCCGGGCCAAGTATCTCCTGCTGGAGACGGATCGCGCCGGCGTGCTGCTGCACCTGGGGATGTCCGGCAGCCTGCGCCACTGCCCGCCGGAGACATCACTGCGGCGCCACGACCACCTGATCGTTCACCTCGACAACGGCTATCAGGTCCGACTGCATGACCCGCGCCGCTTCGGCTGCTGTCTGCCGCTACCGGACGACGGCACCCCGCATCCGCTCCTGGCTGAGCTCGGCCCGGAACCCCTGGACCCCGCATTCGATGGCGACACCCTCTTCCTGCGCAGCCGCGGCCGCCGTGGCCCGGTGAAGGCCTTCATCATGGACCAGGCCATCGTGGTCGGGGTCGGCAACATCTACGCCACCGAGGCCCTGTTCCTCGCCGGCATCCGGCCCGGTCGCGCGGCCGGCCGGGTCACCCGCGCGGAATACCAGCGCCTGGCCGCACACATCAAGGCCGTACTGGCCGAGGCCATCGAGCAGGGCGGGACCACCCTGCGCGACTTCCTCCGCGAGGACGGTACCCACGGCTACTTCCGCCAGTCCCTGCACGTCTACGGCCGCGCCGGGGAACCCTGCCACGTCTGCGCCGATGTACTGCGCACCCGCCGCATCGGCCAGCGCGCCAGCAGCTACTGCCCCACCTGCCAGAAATAGCCGCCCGCTGTGGCCTGGAGGCCGCGAAAGGCTTTTTTACCACAGAGGGCACGGAGGACACGGAGAAGGGCGGGTCACAGGAAGACAGGAAGCTCGCGAAGGTTTCTTCTGGTATGGAGTGTGATCGCGGTCATACCAACCCTCGAGAAGGTTGTGTGCGTCAAGTTGTGCAGAAGTGAGTCAGCCATGTTCGGTTGGTCGGTATGGCTCAGGCGGCCTCGGCCTGCCTCAGCAGGATTTTCTTGTGCTCTTTGAGCAGATCCATGTTCAGGTAGCGGTTGTCCTCCAGCCAGCCTTCGTGGATTTCGACGGCCAGGGCCCGTACCAGGCGTAGACAGCTGTGGGTGTTGGGGAAGATCCGGACCACCCGGGTCCGGCGGCGGATCTCCTCGTTCAGCCGCTCGAGCATGTTGGTGCTCTTCAT